>NZ_LOYP01000052.1:0-431272 GCF_001526365.1 Burkholderia sp. MSMB1835
CAGGGCCGCATGCCGATCAAGTCGGTGCTGATCGTCACGCACAACATCGAGGAAGCGGTGTTCATGTGCGACCGGATTCTCGTGCTGTCGTCGAACCCGGGCCGCGTGATCGCCGAGATCAAGGTGCCGTTCAAGCATCCGCGCAATCGGCTCGATACCGATTTCCGCAAGCTGGTCGACGACATCTACGCGAAGATGACCGCACGCCAGACCGGCGAGGCGACGAAGAAGGGGCTCGAGCTCGGCAGCTGGCTGCCGCAAGTGTCGACCAACCTGATGGCCGGCCTGATCGAGACGCTCGCGATGGCGCCGTACCACGGTCGCGCCG
This sequence comes from Burkholderia sp. MSMB1835, assembly GCF_001526365.1. Lineage (NCBI taxonomy): Bacteria > Pseudomonadati > Pseudomonadota > Betaproteobacteria > Burkholderiales > Burkholderiaceae > Burkholderia > Burkholderia sp. MSMB1835. The sequence continues at coordinate 329 of NZ_LOYP01000052.1, forward strand.
ACATGCCGGAAATCGCGCGCACGCTGCATCTCGAAGTCGACGAACTGTTCCCGATCGCGGAAGTGCTGCAGTACCTCGGCTTCGCGGACGTACGCGAAGGCGACGTGTTCCTGACGCCGCCCGCACGCGTGTTCGCGGAATTCGGCACGCAGGAGCGCAAGCTGATGTTCGCGGATCACCTGCTGAAGCACGTGCCGCTCGCCGCGCGGATCAGGAAGGTGCTGAACGAGCGTCCGGGCCACCGTGCGCCGCGCGTGCGCTTCGAGCAGGAACTGGAGGATTTTCTGTCCGACGAAGCGGCCGAGGAAACGCTCGACGCGGTGATCGACTGGGGCCGTTACGGCGAGGTCTTCTCGTACAACGACAAGACGGAAGTGTTCAGTCTGGAGGACGTCGAGAGTTGAGTGCCGTGCCCGAATGGCGAGCGCGTGTCATTCGGGCAAATCGCGCTGGGTGGTATCCCATTCGATCCCGCCCGCGTTGAGCTGCTCGATCTTCTCCATCCGCTGCCGCGCCAGTTCCGGCAGCCGGTTCGTCACGCCGATCACCAGCGCTTCGGCGAGCGCCAGCGCCGGCACGTTGGTCTGCAGCATCGCGAAAGGGCGCCCCTGGATCCGCAGCACGATCTCCGCGAATTCGCCGATCGGCGAGCGCCATTCGTCGGTGATCAGCAGGATCCGCGCGCCGAGCCGGTGCGCGGCCTGCGCGAAGCGGATGCTGTCCTTCTGGTAGCGGCGAAAGTCGAAGATCACGAGCAGGTCGTTGCGCCCCATGTCGGCCAGCGCGACGGACGCGAGATTCACGTTCGGCTCGACGTACTGCACGTGCGGCCGCGCATACGCCAGCGTGAACGAGAACAACGACGCGAGCGGCGCCGTATAGCGCCCGCCGCCGCAGAAGATGCGTACGTCCGGGTCGGCCAGCATCGCCACTGCTGCGTCGAACGCGGCCGCGTCGAGCCCTTCGATCGTGGTCGCAAGCGATTCGGACAGCCGCTGGAAAATCGCCGCGTGGCTGTCGCGCATGCCCGTTTCCGAATGAAAGGCATCCATGCGCGCGAGCGGCGAATTCATCGCGGTGTCTATTTCGTCGTGCAGCGCCTGCTGGAACGACGAATAGTTCGGAAAGCCGATCCGGACGACGAAGCGGAACACGGTCGGGTCGCTGACTTCCGCCTGCTTCGCGAACTGCGCGATGGGGCCCAGCCCGAGACTGGGATAGCGATCCAGCAACGCCTGCGCGACCTTTTGTTCCGACGGCGTGAAGCTATCCATCTGGGATAACAGCAACGCCCTGATGCTCGTCCCCATCGGCACTCCGGCTCTCTATCTGAATTGAACGATCGAACGGCAGACGTGCGTCTGCCGGTAACTGCACGCATGTTAGCCGATCGACGTGCGGCAGGCCGCGTACGGTTCGAAATTAGAGGGACGTATCGCTTGGCCCACGGATACGTTCATATATGTAATAAATCGAACATGCTTCGACAAAGATAGTCCCGCATGCCCGCTTTTAATTCAGTGATTACCCTAGTTTTTGACGCAAAAAAGCGGATGTTATGATCGCGGCCTTGCGGAAATGTACCGTTTATTACACGTCGAATAGGCGGCGTCGATACGCGGCGGTGCGGCCGCGCATCCCGGCATGCGCCGGTTTATTCGTCTGGAGGATTCCGTCATGAGGCGGCTCGTAGTACTCACCCTGTTGTCCGCGATGAGCGTGTGCGCGTTCGCCGCGTCGGACCCGGCGGTCGAAGCGAAGAACGGCATGGTCGTGTCGTCGCAGCACTTCGCGTCGCAGATCGGCGTCGACATCCTGAAGGCAGGCGGCAACGCGGTGGACGCGGCGGTGGCCGTCGGCTATGCGCAGGCCGTGACCAACCCGTGCTGCGGCAACATCGGCGGCGGCGGCTTCATGACCCTCCACCTGGCCGACGGTCGCGACCGCTTCATCAATTTCCGCGAGACCGCGCCGGCCGCGGCGTCCGCGAACATGTATCTCGATGCGGCCGGCAACGTCATCCCGGACCAGAGCCTGTACGGCTATCGCGCGGTCGGCGTGCCGGGCACGGTGGCCGGGCTCGATCTCGCGCAGCGCAAGTACGGGAAACTGACGCGCAAGCAGGTGATGGCGCCGGCGATCCGGCTCGCGCGCGACGGCTTCGTGCTGACGCGCGGCGATACCGACATCCTCGACACGACGGTCGAGCGCTTCAGGAAGGATCCGGAAGCCGCGCGCATTTTCCTGCGCCCGGACGGCACGGCGTTGCAGCCGGGCGATCGTCTGGTGCAGAAGGATCTGGCGCGCACGCTCGAGCGCATCGCGGAGGAGGGGCCGGACGCGTTCTATCACGGCGAGATTCCGAAGATCGTCGAAGCGGCGGCCAGGCGCGGCGGCGGCGTGATCGCGGCGGCCGATTTCGCGTCCTATCGCGCGCAGGACATGGCGCCGCTGACGTGCACGTATCGCGGCTACGAGTTCGTGTCGGCGCCGCCGCCGAGTTCGGGCGGCGTGACGATGTGCGAGACGCTGAACATCCTCGAAGGGTATGACCTGCGCAAGCTCGGCTACCACTCGGCCGCAGCGGTCCACTATATGACCGAAGCGATGCGCCATGCATACGAAGACCGCAACACGCTGCTCGGCGATCCGGACTTCATCGACAACCCGGTCGCGAAGCTGACGAGCAAGGAATACGCGGCGCAGATCCGCAAGAGCATCCATGCCGACACGGCGACGCCGTCGGTCGACGTGCAGCCCGGCGTCGGCGTGCACGAGAAGCCGGAAACGACGCATTACTCGATCGTCGACCATGACGGCAATGCGGTGTCGACGACCTATACGGTCAACGGCCGCTTCGGCGCCGTGGTCATCGCGCCGGGCACGGGCTTCTTCCTGAACGACGAGATGGACGACTTCACCGTGAAGGTCGGCGCGCAGAACCTGTTCGGCCTCGTGCAGGGCACGCGCAACTCGATCGCGCCGGGCAAGCGTCCGCTGTCGTCGATGGCGCCGACCATCGTGAAGAAGGACGGCAAGGTGTTCATGGTGGTCGGTTCGCCGGGCGGCTCGCGCATCATCACGATCACGCTGCAGACCGTGCTGAACGTGATCGACTACGGGATGACGCCGCAGGACGCGGTCGCCGCGCCGCGCATCCATCATCAGTGGCTGCCCGACGCGGTCTATTACGAAACCTACGGCCTGTCGCCCGACACGCTCGCGATCCTTCGCAACATGGGCTACAAGATGGTCGAGCAGACGCCGTGGGGCGCCGCCGAGCTGATCATGGTCGGCCTGCCGGGCACCGAAGCCGCGAGCCGCCAGAGTTCCGGGAACGATTCGTCCGTGTCCGGCAACGTGCGTGTCGGCTTCATCTACGGCTACAACGACCCGCGCCGTCCGGCGGGCTCCGCGATCGGCTATTGACCCGGTCGCTTCATGCCGGACCGCTGCCGCCGGCGTTCGCGTTGCTGCGAATGCCGGTGCGGCGGCAGCGCGTCCGTTCGCGGATCTCCATGTCGGCCCGCGCGGCGCGCCCCGCGCGCGCCCTGGCACGGCACGCGCCACCTTCTTCCGTCAACTCCATCGCCGTGCGGCGAATTCCATCATGAACAAACGAATGTCTGCGGCAGGCTGGATCCTGCTCGCGATGGCAGCCGGCATCCTGATCGGCTACCTGATCTACACGCAGCTTCCGGACAAGCAGTCGGCCGCCGAAATTGCCGGCTACATCTCGCTCGTGTCCGACGTGTTCCTGCGGCTGATCAAGATGGTGATCGGCCCGCTGGTGTTCTCGACGCTGGTGGTCGGCATCGCGCACATGGGCGATGCGTCGTCGGTCGGGCGCGTGTTCGTGAAGGCGCTCGGCTGGTTCGTCACCGCGTCGCTGGTCTCGCTGCTGCTGGGCCTGCTGATGGCGAACCTGCTGCGGCCCGGCGAGAACCTCGGCCTGCCGCTGCCGGACATCGGCGCGTCCGCGCATCTCGCGACGTCCAAGTTCACGCTGAAGGATTTCGTCGGGCACATGGTGCCGAAGTCGATCGCCGAGGCGATGGCGAACAACGAGATCCTCCAGATCGTCGTGTTCTCGATGTTCTTCGGCGTCGCGCTCGCCGCGCTCGGCGAGCGCGGCAAGATCCTCGTCGCGGCGATCGACCAGCTCGCGCACGTGATGCTGAAGATCACCGGCTACGTGATGAAGCTCGCGCCGCTCGCGGTGATGGCGGCGATGGCGTCGACCGTCGCGGTCAACGGGTTGTCGATCCTGCTGAAGTTCGCGGTGTTCATGGGCGACTTCTACGTGAGCCTCGTGCTGCTGTGGGCCACGCTCGTCGCGGCCGGGCTGCTGTTCCTCGGTCGCCGCGTGTTCAAGCTGCTCGTGCTGATCAAGGAAGCGTTCATGCTGTCGTTCGCGACGGCCAGCTCCGAAGCAGCGTATCCGAAGATCCTCGACGCGCTCGACCGTTTCGGCGTGCGGCGCAAGATCTCGAGCTTCGTGATGCCGATGGGCTATTCGTTCAACCTCGACGGGTCGATGATGTACTGCACGTTCGCGTCGCTGTTCATCGCGCAGGCGTACGACATCCACCTGTCGTTCGGCACGCAAGTCACGATGCTGCTGATCCTGATGCTGACGTCGAAGGGGATGGCCGGCGTGCCGCGCGCATCGCTCGTCGTGATCGCGGCGACGCTGCACCAGTTCAACATCCCGGAAGCCGGGCTGCTGCTGATTCTCGGCGTCGATACGTTCCTCGACATGGGCCGCTCGGCCACGAACGCGGTGGGCAACTCGATCGCCAGCGCGGTGGTCGCGAAGTGGGAAGGCGAGCTGATGTCGGAGTCCGAAGCGAATGCGCATGCCGCGCATCTCGACGCGGAGCTCGAACGGCAGAACGATGCGCCGGCCTATGGCGCCGGTCAGACCACGTCGACCTGACGGTCAGGCCGCCAGGGCGTCGTCGATGCACGCCGCGAGCACCATCGCGGCGGCGTTGCCCGGCGTCGAGCCGAGCAGTTGCGGCGCATAGACGCTGTCGCCGATCTCGATCGATCGCCCCGACAGCGCGCACACGCCGCGCTTGCGCGTCGTGAACAGGCGCCACTTCTGGTAGCCGTAGTGCCCGGTGCACGCGTCGCACCACGAGATCATCACGGTGTCGGCCGTGGGCCGTTCGAGCACGCTGATGGTCGGCTTGCTCGTCGCGTCCCACGCCGGCAGCCGGTCGCGCGTGACGCTGCGCCGCCGCGGGCCGCCCCACGAGACGGACGGCATGTCGAAGCGGCCGATTGCGGCGACGGTCATGAGCCAGGGCGCTGCGCGGTTGTTCATGTCTCTGTTCCTCGAAACGTTACGCGGTGCCGCGACGCGCGGCATCACGACAGGCGGATGCGCGGCTGTACCCAGCCGTTGATCCGTTCGGCGATCCACAGCAAGGTGGCCTTGGGGAAACCGTGCAGCGCCTGCTGGTGCCGCCGGTAGAGCATCAGGTGGCTGAACTGCGCGAAGCGCCCCTGGATGAAGCCGCCGCGGAAGAACCCGAACTGCCCGAGCGTGCCGAACGCGTCGTAATCGCTGATCGACACCAGCGCGCCGAAATCGCGGAACGCGAACGGCGGAATCGGCGTGCCGTCGAGCCACGCGGGCAGGTGCTTCGCGAGATGCTCGGCCTGCTGCGTCGCGACCTGCGCGGTCGGCGGCAGCGGCCGTTCGTGGCCGTCGGGCAGCAGGCTCCCGCAATCGCCGATCGCGAACACGTGCTCGTCGCCGGTTGCCTGCAGCGTGGGGCCGACCACGATCTGGTTCGCGCGGTTCGTGTCGAGCCCGCCCAGCGCCTGCATGAAATCGGGCGCCTTCACGCCGGCCGCCCAGACCATCAGGTCCGCTTCGGTGAACGAACCGTCGCCGTAATGGAAGCCGTTCGCGTCGGCCGACGTGACGCGCGTCGACGTCAGTACGTGAAAGCCGATCTGTTCGAGCCGCCGCTGGGCCGACGCGGAAATCCGTGCCGGAAACGCGTTGAGGATGCGCGGGCCGCTTTCGAGCAGCGTGAGCTGCAGCCGCTCGCGCACCGTTTCGTCACCGTACGCCTGCGCCACTTCCAGCAACCGGCTCAACTCCGCTGCGAGCTCCACGCCCGTCGCGCCCGCGCCGACGATCGCGACGCGAAACGGCTCGTCGCGCGCGATGCTGCGGAACACGCGCATCCGCAACGCTTCGTTGAAGGTTTCCGCTTGCTGCTGGCTGTCGATGAAGTAGCAGTGCTCGCGCACGCCGGGCACGCCGAAATCGTTGGCCTGGCTGCCGAGCGCGAGGATCAGCACGTCGTATTCGAGTTCGCGTGCGTCGATCACTACGTCGCCGTCCTGCGAGCGGATCTCGCCGAGCTGCACGCGGCGGCGTGCGCGATCGAGCCCCTTCAGTTCGCCGGGCTGGTACGCGTAGCCGTGATCGCGGGCGTGGGCGAGAAAGATCACCTGTTGCTGCTGGACGTCGCGCGTGCCGGCCGCGATCGTGTGCAGCATCGGCTTCCAGATGTGCGTCGGACTGCGGTCGACGACCGTGATCTGCGCCCGCCCGGATCGGCCGAGACGCTCGCCCAGACGGGTCGCGAGCTGCAGTCCGGCGATCCCGCCGCCGACGATGACGATGCGTGTAGGGGTTGTCATGTATAAATCATCACGTGATGAATAAGGTATGATCCTAGCGCTTCCCGGCTCGGCGTGTCAACGCAGCGGGGCAGGCCGCCCGCTTCCGGTACGCGAAGCCGGGTACCGGGCACGGGCATTCGAATCGTTCAAGGAGCAGGAAAAACGTGGCAGAAGTCACTGAGCGCGCGCCGTCGAAGCGGCGTACGCGCGGACGGCCGCTGGCGGATGCGTCCGTCGGTCCGGACGTGATATTGCGGGCCGCGCGCCGCACGTTCGCGAAGCGCGGCTACGACGCGACGAGCGTGCGCGAAGTCGCGCGCGAGCTGGGCATCGATGCGGCGCTGATCGCCCATCACTTCGGTACGAAGGAAACGTTGTGGCTGGCGGTCGTCGAGCAGATCGCCGAGTTGGCCGAACCGATGTTCGACGCGCTGCGCGCGTTGCGCACGTCGTCGCTGCCGCATCGCGATCGCGTGCGGCGCGCGCTCGAGCTGTGCGTCGATCACGAGTTCGCGGAGCCGGATATCGCCATGTTCTTCTCGACGGCGGCGACCGAGGAGGGCGGGCGGCTCGACCGGCTGCAGGAGCGGATCGTGCGCCCGTATCACGACGCGATGTTGCCGCTCTTGGCGGACGCGGTCGAGGCCGGCGCGATCCGTCCGGTCGATCCGAACGTGCTGTTTTTCATGATCGCGAGCGCGGTGGGCACGACGGTGTCGTACAGCCACATGATGCTGGAGTTCACGTCGCTGCCGACGCGGCCGGAAGCATTCCGGCAGGCCGTGCTCGGCGTCGCGCTCAACTTCCTCGGCGACTGAACGCCGCGCGCGCGATGCGCGCGGTCACGTCGCGGCAACCAGCCCCAGTTCGCGCACCGCGTCGCGCGCGCTCTCGCGCAGCGCATCGACGAGCGGCGACGGCGTCCGGTACGCGAGCGCCAGTTCGTACGCGAGCGGGCTGCCCGCATCCTTCAGTTCGCAGAACGTAATGCCTTGCGGCTGCATCGGCACGAACAGGCGCGGCATCAGCGCGATGCCGATGCCGCCCGCGACGAGCCCGGCCGTCGTCTGCATCTGGCGCGGTTGCTGGACCACGCGCGGCGCGAAGCCCGCCTGCGCGCATGCCGTCACGATCAGCGCATGCATGCCGGGCCCGTGATGCGCGGCAAACATGACCCACGGTTCGTCCGCCAGTTCGGCCAGCGCGATGCGGCGGCGGCGCGCGAGCCGATGGCCGTCGGGCAGCGCGGCCACCATCCGGTCGCGCAGCAGCGGTTCGACACGCACGTCGCCGGCGTCGGCCACCGGCAGCACGACGAGGCCGACGTCCGTGCGATCGTGACGCAGCGCGAGCACCTGTTCGGCCGTCGTGCCTTCCTCGAGCTGGAAATCGACGCCCGGATGCCGTTCCTGGAACGCGCGCAGGATCAGCGGCAACAGCGCATTGACCGTGCTGTCGACGAAGCGCAGCCGCAGCGTGCCGCCGAGGCCGGCGCCCGCGCGGCGCGCCGCGGCCACCGCGCGCTCGGCCTGTTCGAGCGCGCGCCGCGCTTCGAGCAGGAATGCTTCGCCGGCCGGCGTGAGCCGCGAGCCGCGCGTGTCGCGGTCGAGCAACGCGACGCCCAGTTCGTCCTCGAGCTTGCGGATCGCCGCGCTGAGCGGCGGCTGGGCCATGTGCAGCCGCTCGGCAGCGCGCCGGAAGCTGAGCGTTTCGGCGACCGCGATGAATTGCCGGAACTGGCGCAGATCGATCATGGCGATACCTTCTGCGTATCAAGATGTCATCGAATTCGTATTTTACCTATCGCCTTCCGTTGCCCACACTGCAAACGTCACCAATCGTCAACACCGAGGAAAGGAGGGCAGGTCATGACGGGCAACGAACGACAACGCACGGCGATCGTCACGGGCGGATCGAGCGGGATCGGCTTCGCGATCGCGCGCCGGCTGGTGCAGGACGGGTATCGCGTCGCGATCGTCGGGCGCGACGCGGCGCGGCTGACGGCGGCCGTCGAGCGTCTGGGCGGCGCGGCGATCGGGCAGGCCGGCGACCTCGGCGTGCGGCGCGACGCGCAAGCGGCCGTCGCCGCGATCGTCGCGCGATGGCCGCGCATCGACGTGCTGGTCAACAACGCGGGGCTGACCGGGCGCGTCGGCGCGGATACCGAAGCGGCGGAGGCCGAGGCCGTATGGGACGCGGTGCTCCATGCGAACCTGAAAAGCCTGTTTCTGACGACGATGGCCGTGCTGCCGCACCTGGCCGACCATGCCGCGCGCATCGTCAACATCGGTTCGATCGCGGCGCGTGCCGGCAGCCTGCTGCCGGGCGGCCTCGCGTATGCGGCCGCGAAGGCCGGCGTCGAAGGCTTCACCGTCGCGCTGGCGCGCGAACTCGGGCCGCGCGGGGCGACGGTCAATACGGTCGCGCCCGGCTATATCGCCGACACGCGTTTGTTCGGCGACAGCGGGGTCGCGCCGGCCGTCGCGGCGACGATCCGCGAGCAGACGCCGGTCGGCCGCGCCGGGCAGCCGGACGACATCGCCGATGCGGTCGCCTGGCTCGCCGGGCCGCGCGCGTCGTTCGTCACGGGCGCGACGATCGCGGTGAACGGCGGCTGGCGCGTCGGGTGATGCGGGACGCGCGCGGCGCGCGCGTCATTCGGAATCGGTCGGCGGCTTGTCGCCGAGCCAGCGTCGCGCGCCGGGCCCGTTGCGGCCCGCGCGATCGTCCGGGTTGGTCAGCTTGCAGCGTTTCAGCGACAGGCAGCCGCAGCCGATGCATTCGTCGAGATTGATGTAGAGCCGCTGCAGCTCCTCGATCCGGCTCGCGACGCGCTGCTTCCAGCCGCGCGACAGCCCCTGCCAGTCCTTGTTGGTCGGCGCGGTGTCCTCGGGCAGGCTGACGAGCTGTTCGGCGATTTCGTCGAGCGAATAGCCGATCTTCTGCGCGAACACGATGAATGCGATCAGCCGCAGCACCGCGCGCGAATAGTGGCGATGACTCGAGCCGTTGCGGTGCGACTTGATCAACCCGCGCATCTCGTAGAAGCGCAGCGTCGACGCCGGCACCCCGCTGCGCGCGGCCACTTCGCGGATCGACATCAGCGGCCACTGCGGGGTTTCCTGGATACCCATGACACCCTCCGGGAAAGCTTGACTTGAAGTTAACTTGAACTTTTATGCTACGCGGCAGTTTAACCCGTCGCGAGGCATCATGTTCTCCTTTTCCCTACGCAGGACGTCGCCTTTGGGCGCCGCCTGCGCCCTGTTGCTGGTGTTGTCGGGTTGTCACGACGGCAAAGGCGCATCGTCGGCCCATCCTCTTCCCGAAGTCGGCGTCGCCACCGTCGCGCCGCGTACCGTCCGCCTCGCGGACGAATTCAACGGACGCGTCGAAGCGGTCGACGCGGTCGAGCTGCGGCCGCGCGTGAGCGGCTATCTGCAGCGTGTCGCATACAAGGAGGGCGACGTGGTCGCGCAGGGCGCGCTGCTGTTCGAGATCGATCCGCGCCCGTACCGGATCGCGCTCGACCGTGCGAATGCGCAGCAACAGCGCGCCCGTGCGGCCGCGAGCCTCGCGAACGTGCAACTCAAGCGCGTGCAGACGCTGATCGATGCGCATGCGACGTCGCAGGAAGAACTCGACAACGCGCGCGCGACTGCCGAACAGGCCCGCGCCGATCTGCAGGCGGCCGATGCGGCCGTTGCCGACGCGAAGCTCAATCTCGGTTTCACCGAAGTGCGCGCACCGATCGCGGGCCGCGTCGGCCGCGCGGTCGCTACCGTCGGCAATCTCGCGCGTGCGGACGACACGCTGCTGACGACCGTCGTGTCGCAGGATCCGGTCTACGTGTATTTCGATTGCGACGAGCAGAGCTACCTGCGCTACAACGCGCGGCGCGCCGATCCGAAACATCGCGCGATCGGCGCCGATCCGGTGCGCATCGGCCTCGCGAACGAGACGGGCTTCCCGCATGCGGGCACCGTCGATTTCCTCGACAACCGGCTCGATCCGCAGACCGGCACGATCCGCGCACGCGTGCGGCTGCCGAATGCGGACCATGCGTTTACGCCGGGCCTGTATGCGCGCGTGCAGCTCGTCAGCGGCCGCGACCAGAGCGCATTGCTGGTCGACGACAAGGCCGTGCTGACCGACCAGGACCGCAAGTACGTGTACGTGATCGGCGCGGGCGACAAGGCGCTGCGCCGCGACGTGACGATCGGCCGCGAACTCGACGGCGAGCGGATCGTCGAGAAGGGGCTGCAGGCGGGCGACCGCGTGGTCGTCGACGGCGTGCAGCGCATCTACTATCCGGGCGCGCAGGTGAAGCCGAAGGCGCTGCCCGCGCGCGCCGATGCGGGCAGCGCGACGCAGGCGGTCGCCGATGCCGGCGCGCCTGCCGCGCAATGACGGGAGCGATACGATGGATTTCTCCCGATTCTTCATCGACCGGCCGATCTTCGCGGTCGTGCTGTCGATCGTCATCTTCGCGATCGGCCTGATCTCGATCCCGATGCTGCCGGCCGGCGAATATCCGGAAGTCGTGCCGCCGAGCGTCGTCGTGCGTGCGACGTACCCGGGCGCGAACCCGAAGGAAATCGCCGAGTCGGTGGCCGAGCCGCTGGAAGAAGCGATCAACGGCGTCGAAGGCATCATGTACATGAAGTCGGTCGCCGGTTCGGACGGCAGCCTGCAGGTCGTCGTCACGTTCCTGCAGGGCGTCGACCCCGACACGGCCGCCGTGCGCGTGCAGAACCGCGTGAGCCAGGCGCTGTCGCGCCTGCCCGACGAGGTGCGCCAGTACGGCGTGACCACGCAGAAGCAGTCGCCGACGCCGCTGATGTACGTGAGCCTCTATTCGCCGGACAACAGCCGCGATTCGCTGTACCTGCGCAACTACCTGACGCTGCACGTGAAGGACGAACTGTCGCGGCTCACCGGCATCGGCGACGTCGGCGTGTACGGCTCCGGCGATTACGCGATGCGGCTGTGGCTCGACCCGAACCGGCTCGCGTCGCGCGGCTTGACCGCGAGCGACGTGATCGCGGCCGTGCGCGAGCAGAACGTGCAGGTGTCGGCCGGTCAGCTCGGCGCGGAGCCGTCGCCGAAGAAAAACGACTTCCTCGTGTCGATCAACGTGCGCGGCCGCTTGCGCACGGTGCAGGAATTCGGCGACATCGTGCTGCGCAACGGCGACGACGGCCAGGTCGTGAAGCTGTCCGACGTCGCACGCATCGAGCTCGGCGCGGGCGACTACACGCTGCGTTCGTATTTCAACGACAAGCATTCGGCCGTGGTCGGCATCTTCCTGTCGCCGGGCGCGAACGCGCTCGACGTCGCGAAGGCCGTGTATGCGAAGCTCGACGAGCTGTCGAAGCGCTTCCCGCCCGGCGTCGCATACCGCCCCGTGTGGGACCCGACGGTGTTCGTGCGCGAATCGATCCGCGCGGTGCAGCACACGCTGATCGAGGCCGTCGTGCTGGTCGTGCTCGTCGTGATCCTGTTCCTGCAAACGTGGCGCGCGTCGATCATTCCGCTCGTCGCGGTGCCGGTGTCGGTGGTCGGTACGTTCGCATGGCTCTATCTGCTCGGCTACTCGATCAACACGCTGACGCTGTTCGGGCTTGTGCTCGCGATCGGGATCGTCGTCGACGATGCGATCGTCGTCGTCGAGAACGTCGAGCGCAACATCGCCCGGGGGCTGAGCCCGCGCGACGCCGCACACCAGGCGATGCGCGAGGTGTCGGGGCCGATCGTCGCGATCGCGCTCGTGCTGTGCGCGGTGTTCGTGCCGATGGCGTTCATGTCGGGCGTGACCGGCCAGTTCTACAAGCAGTTCGCGGTGACGATCGCGATCTCGACGGTGATCTCCGCGATCAACTCGTTGACGCTGTCGCCCGCGCTCGCCGCGAAGCTGCTGCGTCCGCACGGCGCGCCGAAGGATGCGCTGACGCGTGCGCTCGATCGCGCATTCGGCTGGCTGTTCCGTCCGTTCAACCGGTTCTTCGAACGCAGCTCCGATCGTTATCACGGCGTCGTCGGGCGCACGTTGAAGCGGCGCGGTATGGTGTTCGCCGTCTATGCGGCGCTGCTCGCGGCGACCGCGCTGCTGTTCGACGCGGTGCCGGGCGGCTTCATCCCGGTGCAGGACAAGCTGTACCTGTTCGCGGGCGCGAAGCTGCCGGAAGGCGCGTCGCTCGCGCGCACCAGCGCGGTGACCGAGCAGATGACGAAGATCGCGCTCGGCACCGACGGCGTCGAGATGGTGCCGGCGTTCGCCGGGCTGAACGCGTTGCAGGGCGTGAACACGCCGAACATCACGAACTCGTACGTGATCCTGAAGCCGTTCGACCGGCGTCATCGCAGCGCCGCGCAGATCAACGCGGACCTGAACGCGCGCTTCGCGGCGATCGGCGGCGGCATCACCTATGCGCTGATGCCGCCGCCGATCCAGGGTCTCGGCAACGGTTCCGGCTACTCGCTGTACCTGGAGGATCGCGGCGGGCTCGGCTACGGCGAATTGCAGAAGGCGCTCGGCGCGTTTCAGGCCGCGGTCGCGAAGACGCCGGGGATGAGCTATCCCGTCAGCTCGTACCAGGCGAACATCCCGCAGCTCGAGGTGAAGGTCGACCGGCTCAAGGCGAAGGCGCAGGGCGTCGCGCTGACCGATCTGTTCAATACGTTGCAGGTCTATCTCGGCTCGATGTACGTGAACGACTTCAACGTGTTCGGCCGCGTGTATCGCGTGATGGCGCAAGCGGATGCCGGTCACCGGCAGACGGCCGCCGACATCGCGAACCTGCGCACGCGCAACGCGAAGGGCGAGATGGTGCCGATCGGCTCGATGGTGACGGTCGGGCCCGCGTACGGCCCCGACCCGGTCGTCCGCTACAACGGTTATCCGGCCGCCGATCTGATCGGCGACGCCGATCCGAAGACGATGTCGTCGTCGCAGGCGATCGCGAAGCTGCAGCAGATCGCGAAGGACGTGCTGCCGCCGGGCATCACGCTCGAATGGACCGACCTCAGCTACCAGCAGGTCACGCAGCGCAACGCGGCGATCGTCGTCTTTCCGCTGGCCGTGATGCTGGTGTTCCTGGTGCTCGCGTCGCTGTACGAGAGCTGGACGCTGCCGCTCGCGGTGATCCTGATCGTGCCCGTGTGCATGTGCGCGGCGCTGTTCGGCGTGTGGCTGTCCGGCGGCGACAACAACGTGTTCGTGCAGGTCGGCCTGGTCGTGCTGATGGGGCTGGCGTGCAAGAACGCGATCCTGATCGTCGAATTCGCGCGCGAGCTCGAGATCCAGGGCAAGGGCGCGGTCGAAGCGGCGCTCGAAGCGTGCAGGCTGCGGCTGCGTCCGATCGTGATGACGTCGGTCGCGTTCATCGCGGGCTCGGTGCCGCTGCTGATCGGCAGCGGCGCGGGCAGCGAGGTGCGGGCGGCCACCGGCGTCACCGTGTTCGCCGGGATGCTGGGCGTCACGCTGTTCGGGCTGTTCCTGACGCCCGTGTTCTATGTGGCGATCCGCAAGCTCGCGGGCGGCACGCCGGCCGTCTGGCGCGAACAGCACGGCACCCTCGAAGGAGAAAACCGATGAGCGCCGCTTTCCGTCTTTCCGCGCTGGCGATGTCGGTGATGCTCGCTGCCTGCGCGGTCGGCCCCGATTTCGAACGGCCCGATACGATCACGGCGGCGCGGTTCGCGCGCGACGACCATCCTGCGACGCAGCGCGGCGCGTCGCAGGCCGATACGCAGCCCGATATGCCGCCCGACGCGTCGGCGGAGGCCGATGCCGCGTTCTGGCGCGGGTTCGGCGATCCGGTGCTGACGCAGTTGATCGATGCGGCGCTCGCGGCGAACCAGGACCTGCAGGTCGCGGTGTCGCGTTACGACGCGTCGAATGCGCTGTTGTCTCAGGCAACGTTCGACCGCTATCCGACGATCACCGCGAGCGGCCGGATCGGCCATCAATTGATGAGCAAGGATCAGGCGTTCGGCGCGCCGCGCAGCCAGCGCGACACGCCGACGTCGAGCGTCGGCATCAATGCCGCGTGGGAACTCGACCTGTTCGGCCGCGTACGCCGCTCGATCGAGTCGCAACGCGCGGAAACGGCGGCGAGCGCGGCCGACGTACGCGCGGTGCGGGTCGCGATCGCGGCGGAGGTCGCGAGTACGTACGTCGACCTGCGCGGCTCGCAGGAGCGGTTGCGGATCGCCCGCGAGAACGCCGACAACCAGAAGCAGACGCTCGCGCTGATCAATGCGCGCGTCGGCGCGGGACGCGGCTCCGACCTCGACGCGGCGCGCGCACGCGCGCAGTACGAATCGACGACGTCGCGGATCGCCGTGTACGAAGCCGCGATCGGCGTCGACGAGCATCGGCTCGCGGTGTTGACCGGGCAGACGCCGGATGCGCTGATCGGCCGGTTCGACCTGCCGAAGGCGGCCGCGCCGACGGGCACGCCGGTCCCGCTGCCGGCGCTCGCGGCCGACCTCGATCCCGGCACGCCGGGCGACCTGCTGCGCCGCCGTCCCGATGTCGCGGCCGCCGAGGCGCGGCTGCATGCGGCGACCGCGCGTGTCGGCGTCGCGACCGCCGACCTGTTCCCGCGCTTCACGCTGTCCGGGTTGCTCGGCAGCGCGACGAGCAGCTACGGGTTCTTCCGCGCGGGCAGCGACACGAACCTGATCGCGCTCGGCATCGACTGGTCGTTCCTCGACGTCGGCCGCGTGCGTGCACGGATCGCGGCGAGCGACGCGGAAGCGGCCGGCCAGCTTGCGCAGTACCGGCAGACCGTACTCGGCGCGCTGGAGGAAACCGAGAACGCGCTGCTGCGTGTCGCCCGAACGCGTGACGAGACCGCGCATCTCGTGCGCGCGGCCGACGACAGCGCACGCGCCGCGCAGCTTGCGCAGGCGCGTTTCTCGGCCGGCGCGATCGACTACTACGAAGTGCTCGACGCGCAGCGCACGCTGCTGCAGGCGCAGGACGCGGCGGCCGACGGACGGATTCGCAGCGCGGCATCGACGGTCGCGCTGTACAAGGCGCTCGCAGGCGGCTGGCCGTCGGGCACGGGGCAGGGCGTGCAAGGCCCGCTCGCTCGGTTGGGGAAGTAGCGCGGGCAGGGTTCGGGTCTTGCTCGCGGCGATGCGGGAAGCTCAGGCCGAAGGTCTGACGGGTCGTGGCTCCGGCGAGCGGCACGAGCGCGATGCGGTGCGCGAACAGCTCGCGCGCACGGCCGGGGCAGCAGCGAGCAGCCGACGTTGCCCGATACGAGGTTGGTCGGCGAGAAGATGTCGCTCACCGCGTCACGACGTTCGTCGTCACGTGGCCGACGCGTGCGAGCGGGTCGCCCGTCGCACCTGCGGGGTACGTGCCGTTCGCGGGATCGTTCGGGCTCCTCTCCAGCGTGTTCGTGCACGTCGGCGCGCCGTGCATGGTCGCGGGCCGACTTGGTTCAGGGCGGGCCGCCGTGCGTCGAGTCGCCCGGCGTGCCGAGATCGATGTCGGCCGCGAGCGCCGGCAGCGGGACCGGCGTGCCCATCGGCGCGGGCCGCATGCGGGGTATCGCACGAACCGATGCTTAGCATCGCCGGCGGCGGCCTACCGCGGCGGCCGCCCGATCATTACGCTTGGGCGATCGTCCACTCTGTCCGGAAGGTCGCCATGTCCCGGTTCGATTACAAACTGCTCGGCCCCTGCCTGCTCGCCATCGCGCTCGACGCGATGGGGTTCGGGCTCGTTTATCCGATGATGTCCGCCATCTTCAGCGATCCGCACGCGGGCATCCTGCCGGCCGGCGCCAGCGCACACGCACGCAATTTCTATCTCGGTCTCGGCTACGGGATCTACCCGCTGTGCATGTTCTTCGGCTAGTCGCTGATGGGCGAGCTGTCCGATCGCTACGGCCGCCGTCGGATCCTGCTGCTGTGCTTGCTGGGCCTCGCGATCGGCTACGCGACGATGGCGGTCGGTGCGTGGCAGGGCAGCGTCGCGCTGCTGCTCGCCGGCCGCGGGCTCACCGGCCTGATGGCCGGGTGCCAGGGTATCGCGCAGGCGGCCGTCGCCGATCTCGGCACGCCCGATACGAAGGCGTACGACATGAGCATCATGTCGCTCGCGTTCAGCGCGGGCGTGATCGTCGGCCCGGTGCTCGGCGGCGTCGCGTCCGACCGGACGATCTCGCCGCTGTTCGACTACGGCACGCCGTTCGTGCTGGTCGCGGCGCTGTCGCTGATCTGCGCGTGCTGGACCTGGGCGTCGTATCGCGATTGCGCCGCGCCGCGCGGCGATACGCGCATCGATCCGCTGCTGCCGTTGCGGATCATCCGGGAGGCCGCGCGCCAGCGCAACGTCGCGTTCCTGTCGGTGGTGTTCTTCCTGATGCAGGTCGGCTACGGGCTTTATCTGCAGACCATCATGCTGCTGTTGCAGGCGAAATTCGGCTATACGAGCGCGCGGCTCGGGCTGTTCAGCGGCGTGATCGGCATCTGCTTCGTGTTCGGCCTGGTGTGCGTCGTGCGGCTGATGCTGCGCGTGTGGGGCGTGATCGAGATCGCGAAGACGGGCCTGCTGGTGGCCGGCCTTGGCCAGATCCTGTCCGCGTTGTTTCCGCACGAACCGGTGCTGTGGGTGCTCGCGATGGTCGTCGGCTGTTTCGACATGGTTGCGTACACAACGATGTATACCGCGTTTTCCGATGCCGTGAGCGACGATCGACAGGGCTGGGCGCTCGGCGTCGCAGGCTCGGTGATGGCGGTCGCGTGGGTCGTGACGGGTGCGCTGACGAACCTGCTGCCCGTATTCGGCGAAATCGGCCTGCTGCTGATCGGCGGCGCGGGTTTCCTGCTCAGCTTCGCGATGATGGTCGCTTACGGCCGTACGCGGCCGGGCGCGCGAACGGCCGTGCTGTCGTAGGCGGCGCTCGCGCACGTTGGCCCGATTCTGTCGGACGTTGTCCCGCGCGCCGCTGTCGCGACACGCCGCGCGGCCCGACACTGGCGCGTCGCGGCCGGAGAGGTTCCGGGCCGCGTCCGGCGACGCCGCAAGGCCGGCGCGCCGTTCCGCCAATGTATCGACCGACAGGACATCCCATGCAACATCCGACCATCCGTACCCTGGCCGGCGCGAGCGCGCCGACGTCGATCGCCGCCGCGCGCACCGCGCTGCCGGTGATCGATTTCCAGAACGAATACTTCAGCGGCCGTCTGCCGATTCCGGACGGGCCGCGTGCGCTGGGCAATGCGCGGCGCGTGATCGCGTTCGCCGACCGCGCGGGCATTCCGGTGTTCCACGTCCAGCACGTCGGGTCGGCCGACAGCCCGATCTTCGCCGACGGCAGCGACGGCTTCCGCTTTCATGCGGACCTGCAGCCGGCGCCCGCTCACACGGTCGTGAAGAAAACGTCGGTGAGCGTCTTCCCGACGACCGACCTCGATGCGCGGCTGAAGGCGGCCGGCATCGACACGCTGATCGTCACCGGCCTGATGACGCATGCGTGCGTGGCCGGCGCGGCACGCGATGCGGTGCCGCTCGGCTATGCGGTGATCGTCGTCGACGATGCCTGTGCGACGCGCGATCTCGACGTCGCGGACGGCGGCACGGTGCCGCACCGCGACCTCCATCGTGCGACGCTGGCCGCATTGTCGGACACGTTCGGCGACGTGCTGACCACCGAGCAGGTGCTGGCGCTCGGCGTCGCGTGACGGCGCCGGTTCGCGCGCCGATCGCCCGGAGCCCGGCGCGCCGGACGTGCTTCGCTGCGAACGCAAATGCAAATGCACGTCTCGATCGCACGGGGCGGCGCGAGCGTCGCTACGGAAGGGCCGAACCGATTGCCGTCGAAGCTCGCGAAGCAGCGTCGATTCGGCCGGCATAGGGGGCGGCCGGTCGCGTCCGGCGTCGTGCATCAGAACATCGTGTTCCGGTTCGCGGACGTTTCGGGTACCGGCTGAATCACGTCCCAGTGTTCGACGATCTTGCCGTCCTTCACGCGGAAGATGTCGACCACCGCTTCGCCGCGATCGCCCGGATGCTCGGTCGCATGCACGTGCAGGTAGACGAGATCGCCGTCGGCCGCGCTGCGGACGATGCGCGCATCGGTTCGTCGACCGGCGATGTGCGGTAGACGATTTCGATGGCTTGAAGCATCGTCGGATGCATTCGCATCGCCACATCGTATGACTTCGTTATCGGAATGATGCCGCCGGAATGGCGACCGACGATATGTCGACTGCAGCGCGGCTGCCGTAACGCACGATTCCGTGGCGTGGACCGCGTCGGTTCTCGCGCGCGGTCCGGCTCCGGCCCTTCATCGGCCGGCGCCGAGCCGCCGCTCACCGCCACGAGCCGTCGACGTAGACCCACACCGCCCCTTGACGGCGCCAGTAGCCGGGTACCCAGCGGCGCCCGGGGCGTCGCGCGACCCAGCGACCGGGTACCCATATATAGCGGCCGCGCTGCCAGCGCCAATAGCCGTCCGTCCATATATAGCCATGCGGCCGTGGCGGGGGCGGTCGACGGTCGTGGCGCGCCGCCGGCGGCGCGAAGCTCGGCCGGTCTGCATAGGGCGGCCCGCCGGGTACACGATTCGGGCCCGAGGGCCGATACACGGGCGGGGAAGGCTGGGCCGAGGCGGCGCGCAGCCAGCCGGTGCCGACGAAGGCGGCAGTCAATCCGATGGCGCGCAGCAACGAGCGTCGATTCATGGCGGTTCCTGTTCTGTATGCGAGGCTGCCTTACATTAGCCTGCCGGCCTGCCCGCCGCGTTACGGGGCCGGTTAAGGCTGTTACCGCGTGTCACGGCAGGGTCGAGCCGCTGTTTCCTTTCCAACGGCTGACGGAATCTCGCCATGGCACAGGTATCGACCCCTTGTTTAGGGTGCCGACGGGACGTTTTAGAAGCGGAAAGACCAATATTTGAGATTGAGGCAGGTAATAATTGCCGGTTTTGGTGTGCCGAACCGAATCCGTTTGTTGTTTCTATGCAACCGTCAAGCCGATGACATGAAAGAATGGTGCGATGAAAGCGTCCAAAAAGCCGGCGTCAAGAGGTCAAAAACAAACGTTAAAACAAATACTTATGACGCGGCCCCACTTTCATTATTTCTAGTTCTGGAAAAGCTTATTTCTTTATTTGCGGATCGCTCCCCTAGGGTACACCCCTAAACTCACGGTTCCCAAACGGGCAACTATCCGGGCGCCGCCAGCAGGATCGATGGCGCTCCCGGGCGGTTGAAGACCGTTTATGAACAAGGTCGCGAGACCTGCCTCTTTTTAGAAGGGAGCTCCACGAATGAACAAGACTCTGATCGTTGCAGCAGCTGCAGCATCGTTCGCTACCGTCGCTCACGCGCAAAGCAGCGTCACGCTGTACGGCGTGCTGGACGCAGGCATCACCTACACGAGCAACGTCCAGCCGGCACTCGGCCAAGCTGGCAAGTCGCGTTGGGCAATGGGTTCGGGCATTGACCAGAGCCGTTTCGGCCTGCGTGGCTCGGAAGACCTGGGTGGCGGCCTGAAGGCAATCTTCACGTTGGAAAGCGGCTTCAACATCGGTAACGGCCGCTTCGCAAACGGCAACGGCGGCATGTTCAACCGCCAGGCTTTCGTTGGCCTGTCGAGCCAGTACGGCACGGTCACGCTGGGTAAGCAGTATGACGCAACGCAAGACTACCTGGCGCCGCTGACGGCAACGGGCTCGTGGGGCGGCACGTACTTCGCGCACCCGCTGAACCTCGACCGCCTGAGCACGAACGGCGACGTCGCGCAGAACAACACGATCAAGTACACGAGCGCTAACTACGCTGGTCTGCAATTCGGCGGCACGTACTCGTTCTCGAACAGCACGAACTTCGGCAACAACCGTGCATACAGCGGCGGTCTGTCGTACCAGTTCCAAGGCCTGAAGCTGGGTGCAGCATACTCGCAAGCAAACCTGGGTGACGGTACGAACGCAAACGGCGCGACGTCGTCGGCAATCGGTGGCATCGCTAGCCAAGGCCGCGTCCGTACGTACGGTGCTGCTGCTGCGTACGCATTCGGCCCGGCGCAAGTCGGCGCTGCATGGACGCAAGCGCGTCTCGACAACAACGCAGTTGCTGCAGGCACGCTGCGCACCGACAACTACGAAGTCAACGCAAAGTACAACCTGACGCCGGCTCTCGGCCTGGGTGCTGCTTACACGTACACGAACGCGAAGATCAACAACGGCAGCACGCACTGGAACCAGTTCGGTCTGCAAGCTGACTACGCACTGTCGAAGCGCACGGACGTCTACGCACAAGCTGTGTACCAGCGTGCAGCGAAGAACGGCATCGGCGCGTCGATCTACAACGGCGACACCTTCGCCAACAACCTGCCGAGCTCGTCGATCAACCAAACCGCAGCAACGGTTGGTCTGCGTCACCGCTTCTAAGCGTGACGGGCGGGGTAACCCGCTTCGCAGCATCGAAAAGGCGCCTTCGGGCGCCTTTTTTTCGTCTGCGGAACGCGATGACGGCAACCCTGATCGTCCGGATACAAAAAAGCGCGGGAAAGGCCGAACACTAACGCTCGGCACTGTCCAGGAAATCCAAGCGGTTCATGAAAAACACCCCAAAGGTTGGATCGGTATCCAACTTTTGGGGTGCAGTTCATGCGGGCGCTTTTTTCGTGCTGCGCCCGTGTGGCGCGGCGCTGGTCGCCGAGGGCTCAACGCGTGTATTCGCCGTTGGCTTCCGGCTGGAACACGATCGCCGCAACCTTCATCAGCTTTTCGGCGCCGCTCGGTTGCATCACCTTGACCATCTGGCCGCGTTGCGTGCCCAGCAGCGCCATGCCGACGGGCGAGAAGACGTTCAGGCGGCCGAGTTCGAGATTGGCGGCGTCCGGATAAACGATCGTCCAGGTGGCCTGTTCCTGGGTTGCTTCGTCGAGCAGCGTGATTTGCGAGTTCATCGTGACGACGTTCGCCTTGATGGCGTCGGGCTGGACGATATCGGCGCGCTCCAGCAGCGTGTCGAGCATCGCCTGAAAGCGCGGATTGTGCTCGGCATGCTTTTCGAGGCGAGCGACGTCGAGTTCGGTCAACTGGTAAAGGCGTTGTTTCATGGTGGTTCTCCAAATGATCGGCAGAGGGCAGGCGTGGCGTGCCTATGAGGATCGCCCGGAGCCTGTCTAACCTGGCTCCGGGGTGGAGACCGAGCGGTCAGATCAGGCGCCGGGCAGGGGCGAGCGGTGCCTGGGCCGTGCGTCGAACGAGGGGATGCGCCGGCTGGCCGGCGCGCACGCGCACGCCGGCCAAGCCGGACGGCGAAACCAAAAGGGGCGTGAGCGCGTACATGGTGGATGGAATATCGACTGGCGAAGGAAACCTTACGATTCTACAACACAACCTTCCGGCCATGTGACCCGGCTGTCGGCCTTTCGTCAGCGATTGTTGTGTAGATGAAGCAAGTTGCAACGACCCTGTCCGGAAACAGTGGGCGATTTTTTCCAGAAATGCAACGCTGTATGTTCAAACTAAGGGTTTCCCCTTGGAGGCGTGCGCACTACACTGAATTCAATCGCTTCAGACAGTCCTGCCGAGGCGACGCCAAAAGAGAACATATTCCGGAGGTAAATCATGAAGTCGATCATCTACGCAGCCATCGCCGCATCCGTCCTTGCCGCTCCGATTGCATCGTTCGCGCAGTCCGAACAGGGGTTGACCCGCGCTGAGGTCAAGGCCGAACTCGTGCAACTCGAGCAGAACGGCTACAAGCCGCTGGCGAGCGATTCGCAATATCCGAGCGACATCCAGGCGGCCGAGCAACGGGTTCAGCCGAACCAGCCGATGCTCGCGCACGCCGACACGAGCGGTTACGGTGCCGTGGCAACGGGTGCCGCGCAAGCCGGCCGCCGCGTGACGCGGGAAGCGCCGAATCCCGTGAATTCGGTCTACTTCGGTAACTGAGCGAGCATCCCGCGGGTCTGCCCGGGCGCACCGCCGAATCGACGAGACGCGCGCCAGTCGCGCGCGTCGTTCGCCCGCAGGAGCAGAACCTCCGTCGCCGCGTGTCGGCGGCTTTCCGCCCAGACGCTGACGCGTTTGGGCCTTTTTTGCTGGGGCGGATCAGGCGGACGTGACGGTGGGCGTGCCGTGGATATAGTGTTCGAGCTGGCTGATCGTGAACTGCTGATCGGCAATCACGCTCTTCACGAGGTCGCCGATCGAGATGAGGCCGACCAGCTTGCCGCCGTCGAGCACGGGCAGGTGGCGCATCCGGTGCTGGGTCATCAGCGCCATGCACTCGTCGGTGGATTGCGACGGTTCGACGTAGCGCACCTTCGCCGTCATGATTTCCTCGACGCGGGTGGCTTTCGACGAGCGGTCCTGCAGCACGACCTTGCGCGCGTAGTCGCGCTCGGTGACGATGCCTGCGATGTCGTCGCCGTCCAGGACGAGCAGCGCGCCGATCCCCTTTTCCGCCATCAGCTTGATGGCGTCGTAGACGAGATCGCTCTTCGTGACGGTGTAGATGGTACGGCCCGAATCCGGCTTGGCCTTGAGAATCTGCGCGACAGTCGTGCTCATTCGCTTTCTCCGTGTGCAGGTCGATGCAGGGCAGGCGGGGCGTGATGCGCATCACCCGATGAGCCCAGTATAGCCGGGCGGGCGGCGGCAGTCGCGTGACGTTTCCAGATTAGCGGTAAACTCCCGTCACGCGCCATCCACACAACTCCTACATTCCTGAACGTTTCGATTGAATTCATGATGTCTTCGCGTCCCCAATCGCCCATGCCGGGCAATGGCCAGGCCGACGAGTGCGTGACGCTCGTCGCCACGGCGTCGCTGCCCACGCGCTACGGTACGTTCACGTCGTACGCATTTCGCGTCTCGGGCAGCGATGCCGAACATCTCGCGCTCGTGATGGGCGACGTGACCGGCGAGCAGTCGGTGCTGACCCGGCTGCATTCCGAATGCCTGACCGGTGACGTGTTCGGTTCGTACCGCTGCGATTGCGGCGAGCAACTCGATCTCGCGTTGCGTTACATCGCGGCCGAAGACCGCGGCGTGCTGCTGTATCTGCGCGGCCATGAAGGCCGCGGCATCGGCCTGAGCAACAAGATCCGCGCCTACGCGCTGCAGGAGCAGGGGCGCGATACCGTCGAGGCGAACCTCGATCTCGGCCTGCCCGACGACGCCCGCGAATACGACTCGGCCGCTGCGATCCTGCGCATCCTCGGCGTGACGTCGGTGCGGTTGATGAGCAACAATCCGAAGAAGTTCGATACGCTCGTGAAGCACGGTATTCCCGTCTGCGAACGCGTGGCGCTCGCGGTGCCCGTGCGCGAGGAAAACGAGCGTTATATCCGCACGAAGCAGGCGAAGTTCGGACACTACTTCGAAGAAAACGAGTGATGGAAATTCGGGAGTCTTCGGGACGCTCGTCTGGCAAGCGATTTGTCCTGGAGAGGCTTTCTGGTAGTGGGTTTTGACCGAAAGTCAGGTTGGTCGCAAATCGTATCGACACTTCCGAACATCGGGAAACTTGGCGTTCAGGGCTCAGCTTTTTCAAAAAGCTACGCCACTTCCCGATGAGATTTGCGCGCGCACTGCAAGCAAGCCGGACTCGGGCCAGCACCTGGCCTTTGACGGCTTTCCCGGGCTACGCCCGAAGGCGACCGGAAGTCGTCTTTCGTGGTGCGAACATGCTGTGATCCTCTCGTCTCACGATCGCGCGGAACCAATAAAAAGGTCTTGTGATTTGGGCATCCCTCCTGGGGGCTCGTTGACGATCAGCCTCGTCACGCTTGATGCTCTCCTGCTGATTGCCCCGGACCGGTGTCCGCATTGCTGCCTTCCCGGCTACATCTCCTGCTGTCGGCCGAGGTCCTGAAATACTCGCCGATTGCTGGAGCACCGACGTCGCCCATCGCCGCGCAGCGCTTGCCTACTCATTTCGCGCGGCACGATTAACGCGGTTGGACGATGGACAACGTCGTTGTCAACGCTCCGATACCAATGGAAGGCCGGGTCCCCCACGCGACGAAGAGCCCGGTCGTGCATTCGTCGGTTTTGCGGGTGATTACGTCGCGCACGCACGCCCCTATGCCGGCAGGAGACCTGCCACGCGGTAAGTCTCTATCAAGGTGTCGTATAGCGCGATATCCGAACGGCTTCTGGCAATGAGCTGAGCGCCGGCAACGGCGGCGAAGATGGCGCGAGCCCGTTGTTCGCACGCTTCGGCGCTACCCACTGCCGCCGCGGACAGCACTTTACTCAGCCACGCGACATTGACATCGGCAAACGCCTGGACCTCTTTCATCACCGCCGCCGGCAGGTCGTCGCTTTCGGCGGCCATGAAGCTGCAGAGGCACATGCGGTTACCGTTCTCGAGCGCCTTGCGGAACGTGTCGGGATACTGGCGAAGACACTGGAGCGGATCCGAGGATTCGGCCAACAGTGCTTCCAGCGTAGCAGCCGAATCCTCCCAATAGCGCCTCGCGACCGCCGCGCCCAGATCGGCCTTGCTCGGGAAGTGATGGTAGACGCTGGCAGCCTTGATGCCGACGACGTCCGCGAGGTCGCGAAAATTCAGCCCGCCGTAGCCATGCGCCTGCGCGACTTTTGTGGCGGCCGCCAGGATGTTCTCCTTGGAGTTTGAGCTTGTCTCGTTCTTCACTGCTACGGCCTCGCGATTCAAAAAAATGAGTGTTGACGGAGGCGATTATACCTTCTACAGTAAACCTACCATGTGGCAGGTAGGGCGGTAACGCCACGGGCTCCGATACCGTCTATTCCGACGCAACCGCACTGTAGAGGCTTAACGATGAGTTCCGACATCCTCGATTTCGATGCAACCAAGTTTCCCTTGATGAAGATCCACGATTTTCCGACGGGACCCTATCCGACACGCGTGCGCATCGCCGTGGCCGAGAAGAACCTTCAATCGCGTGTCGAGTTTGCGATGGTCGACCTTTATAAAGGGGAGCACAAAAGGCCGGAATTCATTGCGCAGAAGAACTACTCGGGCACGCTGCCGGTGCTCGAACTCGACGACGGGACGCTCATTGCCGAGTGCACGGCCATCACCCAATACCTGGACGCGCTCGATGGTGCGCCCACGCTCACCGGCAGGACACCGCTCGAACAGGGCTTGATCCACATGATGAGCAAGCGCGCCGAGCTGGAGCTGCTCGACGCCATCAGCGTCTATTTCCACCACGGCACGCCGGGGCTGGGGCCGGACGTCGAAACCTATCAGAACGCCGAGTGGGGATTCCGTCAACGCGACAAAGCCCTGAGGGGCATGCGCTACTTCGACGAGGTTTTGCAAAGACAGCCGTTCGTCGCCGGAGAAGCCTTCTCGATGGCCGACATCACGGTGATCGGTGGTTTGATCTTTGCGTCGATCGTGAAGCTGCCGGTGCCTGCCGAATACGTGGCGCTGCATGCGTGGTACGCGAGGATGAAGGAGCGCCCCAGCGTAAGAAACCAGCCGGCATTCTCGGCGCTGAGCGGGACATCCGATTGAATTCGATGTTTGTGGACGTCTGCTTTCGCGTTCGAGCCGCGGTGCGCCGTGCTGCGGTTTCGTTTACCCCCAAGATTGCCGAGTCCCAACGATGGGTGAATGAAATTCACACCCAAGGCATGGACATTCCGTTCGGAGGACATAAGCAATCCGGCCTTGGCACGGAGCATGGAAACGAAGGGCGGCACCTGTTCACCAATCTCGCGTGGCGATCATGCCGTCGAATCGAAACCGAATGCCTGACGCTACGTCGCTGGAGGCCGGCGGACGCGGAGGCATGTCCGCCTCGACGGCCGCGCCGCCGCGTAACGGCTCGCGCGCGTGTGCCTGTCAGCGCCACGTGCCGTTCTGCAACACGATCCGATAGCCATCGGCATCCTCGAAAGTCTGGCCTGATATTTCCCAGTACGGATTGAACGACGTCACCGGCATGAAGCCGTGTGCGGTCGCGCGTGCGCACGCGGCTTCCCATTCCGGACGATCGGGCAGGTAGAACACGATCAGATCCTCGGGCGTCGGCGACGGCGCGATCGGATGATCGGGGCAGTGCGTGAACTCGAAGTGATAGTCGAGGCCCGCGCGTCCGAGCATCACGCCGGAAAAGCCGTCGTGATCTTCGAAGCGCGCCAGTACCGACAGATCGAGGGCGTCGCGATACATGCGCTCGGTGCGGGCGAGGTTGGCGACCGGGCGGGCAATGCGCAGATGGGCGTGCAAGATGGCCTCGGCGGGAAGTGGCGGGCGGTCAATGATAAGCCGGCCGATCCGGATTGGGCGATGCGAGCGGATCGTGTTTCCGGCGATACTCGCCGTATCGAACGATATCGATCCGGCCTGAGCAAACGGGTCGAATTGTCCAGCCTCGTCTCGCGAAAGGAAAAACATGACGCTTCTCGATCCCTTATACGCACTCCGCGTCGCAGCGGCGACTCATTCGCAAACCAGTCGAATTCGTGTGTTCGCCGTGCCTGCCGTACGACGCACGGATAGGCGCATGCCGGCAGGGCGGTGACGAATGGATAAGCCCGATCTTCGTCGGCCGATTGCCGGACCGTATCGTCAGTCGCGATGGGTGGCCGGACTGGAGGCCGCTTTCGGATGGGTGGCGAAGGGGACGTTGGTACTGGCCGGGCTGGCGGTGGTCGCGTTGGCGGCGCTGACGGGCGACGTCGGGGCCCTGACGGACCTGCCGTCGACCAGGAAGGGCTGGTTGTATCTGCTGCTGGTAGTGGTCGTGGCGGTCGCGCTGATATTTGCGGTGCATCACTACTGGCTGCGCCCGGCTGGCGTGCACCTGGCCGGCTAGCCGGAATGGAAAATGATGTGGCCCCGCAATCCACGCCGGCAATAAAAAAGCCCGCTGCTTGAGCGGGCTGAATCCATGTTTGGAGACATGGAGGAGATAGACGTAAATTTAAGGGAAAACCCGAACGTTTGCAAGCGCTCGTTGTATCCGCACAACTTGCCGCCGCGCGGCATGGCCTCGTTCACATGCCGGCGGCCCGTGCGTGCGCCGCGAATGCGCCGAACCGCTCTTGCGCGACGGGTAGCGCGTATTTGCTGCGCATCTCCGTCTCGATCCATGCACACGCCTCGCGTGCGCAGTCGGTCAATGCGTGCCGCGTCGCATGCCCGTCGATGTCGTACACGAAACGCACGCCGACCTCGTCATCGTCAACCTGTCGTTCGAGCTGATTGAGCTGCAGTTGCGGCCCGTGCTGTTGCGACAGCGCGCGCAATTCGTCGAAGTGATATTCGAGCCAGTCCGCGAAGAACAGCGCGTCGCTGTGGCACGGCAGGCGGAAAGCCGTGCTGCGCGACGGGCGCGCGGCGGTTTCGCCGGCCGGCGCTTGTTCGCGGTCGATGGCGGCGGGCAGATCGACCGGCGCAAGCGGATGCTGGATCCGCCGGTACGGCTCGCGATCGCGCAACGCGTGCCACAGCAATTCGTCGCCGGCGGCGCCGGACGGCTGCATCGTCAGGTCGTGCCGGCCGTCGCCGGTCGCGACGATGTCGCGGATCACGAGGCGCAGCGAGCACAGCGGCTCGTCCGCGACCAGCAGGGTGGCCGGGCGCGGCAGCCCGCACACGAGCGGCGCGGCGCCGGCGGCACGAAACACGAGCCCACGGCGATCGAGCCGCACGAGCGGCAACGGCCTCGGAAACGACGGGTAGGCGACCGCGATGCGGGCGCCGTCGGCGCTCGTCAATCCGGGCATCATCGCGCGAAAGACCTGGGACTGGTCCACGTTGGTTCTCCTTCGTTACGATGCCGCCCGGACGGGAACGCGCGTTCCGGCTCAGGCGGCGATAGCTTGCCGGGCGGCCTGCCCCGGCTCGATTCCTAGCGCAGCAAACGTTTGCGGATCGATGTCGATCCAGCACGCGACCACCAGACGTCCGTCCACCTGCTTCGGCGGGCCTGCACGGTGCGCGTGTATGCCGATCCGGCGGAACAGCCGCTCCATGCTCGCGAACGTCACGCCGATCAGCTGGCGCGCGCCGAGCTGCGCCGCGCATTCGACGACGGCCGCGAGCATCGGGCGCACGGCCCATTCGGCATTGCCCGGCCCGCCTTCGGCGTCGGTCGCCGCGAATCGGGACAACTCCCAGACGGCGGCCGATTGCGGCAGCGGCATGTCCTCGGCGACCAGATCGGCGAACAGCGACTTCAGCAGATACGGGCGCGTCGTCGGCAGCAGGCGCGCGCATCCGCACATGTCGCCGTCGGCGTTTCGCGCGAACACGTAGACGGTATCGTCGCGATCGAACTGGTCACGCTCGAAACTTTCGTTCGCCGACGGGAGCGCCCAACCGAGCTGTTCGACGAACACGCGGCGCCGATAGCGCCCGAGATCCGCCGCGAGTTCGTGTGGCAACCGCCCTTCCTCGTGAACGAAGGTCTGCATGGATGTCCTCGGATCTGTGCTTTGGTATGCATCCATTACAGCGCGCGGCACGAGGAGCCTGTAACTGGTAACTCTTACAGGGTGACGGCGTAAAGACGCCATTTGCGTGGTGGTAACGGTTTCTTGATCGCCGGGATTGAAAACCAGGCAACTTTTGCTTATAAAGACCGCCAGTCGCGCAGAATCGTCAGAAGAATGTGCGGCCGGTTGTCACTGGAGCGTCGGACCGGCATGATAGGCGTCGTTGTGCGCGAGCAGGGCCGACGCGACCGCGGCAGGCCAGTCGATGGCGGCGAGCCGCGCGGCGAGCGCGGCTGCCGTGCGGACCATGCCGATGTCGGCGCCTTTGGCGTCGGTGGCCATCACGTTGCTGCGGACGTCGCCGCCCGCGATCACGAACGTGCCCGTCGCGCGTTCGAGGTACCAGTCCCAGCCGACCGTCACGTACGCGACGCCGGCACCGGCGGCGCGATGCCATTCGGTATAACCGGCGAGGCGGGCGTCGATCGCGTTGTCGCGCAATTCGGCCAGCAGCGAGGGGTCGAGGCCGCTCGCGACATGGTCGAGCACAAGTGCGGCCAGTGCGCCTTCTGACAGGCGTACGTAGCCGTCCGGGGACGGGCCGGGGACAGGGTGCAGCAAGGGTGAAGTCATGCGCGGAATGTATCAGCCTCGAACGGGTGCTGGAACCTGACAAGTATGACAGCGTGACGTTGTCGGAGAAAGAATGGAACTGCGCTGGCAGGATGCCTACCAACAATTCAGCGCCGCGGAAGACGAGCAGCAGCTCTTCCAGCGGATCGCCGCCTATTCCAAGCGGCTGGGATTCGAATACTGCTGTTACGGCATTCGCGTACCGCTGCCTGTCTCGAAGCCGGCGGTCGCCATCTTCGATACCTATCCGGACGGCTGGATGGCGCACTATCAGGCGCAGAACTATATCGAGATCGACTCGACGGTTCGCGATGGCGCGCTCAGCACCAACATGATCGTCTGGCCCGACGTCGACCACATCGAGCCTTGCCCGCTGTGGCAGGACGCGCGCGATTTCGGGCTGTCGGTGGGCGTCGCGCAGTCGAGTTGGGCGGCGCGCGGCGCGTTCGGCCTGCTGAGCATCGCCCGTCATGCCGACCGGCTGACGCCGGCCGAGATCAACATGCTGACGCTGCAGACGAACTGGCTCGCGAACCTGTCGCATTCGCTGATGAGCCGCTTCATGGTGCCGAAGTTGTCGCCCGCGGCGGGCGTCACGCTGACCGCGCGCGAGCGCGAGGTACTGTGCTGGACGGCAGAGGGCAAGACTGCGTGCGAAATCGGCCAGATCCTCAGCATCTCGGAGCGGACGGTCAACTTCCACGTGAACAACATCCTCGAGAAGCTCGGCGCGACGAACAAGGTCCAGGCGGTCGTCAAGGCGATCTCGGCCGGGCTCATCGAAGCGCCCTGACGCGACGGCGGCGCCGGATGCGGCGGCCGCCGCGCGGCTCATTCCATCATCGGCTCCGCTTCCTTCGCGGTCCAGCTCACGCTGGAAATGCTTTTCTCCATGCTCATCCGGCTCGCGATCTGCTCGAGCTTCTGCTGATCCTTCGGATGCAGCTTCAGCGTTGCGGTCACCTTCAGCCGGTCCGGCTGCTCGGGCACGTCCTCGCTCGTGAGGCTCTGGAACGACAGCGGCTTCGCATACATCGCGTTCGACAGCAGCGTGCGGATGTGCACTTCGTCGGCGGCGAGGCAAATCACGGTGATCTGGTATTCGCGCACGAGATCGGCATTCGAGACGGGCGTCGCGTTGATGGCCTGGCTGACGCCGCGCAGCACCGTATTGGTGAGCAGCACGACGCCCGTGCCGGCGAGCGCGGGCACGTAGTGACCGGAGCCGGACAACACGCCGACGGCAGCCGAGCACCACAGCGTCGCCGCCGTGTTGATGCCCTGGATCGAACCCTTGTCGCGCATGATCACGCCGCCGCCGAGAAAGCCGACGCCCGACACGACGTACGCGGCGATCTGCGTGACGCCCGCGACGCCGTTGCCGGTCAGCACGCCGAGCGTGACGAACAGGCACGCGCCGCTCGCGACGAGCGTGATGGTGCGCAGGCCGGCCGTGCGCTGGCGCATCTGGCGTTCAAGGCCGATGGCGACGCCGCAGGCGAACGCGGTGAAAAGACGGAGTGCGAAATCGAAAGTCATGGTTGTCCTGCCGTGCAAGAAGCGCATGCCGGCTGGCGTCGCCGCGACGCAAGGCCGGAGGCGACGCGGCGATAGCCGTCATCGCGCGGTACTGTACCGCGCGAATGCGTCGTTCAATGTGAAACGGATGGCGTGCGGCTCGCGGAACGCGAGCCGGGGCAGGAGAACTGCGGCGGACAGGCGTTCAGGCGGCAAGCGGCGCACGCAACGGAGTGCTGCAACTGTCCACGATGGTTCCTGAAGGAAGAATGGGCGGCATTCTAGTGGGCGGCGCGCGCCCGCGTCAACCGCCTGACGGCGCTACTGCGCCGAGCCGATCGTGCCCGTCGCGAGCGCGAGCGCGGCGGCGGCCGACAATGCGCCGGCATAGCTGTCGACCTCCGCGTTGCGCGCGGCGAGCAACTGGCTTTGCGCGATCGTCGCGTCGGTGACCGAGCCGACGCCGTTCCGGTACGCGGTCAGCGCGGCGTCGTAGCTCGTTTGCGCGGCATCGACGAGCGCCTTCGCGGCGTCGTGCGACGCCAGGCTCGTCTGCACCGCGTTCTGCGCGGCGACGACCTGGCGCACCGCTTCCTCCTTGGTCCGCGTGAGGCGCGCGGACGCGCTTTCCGCGTCGTTGCGCGCCTGCATCAGCACGGCCGAGCGCAGGCCGCCGTCGTACAGCGGGATCGTCACGCCGAGGAATACGCCGCCGCCGTAGCGGCTGCCGTTCAGGTTGACGGTCGGCGCCTGGTCGCCGATCGCGGGCAGTGCGGAGATGGACGTGCCGCCGCTCGCATACGACGTCGACGCGGACAGGAAAATCTTCGGCATGAACGCGGCTTGCGCGGCCTTGATCTTCGCGCGATTGGCCTTTTCGACCGCGAACGCACCCTGCAGGTCGGGACGGCGCGCGATCGCGTCCGACACGATCGCGTCGACCGACGAACCGAGCGCGGGCGGCAGCGGCCGTTTCGGCAGCGCGGCGATCGTCGGCTTCGACAGCGGCGAGATGCCGAGCGCGGAGACGAGGGCGAGGTAGCCGTCGCTTTCGGCGCCGTTCGCCTGCACGAGCGCGAGGTTCGCCTGCGCGCGGTTCTGCGTCGCCTGCGCGAGCTCGACGACGGTCCCGACGCCGTGCTGGAGCCGCGCGCGCGACGCCGCGAGAATCGCATCCGCGTTCGCGAGGCCCTGTCTTGCGCTGAGCACGCGCGAGCGTGCGGCTTCGTAGCGGTAGTAGGAGACCGTCACGTCGTGGATGACCTGCTGGTGCACGGCCGTGAACGCGACGTTCGACGCGATCGACGCCTGTTCGGCCGCTTCGACGCGCGCCGCGCGGCCGCCGAAATCGAACAGCAGCCATTGCAGCGACAGCGCCGAAATCGTGCCGTGCACGGTGGTGTTGCTGGACGAATCGCCGAGGATCGTCGACGTCGAGCCGTGGTTCGCCTGGTACGCGCCCATTGCCGTCGCCGACAGGCGCGGCAGATACGCGGACTTGGCGAGGCCGACCGCGAGCGCCGCGTTGCGCGCGTCGTTCCATGCGATGCGGGTCAGCGGGTTCGCGGATTCCGCGAGATCGATCAGCTCGGGCAGCGTGTACGCATGCGCGGCATCGAGCGCGGCCGGCGCCGGAACCGACGCGAGCGCCGGCGATGCGGGCAGCGTGTAGTCGTGTGTACCTTGTGCGGAAGCGCGCGGCGGCGCCGCCACGATGTCGCCCGCGGCCGACGTTTGCGGCTGCCACGGGCGGTCGGACGCCTCCGGCGCCAGATCGATCGACGACGTCGCGCAGCCGGTCAGCGCGAGCGCGGTCGCGAGCGCGGCGGCGGCGGCGGCGATCGAGGCGGCCGGCGGTTCAGGTAGACGCATGAGGGGCAGGCTCCTTCGGTGTGGCTTGACGGGCGGCGTCGGCGAGATGGGCGAGCCGCGTGTCGATCAGGTTCAGCAGCGCGTCGCGCGCGGGGTCGGTGGGGGCGGCGCCCGGCGGTCGCGGCGGGGCATCCGTGCGGGGCGCGGTTTCGTCGTCGCCCGGCGCGGTCACGCGCGCGAGTTGCGCGCCGATCGCCGCGTCCCCGGGCTTGCGTTCGGCGAGCAGGAACAGCGGGCCTTCGATCGCGCCGAGTTCCGCGAGCGTGCGCCGCCGTGTGGCGAGCCACGTCGCGGCCGGCCGCACCCACGACGGTTCGTAATGGATCAGGCCGAGCTCCTGCGAGATCGCGCCGTGGCGGGCGAACGCTTCGGCGGCCAGCGCGCGCCGTTCGGCCGGCTGCGCGATCTGCGCCACGCGCCGCCACTGGTCGAGCAGCGCCGCGAGCGCCGTGTCGATCTGCTTGCCGATGCTGACCGGCCAGATGCGCGTGAACACGAGATACACGACCACGTTGCCGAGCAGGATGCCGATCGTGCGATCGCGCGCGAGCGTCAGGTCGAAGCCGGGACCCGCACCCTGGATGACGCACAGGAAGAACGCGAACGCGACCTGGAAGCCCGCGTACGCGATGCGCGGCGAACCGAACGCGACCCACGCGGACAGCCACGCGCCGGCGAAGACGAGCGCCATCAGCTCGCCGATCGACGATAGCGACGGGACGACGAACACGAGCGCGGCGGTGCCGATCAGCGCGCCGACGATGCAGCCGGCGATGCGCAGCGTGAGCTTCTCGACCGTTTCGGCCGTCGAGCCGAGCGACACCATGTAGCAGGTGATGAAGCAGGTATGGATGCCGGACCAGTCGAGCTGCGAGTACAGCAGGTAGCAGAACATGGCGGCTGCCGTCGTCTTCAGCGCATAGCGGATGTGGTCGGGATTGGTGCGCGCGTCGGGCACGAAGAAGCCGCCGCGCGGGGCGGGCGGTGCGGTGGCTTTCGCCGGTTCGCTGGCGGCGCGCGTGTCGGCGGTGTCGGTCGACGCGGCCGATGCGTCGATGGCGGGCGGTTGCGCGAACTGCGCGATCGCGGCGTGCAGGTCCGTCGCGACGACGCGTGCGAGCGGCGGTAGTGCATCGGCGGCCGGCAGCGCGAGCGTCACGTCGACCGGATAGCCGCCCTGTTCGAGGATCGCGGCCATCTCGTCGAGCGTCGTCGCGATCGGCGTGGCGAATGCGTCGGGCAGTCGCGCCTCCGGTTCGCGATCGGCAAGCGCGACCGCGACGAGCAGCGCGGTGCTCGACGCGACGGCCTGCCGCAACGCGACGACATCGGCGCCCGACGACGAGCCCTCGAGCTTCGACAGCTTGAGCCACGTGAGCAACTGCTGGTCGCCTTCGCGCAGGCTTGCGTCGAACGCGGCGCGCGCGTCGTCGTCGCCGCGCAGCCGCCGCGCGGCGAGCCGCAGCCGCTTCGCGAGCTGCGCATGCGCGAGCGTGCGCGGCGACGGCGCGATCAGCAGGTTGACGACGATCGCCGCGCCGACCGGGATCGCGACCATCAGCCATGCATAAAGCAGCGCGCGCGTTGCCGCTTCGCCGACCGGCGCCAGGCCGAGCTGGTCGAGCCCGAAGCCGACGATCATCGCGAGGATCGCGCCGACCGGGCGCAGCTTGCTGGCGGACGTCAGGTAGAGCAGGCCGACCGACAGCACGGCCATGCACGCGACGCGCAGCACCGAATACTCGATGCTGAAGATCGCGACGCCGATCACGAGCGCGATCACGAGCGTGACGAGCAACAGCATCGCGACCGCGAGCACGGCGCTCGTCACGCGATCGGCGCGGTTCAGGAAGAACACGACATACGCGGAAATCGCGGCTTCCGGCGTGCCGTATCCGCTCGTCACGAGTACCACGAGCGCGCAGATCAGCGCGACGCGCACGGCCATGACCGCGCGCCCCGGAAACGGCGCGAGCAGCCGCAGGACTTCGCGCGGGCCCGGCGAGCGGACCTCAGCGGCAGGCCGAGCCATGCCGGACCTCGACGATCGCGCTCGCGCCGACACGCACGAGCTTGCCGTCGGGTTCGTCGAGCTTCACGCGCACGGGGAAGCGCTGCGCGACGTGCACCCAGTTCACCGAGCGCTGCACGATCGGCAGCGAGCGCGGCAGGTTGATGCGGTCGCTGTCCGCGATGCCGGCGCCGATGCCGACGACCTTGCCCGTCATCGGGCGGCCGCGGTCGATCATCGAATAGACGGTCGCGCAGTCGCCGACTGCGATGCGATTGAGCGACGTCTCGCGGAAATTGCCGACGGCGAACCATTCGCTCGCGTCGATCAGCGTGAAGATCGACTGGTTCGGCGCGAGGGTTTCGCCGGGGAGCACGCTCAGGCCCGTCACGAGCCCGTCGTGCGGCGCGCGCACGACCGTATCGTCGAGCGCATGCTGCGCGCGGGCCAGCGCGGCTTCGCGCGCATGCAGCGTCGCGATCGCGTCGGCGTCGTCGCCGATCGTCTGCGCGGACGCGCGCTGCTGCTCCTGCGCCTGCGCGAGCGAAACGGACGCGTCGCGCTGGCGCACCTTCGCCTGATCGAACTGCTGCGCGCTGACGTAGCCCTGCGCGGCGAGCGGTGCAAGCCGGTTCACGTCGCGGGTCGCGAGATCGTAGTTCTGCGTCGCGCGCTTGACTTGCTCGGCGGCGACGGACGCGTTCGAGCGCTCGCCGATCAGCGAGCGGCGGCGCGTGTCGAGCGACGCGCGCGCGAGCTCGAGATCGGCCTGCGCCTGCGCGACGCTCAGCCGGTACGGCACGGGATCGATCACGTACAGCAGATCGCCTTTCGCGACGCGCTGGTTTTCATGCACCGCGAGCTGCACGATGCGGCCGCCGACCGGCGACGCGACGTGCACGACGTCCGCGTCGATCGACGCGTCGTCGGTGGACGGGTAGGCCGTCGTGCGGTGGTACGCGTACGCGAGCGCCGCGATGCCGAGCGCGACGATCGCGAGCGCGATCGCGCGGCCTTTGACGGAGGGGCGGGCGATGCCGGCGGCCTTCATGCGAACGGACCCGTGCCGGTAAGCCAGACGATCACGGCGACCACGAGCCCGATCGCGGTGCAGACGGCAAGCTGGTAGGGCACCGTCGCGGCCCAGCCGGTCGCGACGAATACGCGGTGCGCGACGATGGCGCCGACGATGCCGACGATCGCGCTGACGAGCCACAGCGGGAAGTACGCGCCGAACAGCACGTAGGACGGCGCGCCACGCGATGCGCAGCCCGCGAGCGGCAGGGCGGGCGCCAGGACGGCGGCGACGCGCAGCGGCGCGCGCGGCGTTGTTTTTCTCATGGTGTGACGAGCTCGACGTTGAGGGTGGATGCCGGGCGCGGCGCAATGCGGATCGTCGCGACCGGCCGGGCCGCGACGACGATCCGGGATACGGAGCCGATCATAAATCAGCGCGATGCGGATCGCCAGCGATCCGGCATGCGTTCACGGCATGGGGCGCGGCCGGCCGTGGCCGCGCCGTCGGTCATGCCGAACGGTCCGGCAGCGCGGGTCGGCAGCGATGGCCGGACCGCTGCGATTCTGCCAGCAGCCGTTCGCGTAGGGTTGCTAACGGACTGTAAAGGATCGTCAGACGAAAATCGCGCAGCGGAATTTGCCATGTCGATGCAGCGGAATCGGCGCGTGAATCGCCGATTGCTGCTCGAACCCATGCGAATCCGGTTGGTCCGGCTGACCGCGCGCATCCTCGACGAGCAGGCCGACGAGATCGCGTGCGAAGCGCGGCAGCGCATCGCGATCGGCGACGCGGATCGGCAACCGGCGCTCGGCCCGGTCGCCTTCGAGCGCGACGAGGCGCAGCGCCATCGTCTTCGCATGACGGCGCGCGGTGCCTTCGGGCAATACGACGACGTTCTCGACGATCATCCTGCAGGCTGTCTCGAAGTTGCTGACCTGGATACGCCCACGCAGCATGCGCTGCATGTCGGCGGCCGTGCGTTTCGGGAAGGCGCGGATCGCGCTCGCGTCGTGCAGGCCGATGACGTCGTGGTCGAGCGTCGCGACGAACGGCGTCGATGCATGGCCGCGACGCCGGGTGGATGGCCGATCATCGCGCGAAGCCGTACGGCGTTGCACCGCCGGCCGCGACCCGTCGTCGCGGCCGGGATCTGTGTACCATCGTGCGTATGGTGCGACACGCGGCACCGGGCATCACGGCCCGTGCGACGCGCGTCGCGGAAGCGGTAGTGCAACGAAGGCGAACGTTCCATGCGAAGTTTCTTTGTCCGGTTCATTGCAATCGGCGTGCTGTTCCATTTGTATGTCGGGATGCGGATCATTCCCGATGCGTTCGTGTCGCCGCTCGCGCGCACGATCGCGGCGCTCGTGCTGGCGAGTTTCGTCGTGTTGATTCCGGTCGGCATGTTCTCGCGCCGCTTCGACGAAGGGTGGGCGGCGACGCTCGTCGGCTGGGCCGGCGCGCTCGCGATGGGCTTCTTCTCGTCGCTGCTGGTGCTGACGTTCCTGCGCGACATCGTGTTGCTCGGCGTGCTCGCATGGCGGCATCTCGGCCATGACGGCGCGTGGAGCGCCGCCGCGCCCGACACGGCGCTCGGCGTGCTGGCGGCCGCGGTGCTCGTGACCGCGATCGGGTTCGTCGGCGCGCGCCGCACGGCGGCGGTCAAGCGCGTGTCGATTCCGGTCGCGGGGCTGCCGGCCGCGCTCGACGGATTGACGATCGTGCAACTGTCCGACATCCACGTCGGGCCGACGATCAAGCGGCCCTACATCGAACGGATCGTGCGTGCGGTCAATGCGCTCGATGCCGACCTCGTGGTCGTGACGGGCGATGTGGTGGACGGTTCGGTCAAGCGTCTGCGCGACCACACGGCGCCGCTCGGCGAGATGCGTTCGCGGCACGGCACCTTCCTCGTGACGGGCAACCACGAGTACTACGCGGGTGCGCATGCGTGGATCGACGAGTTTCGTCGTATCGGGCTGACGGTGCTGCTGAACGAGCACGTGCTGATCGAGCGCGGCGGCGCGCGGGCGGTGCTCGCGGGCGTCACCGATTTCACGGCGGGCGGATTCGATCCCGCCCATCGCAGCGACCCCGCGCAGGCGCTGGCCGGTGCGCCGCGCGACGTCGGCACGAAGATCCTGCTCGCGCACCAGCCGCGCAGCGCGGAAGCGGCGAACCGCGCGGGCTTTACTGTGCAGTTGTCGGGGCACACGCATGGCGGCCAGTTTCTGCCGTGGCCGCCGTTCGTGCGACTGCAGCAGCCGGTGATCGGCGGGCTGAGCCGCTTCGGCGACATGTGGCTGTATACGAGCCGCGGCACCGGCTACTGGGGACCGCCGAACCGCTTCGGCGTGCCGTCCGAGATCGCGCTGATTCGACTGACGCGCGGCTAGCCGATGGCCGGGAGGCGGCCGTCGCGCGAGACGAACGCGCATCGCGATGCACCGCGGCTTCCTTTCGGCCTTTCGGCGGCAAATATCAGCGAATGACAGCGCATGGCGGCGCGCGGCGCCGTTGGCTAGTATGCAGACATGCGTCGTTCGCTTCGTTCCTCACCCGTGCCTGCCGACATGTCCACGCCCGATTTCTTCGCCGATACGCCCGTGCCCGACGTGGACTGGTACCCGGACTGGCTCGCGTCGCCCGACGCCGATCGCGCGCTGGCCGCGCTGATCGACGAGGTCGCGTGGCGGCAGGACACGATTCGTACGCCGCGCGGGCGCATTCCGTTGCCGCGGCTCACCGCGTGGCAAGGCGAACCGGATGCCGTGTACGTGTACTCGGGCATCCGCAACGTCCCCGAGCCATGGACGCCGGCCGCGCTCGGGCTGAAGCACGCGGTCGAGGCGACGTGCGGCGTGCGCTTCAACAGCGTGCTGCTCAATCGCTATCGCAACGGGCTCGACAGCCTCGGCTGGCATGCGGACAACGAACCCGAACTCGGCGACGCGCCGGTGATCGCGTCGGTGAGCCTCGGCGCGATGCGCGTGTTCGATCTTCGTCATCGCGCGACCGGCGTCACGCATGCGTACCGCCTCGTGCACGGCAGCCTGCTCGTGATGCGCGGACGCACGCAAGCCGAATGGCAGCACCGCGTGCCGAAGGCGCCGGCCGTGCAGGGCGAACGCGTGAACCTGACCTTCCGGCGCGTGTCGATGATGGGCGGATAGATCGCGCCCCGTTTCTCGATCCACGAAAGGGCGATGCAAGCAATTGGCCCGGCGTGCGGCACGTTGCCGCACGAACGCGATGCCGGGCGGCTCGGCGTGCCGCTGAGGCCCGTCCCGCAAGGCTTTCGGGTAGATACGATCAACCGACCGGTTCCGATAGGTGAGTGAAACCTCTGATGGTGCGTCGCAACAATTCTTGAATAAACTGTCGAATGACAGAAACGCGTCGGCGTGCCGGCGCGACCTTTTCGATATGCCTCCGTGCGCTGCCGACGCAGCGCGCAACGGGGCAGGAGCAAAACGCGTGACCGTACTCGACCCTTCCTTCGCACCCTCGCTGCACGTCTTCGAGCAAGACGGCGGATGGCAATGGGCGCTGACGGTGAAGCGGGCGACCGGCGTCGGCGTGAAAGTCGTGGCGTTCAGCCGCGAAGGCTTTCGCGGCGAAGCCGAGGCATACGCCGCCGGCCAGCTCGCCCGCGCCGAATATGACGCCGCCGTGACGGCCTGACGCCGTCGCGGCGATCCCGCCCGAGGATCGTCCTCATCGTCGGCCGCTTGCTGCCGGGCGGTAGCTTTCCCGATCGTTTTCCATCTTCCGTCTTGTGCCCCGCGCGATGCGCGCATCGCGCGGGCGCGTCTGTGCGCTCGCGCCCGCCGCACCAAATGGTCCGTACCATTCGACACGTGCGTGCCATACGTCGCGCTTAACGTCCGGGCACGGCGTCCGTCGCGCCGGCGGCGCGGCCTGCGCCGCGGCTTGGGCGCCGGACGCCGACCCATCGACGAGAATGATGCAGGTCATGTGCGACGACAGAACCGACTACCACCACCCTGCGCGCGGCGGACCGCGCACGACGCGGGCGCCGGAACGGGGATTCACGCTGATCGAGGTGCTGATCGCGCTGGCGATCGTGGCCGTGGCGCTGGGCGCCGTGATGCGCGCGATCGGCGCGCTCGCGTCGGACACCGACACGGCGCGCATGCGTCTGCTCGCGTTGTGGAGCGCCGACAACGCGCTCGGCGAGATCCGCATCGCATCGACCTGGCCGCCCGTCGGCGCGAACACGTTCGCGTGCCCGCAGGGCCGCTACCGTTTCGTGTGCCGCCAGTCGGTGGCCGCGCTGCCGAGCCCGCTCGTGCGGCGCGTGACGGTGAGCGTCTATCCGTCCGCGTCGAGCCGCAACGTGCTCGCCGAAGTCGTCACGGTGATCCAGAATGAAGCGCGCCGCTGAACGTCGCGGTGCCGGGCGCGCCCGCGCCCGCGGCTTCACGCTGATCGAGATGCTGGTCGCGATCGCGCTGCTCGCCGTGATCGCGCTGCTGTCGTGGCGCGGCCTCGACGCGACGCTTCGCGGGCGCGACGATATCGCGTCGAATCTGGCGCAAACACGTCTGCTCGGCCGTTATTTCTCCCAGTTGCAGTTCGACCTGATCAACCTCGTGACGGCCGACGAAGTGTTCGGGCCGCCGCTGCGCATCCGCCAGAACGAACTCGTGATGGTGCGCCATCTCGGCGTCGGCGGCGGACCGGCGCAGATGCAGGTCGTGCGCTACCAGCTCGAGGGGCGCGAGCTCGCGCGCAGCGCGTCGCAGCCGCTCGCGTCGCTGGCCGACGTGGAGGATGCACTGAAGCACATGGATGCGTTCGCGCGCGTCGTGGTCAGCAACGATACGCGGACGATGCAGCTTTCCGTGTGGATTCCGCCGGGCGGATGGACGACGAGCCAGACCGCCATCGAGCAGAGCTATGCGCAGTTTCTCGCCCAGCACGGCGTCAGCAACATCACGTCGCTCGGCATGCCGCTGCCGCGCGGCGTGCGCTTCGCGGTCACGATGGGCGCACCGGCAGTCGAATACGTGCGGACGATCCCGATCGGCCAGTGATGGCGGCACGGGGCGCTCGCGGCGCACCACGCGATCCGTCCCCCGGACAAAATGGTCCGTAACTTTCGTCATACGTCTGTTATTACCCGTCCGTTAGTCTCGTGACGAGCATGACCGCTGCAACCGGTTCCGTCGAACCGGGCCGGCGGCGGCATCGGCAAACGGGAAGGGGGCGAACGTGACGGTCGAGCACCGGCATGATGCACACGCGGGCGCGTCGGGACTCGATGCGCGCGGTCAACGGCAATCGGCGGCGATCCTGAGCCGCGCACAACACTCGCACAGCGCCGGACGGTTCGACGACGCGGCGAGCGACTATCTCGCCGTGCTCGAGAAGGAGCCCGACAACCCCCAGGCATTGCACCTGTACGGCGTGCTGCAGTTCCAGCGCGGCGCGGCCGACGCCGCCGAAGCGTTGCTGCGCCAGTCGATCGCGATCGCGCCCGGCACGCGCGTCCTGTCGGATCTCGGCGCGATCGCCGGCGAGCGCGGCCGCGTCGGCGAGGCGCTCGAGCATTTCGCGGCCGCGCTGCGCACGACGCCCGACGACGTGCAGACGCTCGTGCGCCGCGGCAATACGCTGCTCGGATTGCGACGCTACGACGACGCGCTCGCGTCGTTCGACCGTGCGCTCGCGGTGTCGCCGCTCGTCCTCGATGCGCTGTGCAATCGCGGCAGCGCGCTGCGTGCGCTGCGCCGCTTCGACGAGGCGCTCGATACCTACGACCGCGCACTGATGGTCGATCCGCGTTCGTTCGAATCGTGGTTCAACCGCGGTCTCGTGCTGCGCGAGCTGCAGCGGCCTGCCGATGCGCTGCAGTGCTTCGAGCGCGCAAACGCGATCCGGCCCGGCGTGACCGCGATCATGGCCGAGCGCGGCAGTACGTTGATCGATCTCGATCGACCGGGCGAGGCGCTCGACGCGTTCAACGAAGCGATCGCGGCCGATCCCGCGCGGATCGACGTGCTCTACAACAGCGCGGTCGCGCTCGAACGGCTCGGCCGAGCGGACGAGGCGCTGGCCCGCTGCGAGCGTGTGCTGGCGTTCGATCCGGACCATGTCCGCGCCCATGCGAGCCGCGGCAACGCGCTGCTGCAGCTCGAGCGCCACGACGACGCGCTGGCGGCCTATGCGCGCGCGCTGGCGCTCGATCCGCATTCGGTGGAGACGTTGTGCAACCGCGGCACCGCGTTGCGTTACCTGAAACGCTACGACGACGCGCTGGCCAGCTACGACGCCGCGCTCGCGCGCGACGCGGGCTTCGCCGAAGCCTGGACCAACCGCAGCAACGTATTGCAGGACCTGCATCGCTACGACGAAGCGATGGCGTCGCTCGACCGTGCGCTCGCGCTGCGTCCCGATCACGCGACGAACTGGCTCAACCGCGGCAACCTGTATTTCGAAACGGCGCGCCCGGACGACGCGCTCGCCGCGTACGACCGCGCGATCGCGCTGCGTCCCGACTACGCCGAAGCGCATTTCGCGCGCGCGTCGCTGTATCTGATCGAAGGCGATTTCGCGCGCGGCTGGCCCGAATACGAATGGCGGCTGCGCGACGCGCAACTGGCGCGGCACTACCGGCCGTTCACGCAGCCGGCATGGCAGGGCGACACGCCGCTCGACGGCCGGACGGTGCTGATTCATGCGGAACAAGGGTTCGGCGACACGCTGCATTTCTGCCGCTACGTGCCGCTGGTGGCCGCACGCGGTGCGCGGGTCGTGTTCGAGGTGCAGCCGCAGTTGCGCACGCTGATGGCGTCGCTGCCCGGAGCGGTCGACGTGATCGCGCGCGGCGAACCGCTGCCGGCGTTCGACTGCCAGGCGCCGCTGTTGAGCCTGCCGCACGCGTTCCGCACCGACGAAGCCACGATTCCGTATGACGGCGCCTATCTGCATGCCGACCCGCAGCGCACGCGCCAATGGGAGGCGCTGCTCGGCGAACGGCG
Source organism: Burkholderia sp. MSMB1835 (assembly GCF_001526365.1). Classification (NCBI taxonomy): domain Bacteria; kingdom Pseudomonadati; phylum Pseudomonadota; class Betaproteobacteria; order Burkholderiales; family Burkholderiaceae; genus Burkholderia; species Burkholderia sp. MSMB1835. Next base: position 43,469 of record NZ_LOYP01000052.1, read on the forward strand.
CCGGCCGCGGATCGGGATCGCTTGGGCCGGCAATCCGGCGCATCGCAACGATCACAACCGGTCGATCGATTTCGCGCGGCTCGCGCCGCTGTTCGATCTCGACGTCGACTGGATCAGCCTGCAAAAACCCGTGCGCGAACACGACGCGGCGCTGCTCGCGCAGGCGCCGGTGCTGCGCGTCGACGACGAACTCGGCGACTTCGCGGACACGGCCGCGCTGATCGCCGCACTGGATCTCGTGATCGCGGTCGATTCCGCCGTCGCGCACCTGGCGGGTGCGCTGGGCCGTGCGGTGTGGGTGCTGCTGCCCGATCCGGCGGAGTGGCGCTGGTTGCGGACCCGCGGCGACAGCCCGTGGTATCCGTCCGCGCGGTTGTTCCGGCAGGCCGCGCCGGGCGACTGGACGAGCGCGATCGACGCGGTGCGTGCCGCGATCGCGCCGATGACACGCTAGACACGACACGCGACACGAACAGCGACAAGTGGGGGCCACACGATGACACCGAACGGGGAAGGGACGACACTCGCGAGCGCGCCGGTCGCGCCGGATCGCCGTCCGCCCGACGCCGCGCAACTCGACCGGCTGCTCTTGCGTGCGCGCAAGGCACACCACGACGGCGCGCTGCAGCACGCGGAACACGCGTATGAAGAATTGCTGACGCTCGATCCCGAGCATCCGGAGGCGCTGCACCTGCTCGGCGCGGTGCGCTTCCAGCAAGGGCGGCTCGCCGATGCCGAACCGCTGATGCGGCGCTCGATCGAGCGTCAGCCGGCGCCGCTCGCGCTCGCGAATTACGCGGCGGTGCTGACCGGGCTCGGGCGCGCGCACGACGCGCTCGCGCGGCTCGACGAAGCGCTCGCGATCAATCCGGTCCATCAGCGCGTGCTGTTTCAGCGTGCGGGCCTGCTCGCGCAACTCGCGCGGTACGACGACGCGTGTGCGGTCTACGATCGGCTGCTCGCGCTGACGCCCGGTTTTGCCGACGGCTATGTGAAGCGCAGCGACATGCTGCGCGCGCTCGGCCGCCACGACGACGCGCTCGCCGACTGCGATCGCTCGATCGCGCTGGCCGGGCGTTCGTTCGACGCGATGCGCGGGCGCGGGCTCGCGCTGCGCGAACTCGGCCGCTTCCGCGATGCGGTCGACAGCTACGGCCACGCACTCGCGCAGACGCCCGGCAGCGCCGAGGTGCTGTTCCTGCGCGGCGTCGCGTATCTCGATCTGCACGAGCCCGAACGCGCGCTCGCGGATTTCAACGCGGCGATCGCGGCGAGCCCGACCTTCGTCGATGCGATCTTCAACAGTTCGATCGCGCTCGAGCAACTCGGCCGGCACGACGAGGCGCTCGTGCGCTGCGACCGCGTGCTCGCGATCGATCCGCACCATGCGCGGGCGCTGGCGAACCGCGGCAATGCGGCCAGTCATCTGGAGCGCTATCGCGACGCGGTCGACAGCTATGCGCGCGCGCTCGACGTGGAACCGGGTAGCCCAGGCGTGCTGTGCAACTACGCGAGCGCGCTGATGCGCGTCGAGCGTCACGACGACGCGCGCGACATGTGCGACCGCGCGCTGGCGCTCGCAGAAAACTATGTGCCGGCGTGGTTCACGCGCGGCCGCGCGGCGCTCGAAACGCATCGCTACGCGGCCGCGCTCGACGATTTCGCGCGCGTGATCGACGCGACGCCGCGCGACAAGCTCGCGCACTTCCACAAGGGCAATGCGCTGCGCGCGCTGCGGCGTCACGACGACGCGCGGCACGCGTATGCGGATGCGATCGACATCGATCCCGACTACGTGCTCGCGCACTGCATGCGTGCGTTCCTGTGTTTGTCGATCGGCGATTTCGAAGCCGGCTGGGCCGAGTACGAATGGCGCTGGCGCGACACGCAGCTCGACGCGAGCCGGCGCACGTTCGCGCAGCCGCGCTGGACGCACGGGATGCCGCTCGACGGCAAGACGATCCTGCTGTACCCGGAACAGGGGCTCGGCGACACGCTGCAGTTCTGCCGCTACGTCCCGCTCGTGAAGGCGCTCGGCGCGCGCGTCGTGCTCGAAGCGCCGGTCGAGCTGAAGACGCTGTTCGCGACGCTCGACGGCGTCGACACGCTCGTCGCGCGCGGCGAGCCGCTGCCGCCGTTCGACCTGCATTGCCCGTTGTTGAGCCTGCCGCTCGAATTTCGCACGGACCTCGCGTCGATTCCGGCCGGCATACCGTATCTGGCCGCCGACCCCGTGCGTGTCGCGCAGTGGCGCGAACGGCTCGGCGCAGCGACGCGGCCGCGCATCGGCGTCGTGTGGTCCGGCAACCCGCTGCATCTGAACGACCGCAATCGCTCGATGACGCTCGCGGATCTGCTGCCGCTGTTCGACGACCGTTACGAGTGGATCAGCCTGCAGAAGGTGGTCCGCGACGACGATCGGCCGGTGCTCGACGCGAGCGCGGTGCGCTTCGTCGGCGACGCACTCCAGGACTTCGCCGATACGGCGGCGCTGACCGCGCTGATGGACGGCATCGTCAGCGTCGATACGTCCGTCGCGCACCTTGCCGGCGCACTCGGCCGGCCGCTCGCGCTGATGATTCCGCATACGCCCGATTTCCGCTGGCTGCTCGATCGCGACGACAGTCCGTGGTATCCGTCGGCGCGGCTGTTCCGCCAGCCCGAGGGCGGGCAGTGGGCGCCCGTCGTCGAGCGGATCGCGGCCGAATTGCCGGCGCTCGTCGGCGCAGGCGCGCGATGAGTGCGCATCGCGACGCCGCGCCGGTGGCGGGCGCCGTGCTCGGCGCCGCCGCGGCGCCGCTGCATGCGGTGCTCGCCGACGCGCTGCGCAATGCGCGCACGCGTCTCGAACAGCGCGACTTCGCGGGGGCCGGGCGGCTCTACGAAGGCGTGCTGACGATGGCGCCGGATCACGTCGAGGCGCTGCACCTGCTCGGCCTCGTGCATCTGCAGCTCGGCGATCCCGCGCGGGCGGAGCCGCTGATCGCGCGCTCGATGAAGTTCGGATTGAACCAGCCGTGGAACCTGGCGAACCACGCGGCGGCGCTGACCGGTGTCGGCCGTCATCGCGACGCACTCACACTCGCCGATCGCGCGCTCGCGACCGATCCGGACCATGCACCGTCGCATGCGGCACGCGGCGATGCGCTACTCGGGCTCGGGCAATACGACGCGGCGCTCGCGGCCTACGATCGTGCGCTCGTGCGCGAACCGGCGCACGCAACCGCGTGGCGCAAGCGCGGCGAGACGCTGCGGCGGCTCGAACGGCCTGCCGATGCGCTGATCAGCATCGAGCGCGCATTGCGGATCGACCCGAACGATGCGACCGCGAACATCGAGCGCGGGCATGCGTTGCGCGCGCTCGGCCATCGCGAGCAGGCGCTGCACAGCTACCAGCTCGCGATGGTCGTGCGCGGCAAGACACCCGAGCTCGTCTACGCATGCGGCGTCGTGATGACCGAACTCGGCCGCCCGGCCGACGCGCTCGCGTGTCTCGACGAAGGGCTCGCGCGGCAGCCGAAGGACGAGCAGTTGCTGTACGCGAGTTGCGTCGCGCTGGATCTGCTGCACGCCCGCGACGAATTGCTGAAGCGCTGCGACCGACTGCTCGCGCTGAATCGCGGCCACGTCGCGGCGTGGGTCGGGCGCGGCAATGCGCTGCTCGGTCTCGAGCGTCATGCGCAAGCCGCCGAAGCCTACGCGCAAGCGCTGGCGCGCGATCCCGACCATATCGACGCGCGCCGCAACCGCGCGGCCGCGCTGCGTGCGCTCGGCCGGTTCGACGACGCGCTCGCCGATTACGACGCGGCGCTGGCGCTGACGGGCCCGCATGCGGAGCTGCATTACAACCGCGCGCTCGCGCTGCAGCAGCTCGGCCGCTACGACGATGCGCTCGCGAGCCATGCGGCGGCGGCCGGCGCGCCCGCGGACACGGCGCAGGCTTTGTTCACGCGTGCGTTGGCGCGCCAGCACATCGGCGACGACGACGCGGCGCTGACCGACTATGCGCACGCATGCCGACGCGATCCTAATCATGGGGCCGCTCGTCGCTCGCTGGCGTTCTGCCGGCTGCTCACGGGCGATTTCGACGCAGGCTGGCGGCAGCACGAGGCGCGCTGGGAGGCGGCCGACGTGATGCTGCACCGGCGTCATGCCGACCGGCCGCTGTGGACCGGCGACGAACCGCTCGCGGGCCGCACGCTGCTGCTGCATGCCGAGCAAGGGTACGGCGACACGCTGCAGTTCTGCCGCTACGCAAGCCTCGCACATGACCTTGGCGCGACCGTGATCGTCGAGGCGCCTGCTGCGCTCGGCGAACTGCTCGGCACGCTGCGCGGCGTGAGCCGGGTCGTCACCGAAGGGCAGCCGATGCCGGCGTTCGACCTGCAGTGTCCGCTGATGAGCCTGCCGTACGCGTTCCGCACGACGCTCGATACGGTGCCGGCCGACGTGCCGTACCTGCGCGCCGATGCGCGACGGCGCGCTGCGTGGGTGCAGCGGCTCGATGCACTTGCGCCGTCGGACCGATTGCGGGTCGGGCTCGCGTGGTCCGGCAATCCGCGCCATGCGAACGACGAGAATCGCTCGATACCGTTCCCCGCGCTCGCGCCGCTCGTCGGGTGCGATGCGCTCGACGTGACGTTCGTGAGCCTGCAGCCGCAGGTGCGGGCTCGGGATGCCGATGCGTTCGCCTCAAGCGGCGTGCTCACGTTCGCGGACGCGCTCACGGATTTCGCCGAAACGGCGGCGCTGGTCGACACGCTGGATCTGGTGATCAGCGTCGACACGTCGGTCGCGCATCTGGCCGGCGCGCTCGGGCGGCCCGTCTGGGTGCTGCTGCCGCGCGTGCCGGACTGGCGCTGGCTGCTCGAACGCGACGACTGCCCGTGGTATCCGTCCGCGAGGTTGTTCCGGCAGGCGCGGCCCGGCGACTGGCCGGCGGTGGTCGAGCGGGTGGCTGCCGCGCTCGGCGAGGCGGCTCGCACGCGCGCCCAACCGGCGTGACCGGCCTTCCATGACAAAAGCTACGGACCTTTTCACGGCGGCCGGAATGGTCCGTAACAGTCGCCATGTCGCTGCCATTCGCGCTTCGTATGGTCTTCGGATTCCAGCGGCCTGTTTCAGGCGCAACGACAGGTGCGGCGCCCGACCGGCGCCGCATGCAAATTCCTAGCATCGGGGTGGAAAGAATGGCAGCACGCGCACGTACGGAACGGCAACCTCGCGCAACGGCCTCGCGGTCGGTCCTGAAATCGGAACTGAGCCCGCTGTACCGGGCGGTCGTGCTGATGCTCGCGGCGGGCGTGTCGGCGCATGCGCACGGGGCGGGCATCATGAACCTCGGGCAGGCAACCGCGCGCGTGGCGGGCGGCGGCGCAGGCGGTGCCAGTGGCATGCCGGGCGTGCCCAATCTCGGCGTGTCGCCGCAGCAGGCGCTGCAGGCGAGCCAGCCGTCGATCCGCAACCTCGGTTATGCGGCGCACGCGATCGCCGCGCAGATCGCCGCGCAGCAGAATGCGGCGGCCGCGGCGGCGAAGCTGCCGTCGACCGTGCCGAACGGGCTGGCGCCGGGCGGGCTGCAGGTGGCGGCGGGCGCGTCGGGCGATACGAACAATCCGGTGCTGTGGTTCAACGCGAACGCGCCGACGCAGAGTACCGACGCGAACGGCCACGTGAACGTGGACGTGAAGCAGACCGGGCAGAACGCGGTGCTGACGTGGGAGACGATGAACGTCGGGCGGCAGACGACGCTGAATTTCGACCAGTCGGGCGGCACGCAGACGAATGGGGCGAACAACTGGGCGGTGTTGAACCGGGTCAACGATCCGAGCGGGCGGCCGAGCCAGATTCTGGGGAACATCACCGCGCAGGGGGCGGTGTACGTGATCAACCGGAACGGGGTGCTGTTCGGCGCCGGGTCGCAGGTGAACGTGCATTCGCTGGTGGCGTCGTCGCTCGATGTGTTGAACATGAACAATTACAACCAGGCCATGCAGAACAGGGTGCCGGTTGTGACGGACAGCAGTCTTGCGCAGGACGCCGCGGGGATCGTCGCGAGCAACAAGCAGTTCCTGAGTTTGCCGGCCGGGACGACGGGCGGGCTCGCGTATGCGGAGTCGGGCAGTTCGGCCGGGGTGAACGGCAACAGCGCGGTGCCGAACGAAGTGCTCGGGCTGGGCAACCAGGTCAACCTCACGTCGGCCAGCCAGTATCAGCCGTGGGGCGACGTCACCATCGAGCAGGGCGCCTCGATTACCACGCACGCGAACGGCAATGTGAGCGATGGCGGTTTCGTGATGATCGCGGCGCCGAACGTGACGAACGCGGGGCATATCAAGGCGACGGACGGCCAGGTGGTGCTCGCGGCCGGTGTGGGGGTGAGCCTGCGGCCCGCCGGCGGCCCGCAGATCAATCCGCAGGTGCTGCTGCCGGAGCTCAGCGGAAAGATCGCGCTGCTCGGCCCGAACGGCCAGACGACCGACATCACGCCGGCCGGCACGCTGACCAATACCGGCATCGTCGAAGCCGCGCGCGGCAACGTGAACCTGCTCGGCAGCCGCGTCGCGCAGAACGGCGTGGTGGGCGTGACGACGAGCGTCAACTCGCCGGGCACGATCACGATTTCCACGGTCGACGAATACCAGTCCAACAATCCGACCGGTGCCGGGTATCTCGGGCAGGGGATCGTGACGACGAGCCAGCAAAGCACCGGCAGCACCACGAATCGCGCCGGCCTGCTGAGCTTCGGTCCCGATTCGGTGACGGCCGTGATGCCGGACGGCAACGGCCAGACGACGCCGTCGACACCCGGCGCGACCTTCACGCCGGGCAGCATCGGGATGACGGCCGGCTCGGTGTGGTTCCAGGGCGGCTCGCTGATCGAGGCGCCCGGTTCGAAGGTATCGGTCGGGGCACTGGCGCCGTCGGCATCGGGCGCCCAGGCGCCGGCCGGTCAAACCGCCGTGCCGGGCCGGATCTATGTCGACAGCGGCGCGACGATCGACGTGTCGGGGCTCGCGAACGTCGAGGTGCCGATCGCGCAGACGCTCGTAACGGTCGATCGCATCGGCCAGAACGAACTCGCCGATTCGCCGCTGCTGCGCAACGGGTTTCTGTTCGGGTACAAGAATCTCGTGTTCGACAGCACGCTGACGGGCACGCGCAGCGACGGCGTGTCCTGGGTCGGCAGCCCGATCCTGAACCTGTCGGGCTATGTGAACCTGATTCCGCGTACCGTCGACCAGTTACTGACCAATGGCGGCTCGATCACGTTGTCGGGCAACGAGGTAATGACCGCGACCGGTTCGTCGATGAACCTGAACGGCGGCTACGTGCACGTCGACGGCGGAATCGTCAACACGACGCGGCTGGTCGACGCCAACGGCGCAATCGTGCCGATCGACAAGGCGAGCCCGTACGACACGTACGTCGGCGTCGCGGGCCAGTTCACTGAGTCGCACCCGCGCTGGGGCGTGACGAAGTCCTGGTACAACCCGCTGCAGACGGCGGGCATGTATCAGGGCGACTACATCGTCGGCGGCAACGCGGGCACGCTCGATATCTACGGGCTGCAGTCCACGGTGCTCGACGGCGACATCAGCGCGCAGGCGTTCGGCGGCGCGAAGCAGATGCAGGGCAACAGCCTGCCGAGCGGCGGGACGTTCAACCTCGGCGCCGATCCGAAACTCGACGGCGCCGCGCTGGTGCACCTGACGTCGAACAACAACGAGGTTGCGTCGGGCACCGCGGGCCTGGTCGTGCTGCAGGACAAGGCGCCGCAACTCGCCGACATCGTGCCGGGTTTCTCGATCGACACGCCGCTCGACCAGACGGCGCTGCAGGCGTTGCCCGCGACGGATCCGCGCAATGTGCTCACGACCACCGTGGTGCCGGTCGCGACGTTGAACAACGGCGGCTTCGCGAACCTGAACGTGACCGAGGACAAGGCGGGCGGCAAGGGTGTCGTGGTGCCGCAAGGCACGCAACTGAACTTGCAGCCAGGCGGCTCCATCACGATCAACAGCCCGGTGGCCGGTACCGACGTCAACGTGGCCGGCCGCCTGTCCGTGCCGTCCGGGGTGATTTCGATCACGAGCGGCGGCAACGTGATCGTCGGCCCGCAGGGTGTGATCAGTGCCGCGGGGCAGTGGGTGAACAACGACGTGCAGGCGGCACCGGGTACGACGCCCGGCAACAGCCAGTTCATCAACGGCGGCAGCATCACGCTCTCCGCGTTGCTCGGATCGAACGTCATCGGCGGCGCGCTGGTCGGCGACACCACGGGTTCGGTGCTGCTGCAGCCAGGTAGCGTACTGGACGTATCGGGCGGCGGCGAAATGCTGTCCAACGGCCAACTGCTGATGCAGAACGGCGTGCCCGCCGGGCGCGGCGGAAACGTGACGTTGCAGACGTATTCCGCGACACCGACGAAACAGTTTGTCGGGGCGGACGGCGCGCCGACCCTGCCCACCGCACAACCGACGGCCGGCACGGTCGCTCTGGACGGCACGATCCTGAGCGAAGGGTTTTCGGGCGGCGGCACGCTGACGCTGCAGGCGCTCGGATTCCGGATCGGCGGCGCCGAAGCCGCCGCGTCGCCATGGGACGTCTATCTTCCGGAAAGCTTCTTTGCACGGCAGGGTTTCGGCAAGTATGTGCTGAATGCGTACTACGACACGACGGTTGCGCCCGGCGCGTCGGTTGTCGTCACGCAATTGAATCGCATTCCGGACATGGTCGCGCTTCAGCAGGCGGCCACGGGGGCGAACCTGGCGGCAGGCAGCCTGACCACGATCGGCCAGCTCGATGCCTATCACCGGCAGGCAACGGATCTCGTTTTGACGGCCGGCAACGATACGTCGTGGCGGCAGGGCCAGCGTCCTACCACACCGTCGTATCCGGGCGTCACCGGTGCGGTCACGCTGTCGGAAGGCGCATCGATCCACGCGGATGCCGGTGCGAGCATCGGCCTCGGGTCGCCGGCGCAAGTCACGGTACTCGGCTCCATCGTCGTGCCGGGCGGGTCGATCACGCTGAGCGCGGACGGGAGCGGTACGAATGCGCAGGCCGGGCAGCTCAGCACCGGTTTCATGAGCGCGAGCCAGTCGGTCTGGCTCGGCGCGGAGGCTTCGCTCGACGTATCGGGCACGGCATTGGCCAATCCGCTTGCGGCGCCGGTCAAGATCGGCGCGACGACGGTCGTGCCGAACACGGGCAAGGTGCTGGCGGGCGGCTCCGTCACGATGTCGAGCGATACGGGTTACGTGGTGGCGCAGTCGGGCTCGAAGATCGACGTGTCGGGCACATCGGCGACATTCGACCAACTGCAGCCCAATGGCACATACGCGTCGCAGCCGGCGTGGAGCGACGCCGGCTCGATCACGCTGTCGGCGGCGAACGGCCTGTTCGCGGATGCGACGCTGGCCGGGCGTCCGGGTGCCGCGCAAGCGCGGGGCGGCACGCTGACGATCCTGCCGAGCCAGGCGAACCCGCGAAGTAACGGTTCGACCGCTACCGCGCTCGTCGTGCGGCAAGACGGGACATTCGTGCCCGCGGGCCTGATGCCCGGGCAGAGTTTCTCGTCGGCGATCGACTCGACCACCGGCTTGCCGATCGGGCAGTCGAGCGGCGTCATTCAGTTCGCGGCCGATCGGCTCGACGGATCCGGCATCGCGAATCTGGTATTGGGCAGCGGTACGCCGCCCAACGGTGCGCAGGCAACGCCGATCCTGTTTGCCGGCAACGTCACGCTGTCGTTGCCGGAATCCGTGACATTGAACACGGAGCGCGTCGCCGCCATCGGCATGGGGCAACTGTCGTCGCTGTTGTCGACGCCCGCGCGCAAGGCCGACGGGACGCTCTCGGCCGCCGTCGACGGCTTGCTCGCGCAACCGCAGCCGTCGTTGGGCACGACCGTCGAGATCGATGCGCCGTACTTCGCGTTGTCGGGGCCGCGCATCCAGTTACAGTCGCCCCAGTTCAAGCCGGTCGCGGCCCTGTCCGATGCGACGCTGAACGTGAACGCGTCGTTCATCGATCTGAAGAACCAGGTTCAGCTCAACAATTTCGCTCATGCGAACTTCACGAGCAGCGGCGATATACGCCTGAGCTCGGCGAACGCGGGCCAGTCCCAGGCGGCCTCCGGGGCGGGGATGCTTTATACGCCGGGCAACCTGACGTTCAAGGCGGCGGACTTGTATCCGGCGACCGGCAGCACCTTCATTATCGACGCGGTCGGCCCGACCGATTCGGCTACCGGCCAACCGGCGCCGACGACGGTTACCTTCGCGTCGAACGGCGTATCGGACACGCCGTTGTCGGCGGGCAGTGCGCTACTCGTGGACGCGACGAACATCGTGCAGGGCGGCACGGTGCGCGCGCCGTCCGGCACGATCGTATTCGGCGTGGGCGATCCGTCGAATGCGGCGACGCAGGCCCAGTTTGGCGGGTTGCCGCTGGTCGCGACGGATTCGGTGAAATTGGCGAGCGGAAGCGTGACGTCGGTCTCGAACGGCGGCTTGGTGATTCCGTACGGCACGACGATCGACGGGGTCGAGTGGCAGTTCAATCCGCTTGCCGGCAACGCGACGCCCGACCTGAGCGCGCCACCCGCGAAATACGTGGGCGTGAATGGCAGCAATGTCGCGCTCGACAAGGGCGCGACGATCGACCTGTCCGGCGGCGGCGACCTGCAGGCCGCCGAATGGGTGCCGGGCACCGGCGGCACGCGCGACGTGCTGTCGCAATACAACGTGAGCTATGCGAGCGGCAAGGGCGGCACGGCCGTGCCGGTCAATGTCGGCGCCGGCAACGTTTATGCGATCGTGCCGGGCAAGCAGTCACCGGTCGCGGCGTATGACCCGATCCTCGCGCAGACGGTACAGCCTTCCTCCAATGAAAACGGCACGGCAACGACCGCGACGGCGACGATGGGCGTCGGGCAGGCGAGCCTGAGCGACCCGGTCGGCAAGGCCGTGTATCTGTCGGGCGTGCCGGGGCTGGCACCCGGCTACTACACGCTGCTGCCGGGCAAGTACGCGACGTTGCCGGGCGCGTATCGCGTCACGGTGTCGAACACGGCCGGCAATCTCGTGCCGGGCGCGAGCCAGGTGCTGCAGGACGGCACCGTCGTGACGGCCGGCTATTTCGCCGACGCGTTGACGGGCAGCCGAAGCGCGACGCCGACGCTGTTCAACGTGCAGTCGAACAGCGTGTGGCAGCAGTACTCGCAATACACGCTGACGGGCGCGAACGCCTATTTCACGAAACTCGCCGCGACGAAGGGCAACGTGACGCCGCCGCTGCCGGTGGACGGCGGTCAGCTGGTGCTGGCGGCGACGAAGGCGCTGACGCTCGGCGCGACGCTGAATGCGGCCGCCGGCGCGGGCGGCGCGCCGGCCCAGGTCGACCTCGCGTCGCAGGAGATCCAGATCACCGGTAACGGCAGCGCGGCGCTGCCCGGCTATCTGCAGATCGGCAGCGACGCGCTCGATTCGCTGAACGCGGGCAGCCTGCTGATCGGTGGCACGCGCGCGGCGACGACGAGCGGCGTCACGATCACGCCGATCGCGAACAGCGTCGTCGTGTCCAACGACGGCAACACGGCGCTGAAGGGCCCCGAGATCCTGCTCGTCACGAAGACCGACGGCAGCGGCACCGATCCCAATGCAGCAACCGGGTTGCGCGTCGATGCCGGTGCGTCGATCGCCGCGCAGGGTGATTATCCGGCCGCCAAGGATCAACCGATCGCGATCGTTGGCGACGGCGCATTGCTGCGCGTGTCGAACGGCGCGATGGCGCCGCTGTCGCGCACCGGTGGCACGGGCAAGGGTCTGATGTCGGTCGGCGCAGGCGCGACGCTCGCAGGCGGACAGGCGCTGCTGCTCGATTCGTCCGGCGATCTGAAGGTCGATCCGTCCGCCGTGCTGTCGGCCAAGGCGATCACCGCGGACGGTTCCGCGATTACGTTCACCAACGCGAGCGGCGCGTCGGCGGCGAGCCTGCCGGGCTTCGTCGTCGATCCGGCCGGCCTCGCACAGTTCGCGAACGCGCAGCAGGTGACGCTGCGCAGCTACGGCGCGATCGGTTTCGTCGGCGACGTGAACGCGACGTTCGGCAACAGCGTCGATCTGAGTGCGGGCACGTTCACGAGCGATGGCGGCCACGTCACGCTGAATGCGCAGCAGGTCGCGTTCACGAACGAGATGGGCGCCGCGCCCGGCACGACGACGGCCGGAAACGGCACGCTGGCGGTCAACGCGAAAGAGATCGACTTCGGCACGGGCACGAAGGCGATTAGCGGCTTCGGCTCGGCGGTGATGAGCGCGACGGGCGGCATCGTCGGGCAGGGCACGGGCACGTTCGATTTCGGCGCATTGCCGGTGACGCTCAATGCACCGGTCTACCTTGCCGATACGAGCTCGGCCGCCACCGTGAAAACCACGGGCGCACTGACGCTGAACGGGGCGTCGGGCACGGCATTGAAGCGCGATGCGGTCGGCGGCGCATGGACCCTCATCGGCGGTACCGTCGTCGACAACGGTGCGACGATCAGCGCGCCGGCCGGCAACGTGACGCTCGAAGCGACGACCGGCAGCCTGACGATCGGCGGCGGATCGACGGTCAGTTCGGCAGGTGTGTCGAAGCAGTTCTTCGACGTGACGCGCTACGCGCCGGCCGGTTCGATTGCGCTGACGGCCGATGCCGGTACCGTCGACGTACAGGCCGGCTCGACGCTCGATTTCTCCGGGGCCACTGGCGGTGGCGCGGCTGGCAGCCTTTCGCTGTCGGCGCCGCAACAGGTCGTGAACCTGAACGGCGCGATCAAGGGCGGCGCGGCGAGCGGCTATGCGGGCGGGTCGTTCTCGCTCAATACGGGCGGCGCGGCCGATCTCGATGCGCTGTCGAAGACGCTTGCATCGAGCGGCGTGAACCAGGCGATCACCGTCCACACGAAGACGGGCAACCTGACGCTGTCGCAGGGCAACACGCTGACCGCGCACTCGGTGCTGCTGACGGCCGACGGCGGTTCGGGAAGCTCGGCCGATACGGCGAACGGCAACGTGAACGTGCTTGGGACGATCGACGCGTCCGGCAAGGCAGGCGGCGAGATCGACCTGTACGGCCGCAACGGTGTGGACATCGAAGGTTCGCTGCTGGCGCGCGGCTCCGATCCGAACCAGCGCGGCGGCAAGGTGAATATCGGTACGACCGCAATGTTCGATCCGACGATCGTCGATGCAAACGGCAACTCGGTCGCGTACAACGCAACCTATGGTTACGAGAACATCCTGCGTGCGAACGCGGGCGCGATCACGCTCGGCGCGAACGCGCTGATCGACGTGTCGGGCGGGACGGCCGGCGGGTTGTCCGGCGGCACGGTGAATTTCCGCGCGCCGCTATTGGCCGACAACGGCGTGAAGCTCAACCTGCCGGATACGTTCAACGACGGCAAGGGCATCGTCGGCTCGCGCGCGACGACGCTCGAGGCGTATGCGGTGTGGAGCACGACGGACGCGACGACGGGCGCGCAGCACTTCGACGGCGTCATCGACCCGGCGGGTTGGTATGACAAGAGCGGGCATCTGCTGGCCGGCACGTTTACCGCGCAGGGCACGTCCGGCACGCCGGCGACGTTCGCGTTCGTACCGGACGGTTCGGGTGGCGGCACGCTGACGAACCAGGCGACGGGCGTATCGTCGACCGTCACGCAGGTTCAGCTTCAAGGCGGCGATAAAGACATTGGTTTCGGCGGGCTGAACAACATGTATTTCGCGCCCGCGAGCGGCGGTGCGAACACGGATCACCAGACCTTCTACGGATATCAGAACGGCGATACGTCGACCGCGGCGCCGGGCACGCTGATGGGGTTCGTACAACACGGGCTCGATACGCTGGTCGATCCGTTTGCCGGCAGGAACATCGCGAATACGCGCATCGTGCCGGGGATCGAGCTCGATAACCCGAGCCCGGCGATCAACGGCGGCGATATTCAGGTGCTGACGAACTGGAACCTGGGGGCGGGTACATCGCCGACGAATCTCGCGTTCCGGTTCGACGGGCAGGCGCCGGTCGTGACGCTGCGTGCCGAGAACAACGTGAAGGTGAAGGCGAGTCTGTCGGACGGATTCTTCCAGATCGCGAACCCGTTGGGTGGCGGGGGGACGATTCCGGTGCCGCCGTTGTCGACGCTGGCCGCGGCACAGGCAATTTTTGACGCGCCGTCGGGACATTACGCGTATATGGGGTACGGAATTTCGTATTACGCGAGCAGCGGCCTGGTGTCCGGCCCTGGCCAGGCGGTCGGCGGTACGCCGGATGAGATTGCCGAGTACTACGCGCTCTATTCAGCCTATGCCAATTTCTTGGGAGCGACCGCACCAGGTCTTTCGTCGGCGTTGCAACGGCCGATGGACGACAACACTCTCCAGGTCATCAACGTACTTTACATTCAGAATCGCACAGGGATGCTACCTGGGCAGCCCGTTGCACCGACAGTGCCGACCGCAACCGAGCAGGCATCGAATCCAGGTTCCTATCTGATCTATCTGAATCAGTACCAGAAGTATCTGTCCGATTCCGTCCAGTACGCCGTCCAGCGCATCAATCAATGGCCGCTATTGGTTCTTCCCGTGGCTCCCGTCGTTCAGCCTGTTTCGGTGATCGCGACCCCGACGATCAGCTTGCCTGCCGTGGCGGACAATTCGCCAGCTCCGACGTCCGTCGCGACGAATCCGATTCCGTTGGCGTCGGCTTCGCTGACGGGGGGATCGAGCAGTTCGTTCCGTGTGGTGGCTGGGGCCGATCTGAACAGCACGAATCCGCTGGCGCTCCAGGCGCCGGCGACGGGCGGGAGATCGAACGGCAAGAGCGTGACCTTCGACGGACATACTGCGTTCGTGGACGGGAACGGTCAGGCAATTCTGGCGCCGACGATGATACGCACCGGTACCGGTTCGATCGATATCGCGGCTGGCAATGACATCGCGCTATTCGACAGCAGTTCGATCCAGCCGAACAGCCCCGACATAACCGTTCCCGGCGTGATTTACACCGGCGGCGCACCTGCGGCGGGGGCGCCGGCCGGCACGAGCCTTTCCATCATTCATGGCCTGAACAACAATCCGGATATTCTGGTCACGCCGGCCGTCAATCCGGACTCGGCCGGCGATATCACGATTCATGCGCAGGGCGATATCGAGGGCGCGGAGTATCTGACCG
Source organism: Burkholderia sp. MSMB1835 (assembly GCF_001526365.1). Lineage (NCBI taxonomy): Bacteria > Pseudomonadati > Pseudomonadota > Betaproteobacteria > Burkholderiales > Burkholderiaceae > Burkholderia > Burkholderia sp. MSMB1835. The sequence continues at coordinate 58,688 of NZ_LOYP01000052.1, forward strand.
ACGTGAATGGGACGGTAACCGGGCGGCAAGGCGCCAACATCAGCCCATTCTGGTGGCAATGGATGCAGATCGGTAATCCGACCGGGATGGTCGGGGCGACCAATCCCGTATCGCAGACCGTTCAGACGTCGATCAACTTCGGCGCATTCGATCAAGGCGTGTTGAGCGCGGGTGGCAACGTGTCCGTGTCGGCTGGCGGGAATATTTCCGACCTCTCGGTGTCGCTGCCGACCACGTGGTATTTGACCGGTACCAATACAGACAATCCCACGGTCAATACGGTCGGGGGCGGCAACCTGTCGGTGCGAGCCGCAGGGGACATTCTGAGCGGCGGCTATTTCGTCGCGAAGGGAACAGGAACGATCACGGCGGGCGGGAAGATCGGGTCGGATATTGCGGTGCCTTCGTCATTCGACGGCCAGCCTCCCGGAACAATGGATACGCTGTTGGCGACACAGGATGGCGTACTCGACGTAAGCGCGCGACAAGGCGTCAGCATCGGGCGTGTGTTTGATCCGTCGTATGTGCAGAGCATCGCGCTGTTGACTGCGTACAAGCAGCAGGCCGACATGAAGGGCTATTCGTCGACGTCCGCCGTCAATATCGTGTCGACGACCGGGGACGTCGCGATTGGCACGCTCTCGAACATTAGCCTGATCGGCGGTGGAGCGAACTATTCAAATGTGCCGGGGCTGAACGACTTGTCGTCCGTGCTGCCGGCGTCGATGAGCCTGACTGCGCTTTCCGGCGGCATCACGGTGGCGGCGAGCGGGATGCTCTATCCGTCGGCGTTTGGCGACCTGAGTCTGATCGCCGACCAGTCGGTCAATCTGTCGGGTATCAACGGAATGGGGCCTAGCGGGTTTCCTGAGTTCGGCATGCTCGATGTCGACCCGGCAGCGATGCCGTCACCGGTGAAGCCGAATGTTGCCATCGCGAGGCCGACGGTTCCATCGGCGGCGGCTCATGATCCGGTTGCCCTGCATGGCGACGATACGGTACCGGCGCGAATCTACAGTTTGAACGGCGATATTGTCGATGGTGTCCTGCAGGCGACCGGCGTTAACGCCGATTCCTACAGCAATCCGGTGCCCGTCGCGATAGACAAGCCCGCTTTGGTTCAGGCAGGGCGTGACATCGTAAACCTGTCGTTTTTCGGGCAAAACCTGCGCAAGTCGGATGTGACGCGGATCGTCGCAGGGCGAGACATCTACGATACGCCGCTCGGTGGATCGGTCATGCCAGCGCTCGTGCTCGGTGGCCCCGGTACGTTCGATGTCGAAGCCGGCAGAAACATCGGCCCGCTGACGAGTCAGGCGCAAGCTTATGCGGCGCTGGGTGACGGAAGTTACCCCCGTGAGGGGATTCCGACGGGGATTGACGCAATCGGGAATGCAAACAACCCGTATTTGCCCCATGAAAGTGCGAGCATCAATGTGCTGTTCGGTGTTGGGCCGGGCATCGACACCGCCTCGTTCGTCTCCACGTACGTCGATCCGGCGAAGTCCGTGCCGGGTGTTTCCAGCGCGACGCCCGCGCTCGTTACGTTCATGGAGCAATACGAGGCGGGACTCTCGGTCGACACGGGGCTGGTCAACGATCAGCCAGCTATCAAGCCGTTGAGCGCGGACGAGGCCTGGTTGAAATTCAAGGCGCTGCCGCAGTATGTCCAGCAGCTCTTTGCCGAGCAGGTGCTGTTCAAGGTCCTGACCAGCGTCGGCGAGGATTACAACAATCCCACCAGTCCGTACTATCAGAAATACGCGCGCGGCTACGAGGCGCTCAATACGATGTTTCCCGCTTCGCTGGGCTACACGGCCAACAATCTCGGCGGCGGCAGCAACGGTGCGAACAAGTTGATCGATACGGGCGACCTGGACATTCGCAGCACGACCATCCAGACGCAGCAGGGCGGTAACGTATCGATCCTTGGCCCGGGCGGGCAGGCGCTGATCGGGAGTACGTCCGCACCGCCTCAGATCGTCAGCAATGGTACCGGCAAGACGATTGCCGGGCCCGGAACAATGGGTGTCCTCACGCTCGAGAAGGGTGACATCAACATCTTTACGGACCGCAGCGTGCTGCTCGCCCAGAGCCGGATCTTCACCGAGCAGGGTGGCGATATGACGATCTGGAGTTCGAACGGCGATATCAACGCGGGCAAGGGTGCGAAGTCGTCGGCCGACACGCCGGCGCCGCAATACGTATGCGACGCGAACCACTATTGCACGGTCGATGCGCGCGGGCAGGTCACGGGCGCGGGCATTGCCACGTTGCAAAGCGTGCCGGGCGTGCCGATCGGTACGATCAACCTGATTGCGCCGCGCGGTACGGTCGATGCGGGCGATGCGGGGATTCGCGCGGGCAACCTGAACGTCGCTGCATTGCGCGTGGTGAATGCCGACAACATTCAAGTGACCGGCAAGGCAACCGGCATTCCGCTCGTGCAGGCGGTGAATACCGGTGCGTTGACGGCCGCGAGTGCGGCCGCATCGGCTGCCACGCAGGTGGCGCAGGATATCGCGAAGAACAACGCGTCCGGAGGCGCGGTGCGGCGCTGGACGATCTCGGTGCAGGTCGAAGGGTTCGGCGATGCTGGCGGAGACGGCGCGAAGAAGCACAAGCAGCAGGTTGGCTACGATTCGTCGAACGCGGTGTCGATTCTTGGCTTCGGTCAACCCGGAGCTACGCAACGAGCCACGTTGACATCGGAGGAGCGTAACAGGTTGGGCAAGATCTGATCGACGCGAAGCGTAGGGTGACGCGGGCTGCCGGTAGTATCGGCACCCGCGTTTTTGTATGCGGGCGTCGCATGGATCGTTCGATCAAAGACGGACGAGTGTCCCCCGTGATTCGGATTCTTGCTGTTCGTGTAGTGGGAAGCGCGAGCCATATTGACAGTCGTTCTCCTGGCTCTTTACACGCGGGGAGACGAAGCGGCCTCTCCGATTGCAATGACGTGGGGCGGGAAGTTACGGGTACCTGATGAGTAGGTTGGTGACTTTCAAATAAAACTGCGCCCCCGGTAACCGAGGGGCGCAGCAGTTTGGATCCCGGTAGTCAGTATGTCGACGACTTATCGACCGACCACCGTACCCGTGCAGACGCTCGCGTTGCCGATGTCGAGGTTCCACGTGCTCGCGTTGCTCAGGAAGTTGTTCGAGATGGCCGTTTGATAGTTCGACGGAACCGTATCGAAACCGTTGCCGTGAACGATCGACGCGAAGCTGGCGTTCGTGTAGTGGCTGTTGAGGAAGTCATGAATAGCCGTCTTGACGGTCGCATCCTTGTAGCACTGGCTCAGAATAATCTGGCTCGTGCCGGAAACCGGATAGCCGGAAGCCGGGTTGCCGGCATTCGGAACCCAGTTCGCCTGATTCGACGCGGCGAGCTTGCTGGTTGTCGGCGGCGCGACCGAACCGAGTGCCGTCGACGCATTCGCATACGTCGGTGCGTAGTATGTGCTGTTCTTCGCGTTCACGAGGCTGGCCACCGGCAGTTGCAGCGCGCCGGCCGACGTCACGACCGTGCTCGACGGGGCGAGGAACGTGTTCGTGTAGTCCGGGCTCAGGTAGGCAACGGCGGCACCGGTGGAGGATGACAGCGCATTGCGCACGCCGCTGCTGCCCGAAGCGCCGGTGAAGTTCGACGGCACGACGCCGCCCGGGAACGAAGACGTGAACGTCAGCGAATCGACGAACGTCACGCCCGTGGCCGTGTTGGTGGCCGAGCAGACAGCGGCCAGATGGCGGGTCAGCAGTTCGGTCGTGCCGCTGCCGTCCGTCCGGTAGATGACCTTGATCGGGCTGCTGGTCGGCGTCGTGGTCGACGAGAGGTACGTCGAACCCGTTTGCGGGTTGATGACCTGATTCCAGTCGGTCAGCTTGCCCGAGAAGATCCCGCACAGATCGTCGTCGTTCAGCGCGATGCTATGCGCTTGACCCGGCGTCGTTTGCGGCGTCGTCGTGCTCGTCACGGCCGGGCCGTTGACGACCGGCACCGTGATCGGCGTGACGATGTACGGGATCTGGATCAGCGGGCCGTTGGTCGCGCCGAGGCCGGCCTTGTACGACGTGAGCTGGGCGGTCGACAGCGCCGCATCGCTGTTCGCGAAGTGGACCGTGCCCGTGACGCCTGCGCCGAAGAACGTCGGCTGGTTGTTCAGGAACGCGTTCTGGCCGGCGCCCGAACCCACCGAGTAATACGTGAACGAGCCTTCGGCGGTGCCGAACAGGCCGATTTCGGTCGCGGTGTTGCCGATCGCGCCGATGGTCGGGGCGACGAGCGACGAACCGCCGCCGTGGATGTCCGCGGCCATCGCGGCCGTGGCGCCCAGACCGGAAACAACGAGAGCGAGGACTTGACAGATCTTGCGCTTGCTGGATTTCATGAGAAATTTCCTTGAACGAAGATAAACGGGAACCCCTGCTACTGCGGTTGGAATGCTTATGGACCGCCGGGTAAATGTAGGAGGTAATTCGAATGGCGCGTGTGAATTTTTCATAACGAATGGTGCGTAACATTTTTATCGATCGAGCCATTACGTTATTCGAATTGATAAAGCGCCGATCGGAGCGTCATTCGGCATGAGTTGGAGCGCCCATATACTGGGATTTGGCCGGAGTCGCTCGACGGATTGCGCACGAGAACCCGCGTCAGGCTTGATGGAAGCTGTTGACGTAGCACGCGGGTCCAGGCAGCGCTACCCCAACTTCACGACGGTTTCGTGGCGGATGTTACGGAACATTGCGCACGTCGATGAATATCTTCCACTTCGATGTATTTTTTCGCTTGTCGCACGAATCTGTAAATGGAAGGTCGAGCAAGGTCGCATTGTATTTAATGTGTGGTCGATTAATTGTCCGGATAAGCTTGAAATCGTTTTTACGTTATAAGAATAACGACGGCAGGTAATAAGCCACGTCAAAAAAGGTAGCCCAACATCCGTCACAAATCTGCGCCGGTTCGCTCCGTAGTCTTCCCGGGCGACTCCGTCCGACACATTGCGCGCCGTCGCCGAAAAAAGTCGCACGCGTGACACGAGGGCACTGACATGTCGGCATTCCGCTACGAAGCGATCGATCCCACCGGCCGCACGCTGAAAGGCGTGCTCGAAGCCGACAGCGCGCGCGCCGGCCGCAGTCATCTGCGCACGCAGGGACTCACGCCGCTCGTCGTTGAACTGGCCGCGCAGCGTCTGCACGGCGAGCGCCGTCAACGGTTGTCGCTCGGCCGCAAGCTGTCGCAGCGCGAGCAGGCGATCATCACGCGCCAGCTCGCGAGCCTGCTGGTCGCGGGTCTGCCGCTCGATGAATCGCTGTCGGTATTGAGTGAGCAGGCCGAGCGCGAATACGTGCGCGAGCTGGTGGCGTCGATCCGCGCGGAAGTCGTCGGCGGCCATTCGTTCGCGAACGCGCTGAGCCAGCATCCGCGCGATTTCCCCGAGATCTATCGCGCGCTCGTCGCGGCCGGCGAGCACACGGGCAAGCTCGGCGTCGTGCTGTCGCGTCTGGCCGACTACATCGAACAAAGCAACGCGCTGAAGCAGAAGATCCTGCTGGCGTTCACGTATCCGGGCATCGTCACGCTGATCGCGTTCGGCATCGTCACGTTCCTGCTGAGCTACGTGGTGCCGCAGGTCGCGAATGTGTTCACCAGCACCAAGCAGCAACTGCCGACGCTGACGGTCGTGATGCTCGCGCTGTCGGACTTCGTGCGGCACTGGTGGTGGGCGTCGCTCGCGGCGACGGTCGCGATCGTCTATGCGATCCGCAAGGTGCTGTCGCGCGATGCGCCGCGGCTCAGGTTCGACACGTGGGTGCTCACCGCGCCGCTCGCGGGCAAGCTCGTGCGCGGCTACAACACGGTGCGCTTCGCGAGCACGCTCGGCATTCTCACGGCGGCCGGCGTACCGATCCTGCGCGCGTTGCAGGCGGCCGGCGAGACGTTGTCGAACCGCGCGATGCGCGCGAACGTCGACGACGCGATCGTCCGCGTGCGCGAAGGCTCGGCGCTGTCGCGCGCACTGGCGCATACGAAGACGTTTCCGCCGGTGCTCGTGCACCTGATTCGCTCGGGCGAGGCGACGGGCGACGTGACGACGATGCTCGACCGCGCATCCGAAGGCGAATCGCGCGAGCTGGAGCGCCGCACGATGTTCCTGACGAGCCTGCTCGAACCGCTGCTGATCCTCGCGATGGGTGGCGTGGTGCTCGTGATCGTGCTGGCGGTGATGATGCCGATCATCGAGCTGAACAACATGGTGCAGTGATGCGCGGCTCAGCGCACGAACGCGTTGGCCTTCTCCGCGGCGGGCAGCGCGATTTCGCGTTGCAGTCCGCTGCGGTCGACGACGATCGAGCGCGCGCGAACCTCGGCAAGCTTCGCGGCTTCGCCGATCGCCGCGCCGAGCGACACGACGCGCGATGCTTCGCCGCCGACGCTGACGATCGCGGCCGCTCGGCGTGCATCGAACGCGAGCACGCCGAGCAACTGGATGGTATCGCGGCCGTCGTCGGGTTTCGCGCCGAACAGCCGCGCGCCGGCAGCAACGTCGATCGGTGCGGGCGGCGGTGCAAGCGCCGCGACCGGCGCATCGGCGGCGCTCAATACGCGCACGGCCCACAGCGACACGGCGGCGAGCGCTGCCGCGGCGGCGAGCGTCGCCGCGAGCGGCACGAGATCGGTGCGGGACGGCGCGATGCGAAGCAGGTCGAATGGTTTCATGGCGACGGGTCGATGCGATGGACAGAACACGTTTTCCATTCTTTGCCGCGAGGGTGAATGCATGATGACGGGCCTCAACGAAACCCGAACGTCGTACGCCGGCCACGTGCGTGAACGTGAGCGTCGCCGTACGCAACGCGGCTTCACGCTGATCGAGATCATGGTGGTGGTCGCGATTCTCGGCATTCTCGCGGCGCTGATCGTGCCGAAGATCATGAGCCGTCCGGACGAGGCGCGTCGGATCGCGGCCAAGCAGGACATCGGCACGATGATGCAGTCGCTGAACCTGTATCGCCTGGACAACGGCCGTTATCCGTCGCAGGAGCAGGGGCTCGCCGCGCTGATCCAGAAGCCGACGACCGATCCGGTGCCGAACAACTGGAAGGACGGCGGTTACCTGGAGCGCTTGCCGAAGGATCCATGGGGCAACGCGTATCAATACCTGAACCCGGGCGCGCACGGCGCGATCGACGTGTTCAGTTACGGTGCGGACGGCAAACCGGGCGGCGAGGGTAACGATGCGGACATCGGCTCGTGGCAGTGACGGAACGATGGGCATCCTGAACGGGCGCGGACGGCGCACGGGCGCCGCACGTCGCACGGCGGCCGGCTTCACGCTGCTGGAGATGCTCGTCGTGCTCGTGATCGTCGGGCTGCTGGTCGCGGTCGTGACGCTCGCGCCGTCGCGCAACCGGCGCACCGATCTGGCGGAGGAGGCGCAGCGCCTGGCGAACCTGCTCGAATCGGCCGGCGACGAAGCGCAGGTGCGCGCGATGCCGATCGCATGGCAGCCGGTCGGCGGCGGCTATCGCTTCGTGCAGCGCACCGAAAGCGGCGGCTGGGCGCCGATGACCGACGACCTGTATCGCGCCCGCCGCTGGGGCAGCGCAGTGACGGGCGTATCGGTGCGTTACACGGGCGGCGGCGAAGCGCCGTCGCGGATCGTGCTCGGCAGCGAAAGCATCGACGTGCCGGTGACGATCACGCTGTGGTCCGGCGACGTGCGGATGGCTGTCGTCGGCACGGGCATCGGCAACTTCGTCGTGCGCCGGCCCTGAGCGGCGGGCGTCGTGGTTCGCGTGCGATCCGGCGATGCACGAAAGCGGTGCGGCGCGATCGAATCGCGCGGCGATACGCTTCACCGGACTGTCACAGTGCCCGCTCACAATCTGTCGTTCGCTTGCGACGGAGCCGCTCACGGGGATGCACGCTTCGGCACGCGGCGTGCAACTCCACTTCCGTCCAGGGATTCATGACTCGTTCACGGGCGCCGACCGGTGTCCTGGCGCTCGTCGCGTGGCTCGCGTTCGCCGTGCTGTCGATGCGCGGCGTACACGCGCAGGAGACCGGTTCCATCGGCCGCCAGCCGGGCAGCGCGGTGCATTTCGATCTGCCCGCGCAGCCGCTCGCGAAGACCTTGCAGGATTTCGCGCGGCTCACCGAGATGATCGTGCTCGCGCCGGCGCCGCTGCTCGACGGGCGCACGAGTGTGCCGGTCCAGGGCGATTTCGCGCCGCGCGACGCGCTCGAGCGGATGCTGGCCGGAACGGGGTTGCGTGCGGAATTCTCGCGTCCGGACGAAGCGATCATCGTCGCGCAGCCGGCCGCCGAGACGCCGCCCGCACCGGTCGACACGCCGGCGGATGCGGCGCTGCCGATCGACGGGATCGGCGATTCCGGCGATCGGCGCGCGTTCGCGGGCCTGCTGCAGGCGCATCTGATCGATGCGCTGTGCGCGCAGCCGGCGGCCGTGCCGGGCAGCTATCGACTCGTCGCGCAGGTGCGCATCGACAACAGGGGGGCGGTGGTGGCGGTCAACATGGTGGCATCGAGCGGTTCGGCCGCCCGCGACGCGGCGGTGATGCGCGCGCTGCGCGCGCTGAAGCTGGACGACGCGCCGCCTGCGGACCTGCCGCAGCCGGTCACGATCCTGCTGCGCCCGGCCGGCAACGGCGTGCATTTCCGTTGTCCGGCGCCGCAGCCGGCCGTTCGGGGCTAGGCCATCATGTCCGACAGCAACCGCTCCGGGCTCCGGAATCTGCTGGCGACGCGCTACGCGTACCTGGTCAGGCGGCTCGAACGCGTGACGGGGTCGAAGGACGGCGCGGCCGATGCGCTGCATGAAACCTGGCTGCGCCTCGAGAACGCGAACGTCTCCACGCAGGTGACGAACGCGGACGCCTATATACTCGGGATGGCGAACAATGTCGCGATCGACCAGCATCGGCGCGAACGGCGGCATCTGCACGACGACGACGTCGAGACGCTGCTGGAGGTGCCCGACGAACTGGCCGATCCCGAACGCATCGTCGCGGCGCGCCGCAAGGTCGAGACGCTGAAGGACGTGCTGCGCGGCCTGCCGCCGCGGCGTCGCGCGATTTTGCTGGCCGCCCGCGTGGACGGCCTGCTGAATCGCGAGATCGCCGAGCATTTCGGCATTTCGCTGCGGCTCGTCGAAAGCGAGCTGAGCGCGGCGATGAAGTACTGCCTGCAGCGGATGCAGGAAGACGGCGATTCGTACGCGGGCACGCGAGGCGGCCCGCGCAAATTTTGAGCATCCGGACGATGACGAAAGCCCAGGCCCAACCTGCCCACGACGAACTCGACGAAGCGAGTGCGTGGCTGCTGCGTCTGCGCTCGGGAGACGCGAGCCAGGACGACGCCGACGCGTTCGAACGCTGGTGCAAGGATCGTCCGCAAGCCGCCGATCTGCTGCGCGGCACCTGGAGCGCGCTGCGCACGGCCGCGACCGAACTCGCGCACGAGGAGCGCACGGCCGCGGCCTGGGCACAGGTCGCCAGGCGCGAACGCACGATGCGCACCGGGCGGCGCGCGTTCATCGGCTTCGCGGTCGCCGCGGGCGCGTCGTGGCTCGCCGTGCGACCGCCGCTGCAGCTGTGGCCGTCGCTCGGCGACATCGCGGCCGATTACCACACGGGTACCGGCGAGCAGCGCAGCGTCGCGCTGTCGTCGCGGGTCACGGTCGAACTGAATACGCAAACGCGCGTCGACGTGTTGCCGGCGAGCGATGCCGCGCATGGCGTCGAAGTCGTCGCGGGCGAGGCGGAGATCGACGCGGTCGCGCCGCCGGCCGGCCGCGCGACGCCGATCCAGCCGGTCACGGTGGTAGCGGGCGGCGGCCGCATGCGGGCGCTGGTCGCGCGTTTCAACGTGCGGCGTACGGGCTCGCAGGTTTGTGTGACCTGCCTGTCCGGCACGGTCACGCTCGAACATCCGCGCGGCGCGCGGACGCTGAGCGCCGACGATCAGGTCGTCTACGACGACCGCGGCGTGCAGCCGGTGTCGCGGACCGATCCGGGCACCGTCAGCGCGTGGCGACGCGGCATGCTGGTGTTCAACGGCGTGCCGCTGTCGGACGTCGTCGACGAGATCAACCGCTACCGGCGCGGCAAGGTCATCCTGCGCAGCGCGTCGCTCGGCGCGAACCGAATGCAGGCGCAGTTTCCGATCACGCGGCTCGACGACGTGATCGACATGGTCGGCCGCCTGTACGGCGCGCACATCACGCGCCTGCCCGGCAACATCGTGTTGCTGAGCTGAGCCTGCTTTCCCCGCGCTCCGCTTTCCTTCCTTTCTCCCGTTTCCATCCGGCCGTTGCTCCGCCTGCCGCGGTGCTGCTCGCGCTGCGGGTTACGGCGCGTCGATACGACCTTATCCATGAGGGCCGGCAAACGCCGGGCCGTCACGCGTGACGGCCCGGTGGGGCGTCGTCGGACCCGAGGCGTGGGTGGCAAGCGCCCCGGCCGCGCAGCGATGCGCGGTGGGGGAATGTGTGTCGAGGGAGCTTCGGGCGGTGGCGTGATCATGAACGAATCGCAACGGGATACGGATTCCGGCGACGCGGACACGCGCGCCGACGCGATCCGCGAGGGCGCGGTGCGCTGGCTGCTGTGGCTGCGCGCCGGCGACACGACCGAACGGGAACGCGACGCTTTCGGGCGCTGGCGCGCGCAGAGCGACGAGCATGCACGCACGGTGCGCGAGCTGATCTGGATGTGGGCCGTGCTGGAGACGGTCGGCCGCCCGGAGCCGGGCGAGCCGGGTGGGTCCACGCGCACGCATTGACGCGCCGCATCGTCGTTGCAAGAAAGTCTGCGGGTTAGGCGAGGCTGCTGCGACCTTGTATATGAGAGAGCGAGGGGCCGTGAAGAGGGGCGATGGCGTGGAGACCGGGGAACGGGGGGCCGGAATGGGCCCCCGTGTCGCCCGTCATGCACGGTGGTCGGCGCGCGCGCCGGTCCACGCGGCGTCGAGCGGATCGTCGGCATCGCGCAGCGGCTCGCGCAGAAACGGAAAGCGTTCGACGAACGGTGCGGATTCTTGCAGGGCCACGATATGGTTGACCATCCATTGCAGCAGTTCGCCGCCGTGCCGGACCTGTTCCGGGCGCCAGTCCGGCATCGTCGAGAAGAGGGCGGAGAAGCCGCTCCAGCGCGACGGGCGATCGTTGTCGCCGGGGCGGAAATAGGTATTCATCGCGACGTCGCGCGCGGGTGTCAGCGTGCCGACGAACAGCCCGTGCGGCGTCGGCACGCCGACCTGCTGCCAGCCTTCCGCGATCGCCAGCGAGCGCATCACGCGCGCCGCGACGAACGCGATGCGCGTCTCGTGCTCGATTTCCGCAAGCGACATCACGCCGTTGCGCTGCATGCAGCGCGCGACCGCGTGCGGCCGGATCGCGTTCGACGCGAAACTGCGCAACACGAGGTCGGGCACCGTCAATTGAAGCTGGAATTCGCGCAAGCCGTGCTCGGCGCTCATCGTCGAGAAATGGACGAACAGCCCTTCTGCATGACCGAGCGCGCCGACGTACGGTTCGAGCCCGAGGCGCACGAGCTTCGGCGCGATCTGACGCTCGAGCAATCGGAGCAGGTTGCGGCGATTGCGCACGCCCTTGAAATCGTCGAGGCCGCGCGTGACGACATCGCTGATTTCCCAGCGGCGCTCGTCGGCGATGAGCCGCGGGGAGCCGCTCAGGTCGAACCGGGCGCGGCCGTGCGCCACGCGGGGATCTACGTACATGCCGGTGCCTCGTGCATTGATTGCGGGTCGCCCGCCGCGACGGCGCGGCGTCGCGCGGAGCGGGTCGCTCACGATGCTGCGGGGTCGCTCGCGCGGCGTCAAGTGCGACCGCGTGGCGATGCGCGCGAGCGCCTGCCGGTGCCGCGGCCCGCACGATCGACCGGACCGTGTGGGGTAACCCGATGATGCGCACGATCGTGGAACGCTTCGTCGAGCAGAGCCCGATGACGATCATGGCGCGGCTCGTCCTGCAATGCGCGCTGCACGACGACTGGGTCGACGCCGCCGCGAGCGCCGGCGACGAGCCCGACGGCGAGTCGATCCGCGAGGCGCTGTTCGCCGCAGCCGTCGACGCGATCGCGGCGATTGCCGCGTGGCGGCGGATGCCGGATGCGGCCGGCGCCGTCGCGCCGGGGTTCGGCGCGGCCGTGACGGCGCTGCACGATTGCATGAGCCGGTGGCGGTCCGGCTGGGGGCGTGCGCTCGCCAGGGACAGCGTCGACCTGCTGCTGCCGGTCGCGTCGGTACGTGGCGTCGACGGTGCGTGCGCCGTCGACGGGATGCGGCTGCGCGTGCTCGAGGGGGCCGGCGAGGCCTGTGCGCCGCGAGCCGACGGTTGCGACTGCGGGCGCGCGTGCGACGACCCGGCGCGCGATGCGGCGGCAGGCGGGGCGCGCGTCCTGCCGGTGTACGACCCGGATCTCGGGATGATCGTCGACCTGCTGCCTTGCGAGCGCGGCCGGTCGCACGAGCGCGCATTCGTCGGCGCGCTGCTCGAAGCGGTCCGGCCCGGCGAGCTGTGGATCGTCGACGGGCGCTTCGATACGGATGCGATCCTGTCCGGCTGGCCGCGCCGCGGCGGCGCGTTCGTGCTGCGCGAATACGGCCGTTCGGCCGCCTGCCGGCCGCTCGGCGACTGGCGGGACGCCGGCGTGTTCGGCGCCGGGCGTGTTCGCGAACGATCCGTCGCGATGGCTGGCGAAGGCGACGCGTCGGACACGTTTCGGCAGATCGAATGGGAACGCGCGGAGGCGCCCGGCGAAAGCGTCACGCTGCTGACCGACCTGTCGGCCGAGCGGTTCGACGCGCCGCAGATCGTGGCGCTGTCGCGTCGACGCTGGCGCGACGCGTTGCCGCTCGCGCTCGAGTCCGTGACGGGCGGCACGCCGTTCGGCGCCGTGCCCGCGCGCGCGGCGCTGCTGGCGAGCGGGATCGCGGCGTTCGCCTACAACGCGTTCAGTGTGATGACGCGCGTCGTCGGCGGCGCACTCGATCTCGATGCGCGCGACGCCGCGCGCCTGCCGTCGCTGATCGCCGACGGCGTCACGGCCACCTATGCGGGCATGATGATCGCGCTGCCGCCCGACTGGTGGCAGCGTTACGACCGGTTGCCCGCGACGACGCTCGGCCAGATCGTGCGGATGCTCGCCGTGCACGTCGACCCGCGCAGCGAACGGCGGCGCCGCCGCGACAGCCGGTTGTCGTCGAAGTCGCAGGCATTGCTGCGCGCCGCGACGCTCGAGTGCCTGCTGCACGACAACGGCGACGATCCGGCCGCAAACGTGTTCAGCCTGCGCACGATCGCGATGGCGACGCGCGACTTCAGCAGCAATCCGTCGAAGGCGCTGCGGCACGCCGGCGAGGCACTGGTGATGGTCACCAAGTACAACCGGCCGATCGCGCTGCTCGTGTCGATCGACGACTGGAACCGGCTGCTCGGCGAAGTGCGCGAGACGAGCTTCACGCGCTTGTCGTTCGATGCGGCGGCGTCGCCGGGCCCGCGACCGGTGACGTTGAGCGAGTCGTCGCTGAATTAGCCGGCGCCGCCCGCACGTTGCCGGCTAGGATCGGCCCGGCTCGCCGTTCGCCGCGCCCGTCTCTGCCGCATCCGGCTTCAACTCGTCAGCCGCCGCACCCAGATCACCGACGTCCACGCGAAATTGCCGCTGCCGTAGCGCGCGATCAGCGTGTCCACGCGCGCGTTGATCCGCGCCGAATGCACGCGGCAATGCACGATGAAGTAGCCGCTGTTCACGCCGACGGCCGCGCCGTCCGGCAATGTCGGGTTGCCGCCCTGCGCGGGCAGCAGGTATTCGGCGATGTCGCCGGTGCTCACGAAGTAGGCGGTCGCGCGCCGGTCGACGAGCCGCTTGGCCTGGCTCGCCGACAGCGTCGGGATCGCGGCGACGAGCACGGGTTCGGTCGCGGTGTTCGCGTTGACGACGGTCAGGTCGGGCAGGATCGTGACGTACGGCGCGAGCGCTTCGATCGCATGCGCGTCGTAGCCGGGAATGCGTGCGAGATCGTCGACGGACACGAGCTGCAGCGGCCAGCCGCCCGGGCCGTTCGCGTCGCGCAGCGAGCGCAGCATGTAGTCGGCCGTCGGTTGCGCGAGCGCCGGATCGAGCGACAACTGGCCGAGCAGGCGCCGGTACGCCAGCACGCCTTCGCCGTTGGACTGCCACGGCTTGCCGGGCGCGGCGCGCGACACGAGGTTCGTCAGGTTGAAGCGTGCCTGCGCGTCCTCGACGCTGCCCGAGATCCACGCGCGCGACAGCTCCGCATTGACCGCCAGCGCGTCGGACGGCAGCAGGTCCGAGAGCTGCACGTCGGCGACCGGCGCCGACCACGGCTGGCCGACGAACGTGACGTTCGACGTCGCGCTTTGCGCGCGCAGCGTCGCGCGTGCCCATTCGACCGCCGCGCGCTCGATCCACATCGTCTGGGTCGCGAGCCGCTGGTTCTCGACGTCGCGCGTCGCGACCTGCTGGCGCCACAGCACGCTGGCCGCGAGCGTGGCCGCGAGCGCGACGACGAGCAGCACCGTCACGATCGCGATGCCGCGTTCGCGCGGTGCGCATGCCGTCCTTCCCGTCCCGTATCGATGCATCCGCGTGCCCCTCCGCAGTGTCGGCGCGGCGCGCTCACACCTCGAACGCCATCCACGCATGCGCGATGCTCGCATGCGCGGATGACGTGACGCCGAACAGCGCGGCGAGCCCCGCGACCCAGCACGCGAGCGTCGCGGGGCGCATGCCGTCGTCGGCAAGCGGGCCGACCAGGTCGGCGATCGCGTGCGAGCGCCACAGCAGCAGCACGAACAGCGTGCAGCCGACGGTCATCGCAATCGCGAACGTGTGGGCTGCAACCGCGGGGCGGCGGGTGAACGGCGTGCGGTGATGCCGCTGGTTCGTCGCGACGATCGCGACCCCGTTCGCGACCGGCACGATCGCCATCGCGAGCGCCCAGAACAGCGGCTGATCGCTCGACGGATTGATCAGCAGCAGCGTGCCGATCGTCCAGACCGGCGGCGCGAGCAGCGTGAGCACGGACCACGACAGCAGTTGCCACGCGAGCCACGGCGAGCGCCAGCGCAGCGGCGGATTCGACGCGGCACGAGCGGCGGCGCGCGGATGCAGCTGGCCCGGCATGCCGGCGGCACCGGCCAACCGCCCGGCGAGCCACCGGACGAGCATCGTGGCGAATGACATGAAGTGTCCTGTCGTTGACATGTTCCGTTCTCAATAGCTAGGACGAATCGAGCGGCTGCAAGCCGCAGGATTTCGTACGTGCTCGCGGCTTGCGGTGCGGCGTAAACGGTCCCGACGATCACACCCCGTGTTTCGCGCGTGTTTCGTGAATATCTTCAGTCGAATGTCACAAAAACTTCCCGGTTGAAACCGGAGGATTGTCGGGCCGCACGCTGGCCGTCGCGTTTTCGCTCGCGGGCCGGCCGGACGGCGACTCGTTTGCCGGCGGGCCGCCGACGCGCCGCGCGTCGGCCTGGCAACGACATGTATACGAAATGGGGGCCACGCAAGGTCATGCGCCGCATCTCGCGCGGGCGAGCGGCTGCACGCATGCAGGCCGCTTGCGTCGACCGCTGCCCGTGCCGGCGGATCGGTCGACGTCACGCAAAAAACATTGCGGCAATGCGCGCTTCATTCCGTCTAGGTAGGTGGGAGCTGCGACTTGGTGCGCCGTACGCGGCACCGTTCGCGACCGATGCGCGTGCACCGGGCGACGGGCCGGCAGGCAAGCGGGCATTTTTTCTCATCAGGCGGCGTGAAGCCGACAGGTGCATGACAGTGGAACAGTTCGAGAAAACCCGGCCGGCGGGCGAAACCGATGCGCCGACGGACGACGTATCGGCGCGGCAGGCGGAAGCGTTGTCGCCGGTCATCAACCTGCGCGACACCGGGCGCTTCCTGCAGGTGCTCGAGGCGCTCGGGTGCTCGCTGGCCGTGAGCCGCCGCCCGTCCGGCGTGGCCGTGATCGGCGTCGACGACGGCGTGCCGACGCTGTCCGCGTGCCTGTTGCCGCGCTCGATGGGGATGGCCGTGTCGGGCAAGCGGCTCGCGATCGCGACGATGCACGAGCTGATGGTGTTCGCGAACGTATCGACGCTCGCGCCGCACTATCCGGCCCGACCGGATCACTACGACGCGATGTTCGTGCCGCGCATGGCCTATTACACGGGCGATCTCGACCTGCACGACATGGCGTTCGACAAGCACGTCGTGCTCGCGGTCAACACACGCTATTCCTGCATCAGCGTGATCGACGGCTATTTCAACTTCACGCCGATCTGGCAGCCGCCGTTCGTGACGGAGACCACGCCGGACGATCGCTGCCACCTGAACGGCATGGCGTTCGCCGACGGCAAGGTGCGGTTCGCGACGGCGCTCGGCATGAGCAACGAGCCGTTCGGCTGGCGCAGCGGGATGGCCGACGGCGGCATCGTGATGGAGGTGCCGTCCGGCCGGATCGTCGCATCGGGGCTGTCGATGCCGCATTCGCCGCGCGTGATCGGCGGACGCCTGCACGTGCTCGAAGGCGGCCGCGGCCACGTGCTGCAGATCGATCCGCAGTCGGGCGCGCGGCGCGTGCTCGCGAAACTGCCGGGCTTCACGCACGGTCTCGCCGAATACGGGGGCGTGCTGTTCGTCGGGCTGTCGAAGTTGCGCGACAAACGCGGCCCGCAGGGGCTGCCGATCGAAAGCGAATCGGATGCGCTGGTCGCGGGGGTCGCCGCGCTCGACGCGAACACCGGCGACGTGCTCGGCATCCTGCAGTTCTTCAACGGCGTCGACGAGATCTTCGACGTGCAGGTGATCCCGAACGTGCGGCGTGCCGAAATCCTGAGCCCGCATCAATGGGCCGAGACGCCGTCGATCGTGACGATGCAGGGCGGCTTCTGGCAGACGCGTCCGCGCGAGGACGACGAACCCGCGAAGGCGGCGGAGCGCGCGCGATGAAGATCGATCGTTGCGGGTTTCCCGACGTCGTTTCGTCCTTATCGGTAGACGTGCCCCGCGACGAGCGGCGCGTGTCGCCACGGCGGGCCGGCGGGGTGTTGTGGCTCACCGGGTTGTCCGGCGCGGGCAAGACGACGCTGGCCGACGCGGTAGCGGCGCGACTGCGCGAACGACGCATGCATCCGGTGGTGCTCGACGGCGACCGGCTGCGCACGGGGCTGAATCGGGATCTCGGTTTTACGGTGCAGGATCGTTTCGAAAACGTGCGGCGCATCGCGGAAGTCGCGGCATTGACGAGCGAATCCGGCGCGCTGGCGATCGTCGCGGTCATTTCGCCGCTCGAGGCGATGCGCGATGCGGCGAGAGCGATCGTGGGGCCGGCGTTCCGCGAAGTGTATGTGAGCACGCCGCTGGTGTGCTGCGAGGCGCGAGATCCGAAGGGGCTGTATGCGAAGGCACGGTGCGGCGCGCTGCCGGAATTCACCGGTGTGTCGGCGCCGTACGAACCGCCGGTGAAAGCCGATCTCACGCTCGATACCGGCCGCGCATCGCTCGCGACGTGCGTCGATGCGCTGTTGCAGTTCGCCGTGACGCAGTTCGGTTGTCAAGCGGATGCGCAGGCGACGCCGACGCATCGCGGCTGAGTTCGGATCGACGGCATGAAAAGCATTGCGCGGATCATGATAAGGATGACGAATCAATCGTCATCAAAGTGAAACAGGCAACTGATAGCGGGGCGAGCGACGGGGTCGCGACGGCTTCGCTGCGGTCCGGAACAACAAAGGGGAATGGCGCATGCCGCCGAGAGTAGACCGCAAGTCACGCGAACGATGGCGGCTGAATGGCCGATGCCTGGCCGGTGCCGTGCTGGCCGGGGGCTTGAGCGTCGCGCCGGGCGTTCATGCGCAGGACGCTGCCGCGCCGGCCGCGAAGGCGGCGCCCGCCGCGCCGCAGTCGTTCGACGTGAATGCCTTCGTGGTGCGCGGCAACACGACGTTGCCGACGCTCGAGATCGAGAAGGCCGTGTATCCGTTCGAAGGGCCGGGCCGCACGCTCGCCGACGTGAACGCAGCCCGCGATGCGTTGCAGAAGGCGTATCAGGATCGCGGCTACCAGTCGGTCGTCGTCGAGTTGCCGCAGCAGCAGGTGAAGAACGGCGTGATCCTGCTGCAGGTGACCGAGGCGAAGGTCGGTCGTCTGCGCGTGGACGGCGCGCAATACAACTCGCCGCAGAACATCCGCGACGCGGTGCCCGCGCTGGCCGAAGGCAAGGTGCCCGATTTCAACCAGGCCCAGCAGCAGCTCACCGACCTGAACCGCTCGGCGGACCGCCAGGTGATTCCGGTGCTGAAGCCGGGTGCGCTGCCGCAGACGGTCGACGTCGACCTGAAGGTCGACGATCACAGCCCGCTGCACGGCTCGCTCGAACTGAACAACGACAACAGCCCCGGCACGTCGGCGCTGCGCACGACCGCGAGCCTCAGCTATTCGAATCTGTGGCAGCTCGGCCACGTGATTTCCGGCACCTACGTGATCGCGCCGCAGCATCCGAACGATGCGCGCGTCTACGCGTTCTCGTATCTCGCGCCGATCAAGGATTCGCGCTGGAGCTTTCTCGCGACGGTCGTGCATTCGGACAGCAACGTCGCGTCGGTCGGCAACACCAACGTGCTCGGCAAGGGCACTACCTACGGCTTCACAGCGATCTATTCGCTGCCGGCGACGGAGACCTACGCGCATACGGTCAGCATCGAGATCGACCGCAAGCACTACGACGAAGACGTGTCGCTGCCGGGCCAGGGCGGCTCGACGGCGCCGCTCACTTACGTGCCGGTGACGCTGTCGTACAACGGCCAGCTGAGCCTGAAGAACTCGCAGACGTCGTTCTCCGCGTCGCTGACGACGAACATCCGCGGCCTCGGCAGCGACTGGGGCGCGTGGGACAACAAGCGCTACAACGCGACGCCCGATTTCGTGTACGGCAAGTTCGACGTGAATCACACGCAGCGCTTCGCGAACGACATGCAGGCCAATGCGCACGTGAGCGGCCAGATCTCGAATTCGCCGCTCGTGTCGAGCGAGCAGTTTGCCGCCGGCGGGATGAACAGCGTGCGCGGCTATATGCAGGCGGAGGACACGGCCGACAGCGGCGTGATCGCGTCGCTGGAGTTGCGCAGCCCGTCGCTGTCGAAGTGGCTGGGCGGCGCGGTCGGCAGTCGGGTGAACGAATGGCGCTTCCATGCGTTCTTCGACGCGGCGCACCTGTGGCTGCTGAGCCCGCTGCCGGAGCAGACGTCGCGCTTCAACCTGATGAGCGTCGGCGTCGGCACGCGGCTGCAGCTCATGAAATACGCGAGCGCGGATTTCGAGGCCGGCTGGCCGTTGAAGGCCGGCGTCTACACGCGGCAGTACAGCCCGCGGTTCGATTTCTACGTAAGGCTGGGATTCTGACGGATTTTTTGATCGTGGCGGGGCGATGCGACGAGCGCGGCGCCCGCCCATTCGGGGAGTGGATCGTGAAGCGAGTCTTGTTTTTCCTGTTGGCGGTGATGCTCGGCGTGCTGCCCGGCATCGCGAACGCATGGTGGCAGAACGACTGGTCGTACCGAAAGGCGATCACGATCGACGCGAGCCCGAAGGGCGCGAACCTCGCGGAATCGGCCGGCCGCGTGCCGCTGCTGATTCGCCTGCATTCGGGCAACTTCCAGTTCGACGGGCTGGCCGACAACGGCGCCGACATCCGCTTCGTCGCGGCCGACGACAAGACGCCGCTGAATTTCCATGTCGAGCAATACGATCCGGTGCTCGGCGTCGCGCTGATCTGGGTCGACGTGCCGAAGATGCCGGCCGGCGCCGCGGAGTCGATCTGGATGTACTACGGCAACAAGAAGGCGCCGGACGGCGGCAAGCCGGCCGAGACGTTCGACCCCGACTACACGCTCGTCTATCACTTCAACGGCGCGGCCGGCGCCCCGCCGAAGGACGCGACCGCGTACGGCAACCACGCGCAGAACGCGTCGTTCCGCACGATCGAGGACGGCATCGTCGGCAAGGGCGCGCGGTTCGACGGCACGGGGTCGCTGACGCTGCCGGCGAGCCCGTCGCTGAACGTGCCGGCCGGCGGCAGCTTCACGTTCAGCGCATGGGTCAAGCCGTCGGCGCTCGCGCCGAACACGCTGCTGTACGGCCGCCGCGACGGCGCGAACGCGCTGCTGATCGGCCTCGACAACGGCGTGCCGTTCGCGGAAGTCCAGGGCGCGGCCGGCAATCCTGCGCCGGTGCGCACGCCGGCCGCCTCGCCGGTCGCCGCGAACCAGTGGACGTATGTCGCGGTGACGGCCGACGGCAAGAACCTGACCGTCTACGTGAACGGCAAGCAGGTGTCGCAGGTCGCGGCAACGCTGCCCGCGCTGAACGGCGTGACGACGATCGGCGCGGATGCGCCCGGCGCACCGGCCGGCTTCGCCGCGTATGCGGGCGCGCTCGACGAACTGCGCCTGTCGAAGATCGCGCGTTCGCCCGCCGCGATCGCGGTCGACGCGCTCGCGCAGGGCTCGGAATCGAAGCTGGTCGCGTACGGCGCCGACGAGAAGCAGTCGGGCTTCGGCTTCGGCTACTTCGGCGTGATCGTGCAGTCGGTGACCGTCGACGCGTGGGTCGTGATCACGATCCTGCTCGGGATGGCGCTCGTGTCGTGGATCGTGATGTGGACGAAGGCGCGCTACGTCGGCACCGTCGACAAGGCGAACCAGTATTTCGTGCAGCGTTTCCGCGAAGTGGCCGGGCGTCACCTGGTCGGCCTCGCGCACGTCGACGAAGGCAGCGCGGAAGGGCGGCGCCTGTACCAGTCGTCGCTGTACCGGCTGTACAAGGCCGGCGTGCATGAAATTCACAGCCGCGTGGACGGCAACGGCCGCACGGTGATCACGTCCGAATCGATCGAGGCGATCCGCGCGTCGATGGACGCGACGCTCGTGCGCGAGAACCAGCGGCTGTCGAAATCGATGGTATTGCTGACGATCGCGATCTCGGGCGGCCCGTTCCTCGGCCTGCTCGGCACGGTGGTCGGCGTGATGATCACGTTCGCGGCGATCGCGGCGGCCGGCGACGTGAACGTGAACGCGATCGCACCGGGTATCGCGGCCGCGCTGCTCGCCACCGTCACGGGCCTGTTCGTCGCGATTCCCGCGCTGTTCGGCTACAACTACCTGCTGATCCGCAACAAGAACGTGACCGCGAACATGCAGGTGTTCGTCGACGAATTCGTCACGCGCCTGGCCGAAGCGCATCGCGCGCCCGACCACGCGGTGCTGGCCGACTGACCGCACGCAGGAGACCACCATGCAGGTTCAGGACGACGACAAGCCGTACGACGACATCAACATCACGCCGATGCTCGACCTCGCGTACGTGCTGCTGATCATCTTCATCATCATGACGACCGCGTCGGTGCAGGGCATCAAGGTCGACCTGCCGAAGGCGAGCTCGTCCGCGAGCCTCGCGAAGCCGAAGACGAAGGCGATCACGGTCGCCGATTCGGGGCAGGTGTTCCTCGACGCGTATCCGGTGACGATGGACGAGCTCGAAAGCCGGTTGCGCACCGAGAAGGCGACCAATCCGGAATTCCCGATCGTGCTGAAGGGCGACGCGGCCGTGCAGTACCAGAAGGTCATGGACGTGCTCGACCTGCTGCGCCGGCTCGACCTGTCGCAGGTCGGGCTCGTGACCGGCAAGGCGAAGCAGGGCGGCTGACGCGATGGAAATGACCTACAACGGCGGCCCGCCGCAGAAAGGCCCCGGCCGCTTCGTGAAGCCGGTTGCGATCGCGCTCGTGCTCGCCGGGCTCGCCGCGCTGATCTGGCATTTCGCGGGGGACACCGCGGGCGTGAAGCGCGCGAGTGCGCCGCAGGTGACGACGGTGATCCCGTTGCCGCCGCCCCCGCCGCCGCCGAAGCAGAAGCCGCCGCCCGAGAAGGTGAAGGAAGAGGTCAAGACGCCGGTCGACCGGCCGACGATCGCGCCGAAGCCGTCCGAGGCGCCGAAGCCGTCGGACAACCAGCCGAAGCAGATGACGATGAACGCGCCGGCGCAGGCCGGCACCGACAGCTTCAACATCGGCGCGGGCGACGGCTCGGGAATGGTCGGCAGCGGCGGGGGCGGCAAGTTCGGCAACGCGAGCTACGCGCAGTACATGGTGTACGTGCTGCAGCGTGCGATCGAACAGGACAAGGGCGTGCAGGAGGCCGGCGGCGCGCGCTTCGCCGGCAGCCTGAACCTGTGGATGGATGCGTCGGGGCGGATCACGAAGGTGACGGTCGCGCAGTCGACCGGCGACGCGAAGATCGACGCGGCGGTCGTTGCGGCGGTCGAGGCGCTCGGCAAGGTCGACGAAGTGCCGCCGCCGGCGACGTCGTACCCGGTGCTCGTCAAGCTTCAGGGTCGCAAGCCGGCATGACGATGCGCGAGAGAGACCACGAAAGAATCATGGGGCAGGTCCGTCGCACGGATGCTGCCGGAAAAGAAACGAAAATTGTTCGGAGTGCTTCGATGATTCGGAAGATGAACGGACGGGGCGGGGTGCCCTGCAACGGCGCGCCGCCCGCGCGCCTGTCGCGCGTCGGCGCGGCGGTGCTGACGCTGGGGCTGACGTGCGCGTCCGTCGCACAGGCGCAATCGCTCGAGGCGCAGGCGGCATCGGGGAAGGCCGCGCCGACGGAAAGCGTGGTGATCAACCTGATCAACCTGCTCGTCAAGCGCGGCGTGCTCACGCAGCAGAATGCGAACGAGCTGATCAGCGAAGCGCGCACCGAGGCCGTGCAGGCGCGCGCCGCGCGCGGGTCGGGCGCACCGGTCGTCGCGGGCGGCGTGGTCAATCCGCCGACGCAGCCGGGCGACGTCGCGGTGCCGTACGTGCCTCAACTCGTGCGCGACCAGATCCGCGACCAGGTGAAGCAGGAAGTGATCGCACAGGCGAAGGCCGAGAACTGGGCGCAGCCGAACACGTTCCCCGACTGGGTGTCGCGGATCAAGCTCGACGGCGACCTGCGCGTGCGCGACGAGTATCACTTCTACGGCAGCCGCAACGCGAACAACGTCACGAACTTCGCGGCGATCAACCAGGGCAACGGGTTCGACATCAACCCGAACACCAACACGACGCAGTTGCCGACGCAGAACACCACGCAGAACCGCAACAACCTGCTGCGCTACCGTGCGCGGCTCGGCGTGACCGCGACGCTGTCCGACGAAATGACGGCCGGCATCCAGCTCGCGAGCGGCAACGACAACGGGCCGGTGTCGACCACGGCCACCGCCGGCGGCGGCTTCGCGAAGAAGAACATCTGGCTGAACAAGGCGTTCTTCGCATACAAGCCGACGCCGTGGCTGAACGTGACGGCCGGCCGCTTCGACAATCCATTCTTCAAGTCGGATCTCGTGTTCGCCGACGACCTGATGATGGACGGGCTCGCCGCGAACCTGCGCCATGCGCTGCCGTGGAATCCGGACGTCACGCTGTTCGGCACGCTCGGCGTGTTCCCGATCCAGTACACGAGCGAGAACTTTCCGTCGAACAGCACCGACAAGGCCGGCAGCGACACGAAATGGATGTTCGGCGCGCAGTTCGGCGCCGACTGGAAGATCGACGCGAAGAACCGGCTGCGCGGCGCGGTCGCGTACTACGACTTCCAGAACATGCGCGGCACGCTGTCGTCGCCGTGCGCGCTGTATCTCGGCGCGACCAACTGCAGCACCGACAACGAGGCGCCCGCGTTCATGCAGGGCGGCAACACGCTGATCGCGCTGCGCAACATCGTGCAAAATCCGAACCTCGCGCCGGGGATGACGCCGCAGCCGCAGCTCTTCGGGCTCGCGTACAACTACCGGCTGCTCGACCTGAAGGCGCAGTGGGATACCGTCGTGGCCGACCGCTTCAAGCTGCGTCTGGACGGCGAATACGTGCGCAACCTCGCGTACAACGACAACAAGGCGTTCGCGGCGGCGTCGCTGCCGGTCAACAACTACGAAGCGACGTCGGTGAATGCGACGCGCGCCGACTATCGCAGCGGCCCGAACGGCTTCCTCGCGAAGGCGACGGTCGGCGAGCCGGAGCCGCGCGAGAAGGGCCAGTGGAATTTCTCGATCGCGTACAAGTACCTGCAGCCGGACGCCGTGCTCGACGCGTTCAACGATCCCGATTTCCATCTCGGCGGCACCAACGCACGCGGCTACGTGATCGGCGCAGCCTATGCGGTCGCGCGCGACACGTGGGTGTCGGCCCGCTACCTGAGCTCGAAGGAAGTGTACGGGCCGCCGGTGTCGATCGACGTGCTGCAGATCGAGCTCAATGCTCGCTTCTGACCGGAGCCGCGCATGAATACGATCACTCGCACGATGCCGGCGGCGGCCGCCGCCGCCGCGCTGCTGTTCGCGGCCGTCGGCGCGCACGCGCAGAGCATCGAGGACAAGCTGCGCAGCCAGCTGCGCTCGACCGTGCAGGAGCTGCGCCAGTTGCAGGACAGCCAGGCGCAGTTGCAGAGCGACAAGGCGGCGGCCGAGAAGCAGCGCGACGATGCGCTCGCACAACTGAAGGCGATGCAGGGCCAGCTTGCAGCGGCGCGCGGCGACTCGGGCGCCGAGGCGGCCGCGAAGCGCGCGCTCGCGCAGGAGCGGGCCGGCCGCGAGCAGGACGCGAGGTCGCTCGCGAAATACAAGGCGTCCTATGAGGACTTGCTCGCCGTGTCGCGCGCCCGCGATGCGCAGCACGCGCAACTTCAGAAGGACGTCGCCGCGCGTGACACGCAACTGAAAACCTGCCAGGCACACAATGCCGAGCTGTATCGCGTCGGGCACGAGATTCTCGATGCGTACGAGCATGTCGGGATCGGCACGTTCCTCGCGTCGAGGCAGCCGTTCGCACAGTCGGCGCGCGTGAAGTACGACGATCTCGCGCAGCGCTACGGCGATGCGTTGTATGCGGGAAAGTACGATCCGGCCGCGCGCGCGACCGCCGCGGCAGCAGCGCCGGCATCGGCGGCGAGCGCGCCGTGAGCGTGCCGCCCGATGCCGCATTGGAATCCATCGATTCATCGAACAGGGAGAACCTCGACATGCAAGACCAGCAACCGAACGCCGGCGCCGAACGCGCGGCACACGACGCGCCGATCGAAGCGATCAGCGCGGACCATCTGGCCGACGTGCTGCGCCGTGCCGGCTATCGCGTGACGGCCGCCGAGCAGAACGGCTCGGTGCAACTGATGAGCGCGAGCCAGGGCATCGGCTTCGCGGTGCGCTTCGGCAACCCTGCGGCGCCGCTCGCGCCGCAGGGCGCCGACACGCCGCTCGCCGCGTTGCCGTACATCGACTACACGCTGTCGTGCGTGCTGCAAGTGCAGGGCGAATTGCCGGCCGAACTCGTCGCGGACTGGAACCGTACCAAGCGCTTCGCGCGTCTCGCGAGCCACGGGCAGTTTCTCGCGCTGGAGATGGACGTCGTCGTCGCGGGCGGCGTGTCCGAGCGCTATCTGCGCTCGACGGTCGAGCTGTGGGATCGGCTGATCCAGGAATTCCTGCTGCACCTGCGCAACCGCCCCGCGATGGCCGAGCAGGAAGCGGCGGCGCGGGCGGCGGCCGGCGAGCCGCGCGCCACGGCCGCCTCCATCGAAGCGGCCGCGCAATCGTGATCGTCGCGCATCGGCTCGGTGCCGCGCTGCGCGCGTTGCTGCCGGGCCGCACGCGAGCCGACGCGACGGCCGCGAGTGACGCGCCTGCCGCGTGGCGCACGTACGCGCAACACGTCGCGCAGTGGCTGCAGGCGGCGCTCGATGGCGACGATGCGGCCGCGGGCCGTCTGCGCGCGGACATCGAACGCTGGGCCGACGCGCGGGCCGATGCCGGCGACGACGGGCCCGTGCTGCCGGTGCGCGCGTGGCTCGACCGGCGCGGGCGGGTGACGCGGATCGACAGCGCGGCGGCCGGTCAGGCTGCGCTCGATGCCGCGCTGCACGCCGCGTTTGCCGGCAGGGAGATCGGCATGGCGCCGCCACGCGGGATGGCGCAACCGCTCGTGCTGCGTGTGGCGCTGACGGACGCACGCTGATACGGCGTCCGTATTTGAAAGAAGCAATCGAGAGGGCAGTCGAACGATGATGACGAAGATGAAGATGCTGGCGATGGTGGCAGGCGCTCTCGCGCTGGGCGCACCGCTCGTGGCATGCGCGCAGGACGACGTGATCGCGAATGCTGCGCAGGCGTCGGTCACGCAGGCCGACATCGCCGGGCTGTTGAAGACCGTGAGCGCGGAAGGGCGCGAGCGTCTCGCGGCCGATCCCGCGGCACTGGACCAGGTCGTGCGTTCGACGCTCGCGCAGAAGGCCGTGCTGGCCGAGGCGAAGTCGAAAGGCTGGGATCGGCAGCCGCAAGTGCAGGCAGCCGTCGAGCAGGCGCAGCGCGAAATCGTCGTGCGCAGCTATCTCGCGTCGGTGAATGCGCCGCCGGCCGACTACCCGTCGGACGCGGAGCTCCAGTCCGCTTACGACAAGAACCGCGCGGCGTTCACGGCGCCGCGTGCGCTGCACGTCGCGCAGATCTATATTGCGGTGCCGCCGAACGCGGATGCCGCGACGCTCGACAAGGCGCGCAAGCAGGCCGCCGATCTCGCGAGCCGCGCGCGCAACGGCGATTTCGCGGCGCTGGCGAAGGCGAATTCGCAGGACAAGGCGAGCGCCGCGAACGGCGGCGATCTCGGTTTCGTGCCCGAGCAGTCGATGGTGCCGGCGGTCCGTCAGGCCGCCGACGCGTTGAAGCCGGGCCAGGTGTCCGCGCCGATCCAGACGCCGGCCGGTTTTCACGTCGTGAAGCTGATCGAGATACGCGCGGCCGCGCCGCGTCCGCTGGCCGACGTGAAGGAGCAACTGCGCGCGATGCTGCGCGCCCAGCGCACGCAGCAGAATGCACAGGCGTATCTCGCGAAGCTGGCCGCGAACGCCCCGATCAACGAAGACGCGCTGAAGAAAGCGCTCGCGTCGGCCCGGTAGGCGCGCTCATGGCCACGCTCCGTTCGACGCCGCGCGTCGAGGCGCCCGACGCGCGTACGCCGGGGCGTCGTCGCGCCGCCGCCGCCTCCGACCGTCCGCGCATGCCGAAGGCGAACCCGTGGCCGGGCCGGCCCGGCGAGTGGCCGACGCATTGTCCGCTGTGCTTCGGCGCGCTGGAGCCGCTGCCCGGCGCGGGCGGCTATGCGCGGCACCGCAGCGCGCGATGTTCCGCGCAGTGCGTGCTCACCACACGCCAGTATCAACCGGAGGAGCCGACGATTCGCGGCTCGCGCGATGTGCAGGTCGCGGCTCGTCATCGGGACCGCTTCATCGCGCAGTGGCCGCGGCATTACGCGCTGATGCGACGCGCGTGGCCCGCGCTCACGATCGGGCGCTTCATCGCGGTGATCTCGTGCGCGGATGTCGCGGATCTCTGGTCGTACCGGACGTTGCGCGACGACGATCTCGCCGCCGTGCTGCTCGTCCTGGCCGGTTTCCTGCGCGTGCCGGATGCGTCGGGCACCGCTGCGTCGGGCGTCCGTATGCCCGGAGCCGGTACGCCCGGAGCCGGTACGCCCGGAGCCGGTATGCCCGGAGCCGGTATGCCGGGTGCCCGTATGCCCGCCGCCGGTACGCCGGCCGACGATGCGCGCCCGCCCGCCGTTCGCTGGGTGCGCTTCTGGTTCGACGCGAGCGTGCGCGACGTCGGCGATCTGTGGACGGCCGGCAGCGACGGGGCGCCGCTGTTTCGCGTCGACTACCGGGAGCCGCTCGTCACGCCGTATCCGACCGGCGCGCAGGTGCACGCGTGGCAGCCGGTCGACGGCATGCGCGAGGCATGGGCGCGGCATGTCGATGCGGGCGAACCGGCCGTCGACGCAGCCGATCGCGCGGCGTTCGGGCGCTTTCTGGCCCGTGCGCCGGCGGCCGGCACGGGAGCATGACGGCATGCGCGCGATGGCGTCGTTACCGATGGAGGCGCGGATGAAGCGGCGACGAAACGGCATCGCGGCGGCGATCGTCTGCCTGCTGCTGGCGGCCGGCGCGCATGCGCAGGGCGGCCGCGCGGCGGCGACCGAGCCCGGCTCGGCCGCGAAGCCGGTGTGCGTCGACGCGGAAGTCGACGGCAAGCGCGCGCTGTCGTACGACTGCCTGAGCGAGCAACTGAAGCCGAAGGCCGAGCCGCAGGCGGGCGCGTCGCAAACGGATTCGGAGCGGCTGTCGAAGCAGCCGTCGAACCGTCTCGGCACGTTCAACCTGTCGACCGAGCGGAATCGCTTCGGCGCGAACTGGGGCAAATCCGTGACGCCGCAACGGCCGAATGCGCCGGTTGCCGTGCCGCCGAAGTGAAGCGCTTGCGCAGCCGCCGCGCGCGAACGGTGCGGCGGACCAACGGTTGGGGAACGGGCATGGGCCGGTGGCGCACCGGCGCGAACCGACGAGGAGCAGCAACGTGAAATCGGGCAAGCACATCGGCAGCGGGGCGGCGCTCGCGGCCGGGCTCGCAGTGACGCTCGCGTGCGCATGCGGCGCGGCCACCGGCGCCGAGCGCGCGGTGCAGGGGGCCGGCGCGCCCACGGTTGCGCTGCCGAACTTCGCGGCGCTCGTGCGGCGCGTCGGGCCGGCGGTCGTCAACATCAGCGTCACGCGCGAAGTCACGCAGATGGGGATCCAGTTGCCGCCCGGCATCGCGCCCGATCATCCGCTCGCGCCGTTTCTCGCGCGGCGCGTGATCGGCAACCGCGAGGAGGTGAGCCTCGGCTCCGGCTTCATCGTGAGCGCGGACGGCGTGATCCTGACCAACCGGCACGTGGTCGGCGACGCGCTCGCCATCGACGTGAAGCTGACCGACAAGCGCCAGTTCAAGGGGCGCGTGATCGGCAGCGATCCCGTATCCGACGTCGCGGTGATCCGCATCGACGCGCACGATCTGCCGGTCGTCGCGACCGGCGACCCGGCGCGCACCGAAGTCGGCGACTGGGTGATGGCCATCGGATCGCCGTACGGGTTCGCGAATACGGTCACGCAGGGCATCGTCAGCGCGAAATCGCGTTCCCTGCCTGGCGAGCAGGCGATTCCGTTCATCCAGACCGACGTGCCGATCAATCCCGGCAATTCGGGCGGCCCGCTGTTCGACCTGAGCGGCCGCGTGATCGCGATCAACTCGATGATTTTTTCGAAGACGGGCGGCTACCAGGGGCTCGCGTTCGCGATTCCGATCGACATCGCGCTCGACGTGAAGGATCAGTTGCTGCGCACCGGCAAGGTCACGCGCGGCCGGCTCGGCGTGGCCTTGCAGGAAGTGAGCCAGGCGCTCGCGCGTTCGTTCGGCCTCGCGAGCCCGGACGGCGCGCTGATCACGATGATCGAGCCGGACGGCCCGGCCGCGCACGCTGGCCTGAAGGCGGGCGACGTCGTGCTCGCGGTCGACGGCAAGCCGGTCGCGGAATCGGCGGATTTGCTCGGCATGGTTGCGGCCATGCGGGCGGGCCGGCAAACCGATCTGCTCGTGTGGCGCGCGGGCCGGGCGATGCACGTGATCGCGACGGTCGGTGCGTTCGACAGCGGCACGGCGTCGGCCGGCGGCGAACAGGGCCCCGCGCGGTTCGGGCTCGCGCTGCGGGCCGCGACGGAGCAGGAGCGTCAGCGGCTCGGCGTCGGCCAGGCCCTCGTCGTCGAACAGGCGAGCGGCCAGGCGGCGCGCGCGGGGTTGCAGCCCGGCGATGCCGTGCTGTCGGTCAACGGCGTGCCGGTCGCGAGCATCGGCGCGCTGATGGCCGGGATCGATGCCGCGCACGGCAACGTCGCGCTGCTGGTGCAGCGCGGCGGCACGCGGCTGTACGTGCCGATCGAGATCGGCCGGGCGGATTCGTCGTCGAAACGGGAGGCGGGATGAAACGCATGGGCAAGCGCGGTGCATCGGGATGGCTGGGTGCGATCGTCGTCGCGTCGGCGCTGGCCGCGGGCGCGGCCCCGGCCGTCGCGCAGACGGCCGACGTGCCGCAAGCGTGGCTCCGCTACGGCCAGCTCGCCGGCCAGCAGTTCCAGACGTGGCTCGAAGCGGATGGCGACGCGGCCGACCGGCTCCACCGCTATCTCGAGACGCGCGTGCTGAACGCGCGCGCCGATGCGCCGCCGCCCGCGATCGTCGTGCGTGCGTGGATTGGCGCGAACGGCGTCGTCACGCGCGTCGAATTCGCGTCGCTCGGCGATCCGGATGCGGACGCGACGCTGCGACAACTGCTGACGGCCGGCCCGCTGAGCGAGCCGCCGCCGCCGGACATGCTGCAGCCGTTGCGCGTGCGCCTGCGGCTCGCGCCCAATCCCGACGCGGCAGCGGCCGCACCGGCGTCGGCGGCGCGCATGCCGTGACGTGCCGGGCCGGGCCGGGCCGGGTAGAGATCGGCGGATATCATAATAAGATATGAAGAGATCGCATCGGCGGGACAATGACGTCCCGCTTTCCTGAGAGGAGCTATCCGTGCAACTGACCCAGTTAGGCGGGCATGTCGCCCAATCCGGCATCGCCGAGCGGCAAAAACACGCGCAAGCGCTGATGTTCGGGATGGCGAACATCGACGAGTACGTATCCGGCGGCGTTTGCTACGACGCTGCGGCGTATGTCCGGTATCTGCTGCGCGCCGACTCGATGATCGCGCCCGGTGTGCTGCTCGACACGATCGGTCAGCTGTGGAAGACGCGCTTCAACTTCGAGACCGGCGATCAATGGGACGGACGCGCGAGCATTCCGGCGGGCACCGCGGTCGGCTTCGCCCGCGGCGCCAATGTCTTTCACGCCGCGATTGCCGTGGGCGGCACCCGGATCCGCGGGATCAACGGCGGCCTGCTCGGCGCCGGATGGCTGCATCCGGTCGATCTGGCACGGGTGCTGCAGCCGGATCCGGCCGGCGGCTTTACGTACGACCGCACGACCATTCGCGTTTATCTGTCGCGCCTGTAGGCCGTCGGGCGTCGAATCTCGCGCCGTTTCCGCCGTGACCCGTCGGCGGCCGCGCGCCGGCGCCGCGCGGCCGCTTTCCCGCCGTTCGGCGATATCCGCATGGCGTCGCGCCGTCCAACGCTGCTATCCTCTCGACCTTGAGTGACGCGTCATCGCGGCGTGGGCGCGCATGCCGCCTCGCGGCGCCGCGCACCGGTGCGAGCCATGCGCGCACTGAGGTAGCATGACCGAATATCCACGACGATCGATGACCTGTTTCGTGACCGACTTCCTTCCGTCCATGTCCACATGGTCAAGACAACGATGAGCGATGCACCCGATCCGGCAGCGCCCGGCGACGACGAGCCGTCCGGCGGCGCGTCGTCGTATCTGGTGCCCGGCCTCGAACGCGGGCTGCGAATCCTCGCCGAATTCTCCGCGCGCGAGCCGGTGCTCGGCGCGCCCGAGCTGTCGAAGCGCATCGGCATTCCGCGCACGACCACGTTCCGCCTGCTGCAGACGCTCGAAGCGCTCGGTTTTCTCGAACGCGTGAACGGCGATCGTTATTTCCGGCTCGGCGTCGGCGTGCTGCGGCTCGGCTTCGAATACCTGAATTCGCTCGAACTGACCGATCTCGGCGCGCCCGTGCTCGAACGGCTGCGCGATTCCACCGGCCTCTCGACGCACCTGCTGATCCGCGACCAGCGTGACGTGGTGTTCGTCGCGAAGGCGCAGAGCAATGCGTCGATGTTCGGTTCGGTGAAGGTGCACGTCGGCACGCGCCTGCCCGCGCATGCGACCGTGCACGGCCACGTGCTGATGGGCGACCTGACGCGCGACGCGTTGCGGCAGCTCTATCCGGAGAAGAAACTCGAACAGTTCACCGAGCGCACGCCCGGCACCGTGGACGAACTGTACGAACGCGTGCGTCATTACGCGCGGCTCGGCTACGCGGTCAGCGAGGCGGCGTTCGAGAGCGGCATTTCGGCCGTGACCGCGCCCGTGCGCGATCACTCGGGCTCCATCGTCGCGGCGATCACCGCGACGGTGCCGCGCTCGGAGATCGGCGACGCCGGCGAGAAGGAGCGGCTCGTCGAAGCCGTGTGCGGCGCGGCGGTCGACCTGTCGCAACGGCTGAACTATCGGCCGCTCGAAAGCGATCCGACGTTCGCGCATGCGCGCCACCGCGTCGCGATGTTCTGATCCGTCCGACACGTCACATCGCGCGGCTTCTCCAATCGCCCGCAGTCCGTCGCCAATGACAAAAGAGCAGCCCGCGGGCTGCTCTTTTCGTTTCCGGCATCGGGGTAACCGCGTCCGCCGTCGCTCAGAACGAGTGGTGGATGCCGGTCAGCACGATCACCTGGTTCGCGGTGCTCGACGTGCCGGCCGTGAAGAACGCGGCCTTGGCGCCACCCGAACCGTGTTCGTAAAGCACGTTCGCATACAACTGCGTGCGCTTCGACAACGCATAGATGTCGCCGAGTTCGACCTGAGTCCAGCGGCGGCCGGCCAGCGTCGTGGTCGCCGCGCCGCCCGCGATCGTGTTGAACGCGCTGCTGCGGTAGTTCACGCCCGCGTCGTAGCTCTGGAACGTGTCGGAAAACCCGTTCGACTGCATCTTCACGCGCGTGTAGAGGCCGTGCACGAGGAAGTCGCCGATCTGGTACGACGCGCCCGCGCCGATGTTCTCGACCTTGTTCGCGAGGTAGCCGTTCGCGGTGTTCTGCCCCTGGAACGACGCGATGCCCGTCTGGCCGATCAGGATCGAGCGGTCGTGCTCGTTCGAGTAGACGGCCGACGCCTTGAACGGCCCGTTCGCATAGTTCAGCGCGACGCCGACCGATTTGCCGGTCGAGAAATTCGTCGTGTTGCCGAGCGCGAGCGTCGCCGCGGCCGAGAAGCCCGCGACGCTCGGCGAACGGTACTTGATCGCGTTGTTGTACGGCACGTTGCCGGTCGCGGCGAGCCCGTCGATGTTGCCCGGGTGGAACGCGTACCAGCTCATCGCGAGGTACGCGGTGCTGAGCGGATCGAGATAGTCGAACGCCAGCGGCGTCTGGCGGCCGAGCGTCAGCGTGCCGTAGCGCTCGGCGCTGAGGCCGACGAACGCCGCGCGGTTCCAGATCGTGTTCGCGGTCGCGAACTGGCCGTTGTTCGTATAGAAGCCGTTCTCCAGCTGGAAGATCGCCGACAGCCCGTTGCCGAGATCTTCCTTGCCTTTCAGGCCCCAGCGATCGGGCTGCGTATTGCCCTGGATCATCGCCCACTTCGCGTGGCCGCCGACGTTGTTCACGTACGCGACACCCGCATCCAGGCTGCCGTACAGCACCACGCTGCTCTGCGCCCACGCGCCCGACGCGGCGCCCATTCCGATGACTGCCGCTGCTACCGCATGCTTGACCATTTTGTCTCCTGACTCTCCAACCTGATGAAAACGTGTTGTGACGGGGCTGCGCAGGGACGGCCGGCCGTCGCGCATGTTCATCGCCGAGCGGGCATTTTTATGTTCCATATAAGGAACAACGTACCTCTAGTGGAATGAAGTATAGAGGTGTCCGGTGCGTGATCAAAAATAAATTTATCGGGCCGGATGAGGTGAGCGCTGATCCGCAACAGGGGCTCGAGAATCCAGAAAAACGGACTTAAATCCCCGCAGCAAAACAAAAAATCACATTTGACGAGATAGGTCTCGACGATCGTCGACCTGCCGGTCGGTGTTTTCCCTAGGACATGCAGCTTTTTGTTTTACTCGAGGAAGCTCGCTCCTATAATCACCATCCATAAACTGTTGTTCCTGATATGGAACAAATCGAGAGTCGATCAGAAGGAAGGGTGCGAGATGTCTGAGCAATGGATTTGCGCCGGTCACGCCGGCGCGCTGTCGGAAGACACGCCGATCGAGTTCAAGCGGACCGACGGCGTGGAAATCGGGATCTACCGCGTCGGCGACGACGTGTATGCGCTCGAGAACGTGTGCCCGCATGCGTACGCGCTGCTGACGCAGGGGTTCGTCGACGAAGGCACGGTCGAATGCCCGCTGCACGAGGCCGTGTTCGACATCAAGACGGGCGAATGCCTGAAGGGGCCGGGCGGACGTGCGCTGAAGCAGTACGCGGTGCGCCTCGCCGGCGAGGAAATCCAGATCAAGGTGGAATGACATGAAAGAAGCGACCGTCAACTTCAATCCCTTCCTGAAGCCGTGGGTGGCGCCGCAGCCGAACAACGTCGCGGGCAAGGGGCAGATCGAGATCCCCGGCCAGGTCGAGAACCAGATCTGGCAGAACCGCAAGGCCGAACCGACCCAGTACGAGAACGACCTCGGCGATGCGCTCGAACGCGTGTTCGAGAGCGGCGCGACCGAGCTGGACGATGTCGTCGCGGGCCTGAACCGCATCGGCTTTCGCGCGCCGGACGGCACCGCGTGGACTGCCGAGCGCTTTCGCGCCGAAATGGCCTCGCTGGCGGAATGAGCGCGCGCGCCGCGTGACCGCCGACCCGACGACAACCGCATCCGGAGTACACTGATGACGTCCCCCGCACAATACGAAGCCCAACGCGACCCGGTCCGCGATTACCTCGACCGCGGCATCAAGAACTACTGGTATCCCGTCGCGCCGAGCTGGCAGGTGTCGAACGCACCCGTCGGCCTCACGCGCCTGTCCGAGCAGATCGTGCTGTGGCGCGATCACGAAGGCAAAGTCCATGCGCTGGAAGATCGCTGCCCGCACCGCGGCGCGCGCCTGTCGCTCGGCTGGAACCTCGGCGGCAACATCGCGTGCTGGTATCACGGCATCGAAGTCGACGGCGGCGGCACGGTCAACCGCGTGCCGGCCGTGTCGAACTGTCCGCTCGAAGGCATGAAGTGCGTGAAGTCGTATCCGGTCGAAGAAAAGGCCGGCGCGATCTTCCTGTGGTTCGGCGACGAAGCGCACGGCGAGCCGGCGCCGCTGAACCTGCCGGAAGAGCTCGTGGCCGACGAGTACGGCCATTTCCTGTGCGTGTCGAACTGGAAGTGCAATTACCAGTACGCGATCGACAACGTGATGGACCCGATGCACGGCGCTTACCTGCACGCGACGTCGCACTCGATGGCCGAAGGCGACAAGCAGGCCGACATGCGCGTGCGCAAGACGGATACGGGCCTGATGTTCGAGAAGATCGGTCAGCGCGACGTGAACTTCGACTGGGTCGAGCTCGGCGAAACCGGCTGCCTGTGGATGCGCCTCGCGATTCCGTACAAGCAGAAGTTCGGCCCCGGCGGCAACTTCGGGATCATCGGCTTCGCGACGCCGGTCGACGGCGATCACTGTCAGGTCTATTTCTGGCGTACCCGCAAGGTCAGCGGCTGGCAGCGCGACGTGTGGCGCTTCATGTACCGCAACCGTCTCGAAGGCTTGCACTGGGACGTGCTCGAACAGGACCGCTACGTCCTCGAAAGCCTCGCGCCGCATGCGCGCGATCACGAATACCTGTACCAGCACGACGTCGGCATCACGCGCGTGCGCCGGATGCTGCGCCAGCGGGCGCAGGAGCATCTGTCCGCGCTCGACGCGCATCGCGCGGCACACGCCGCTTCGGAGCCCGCGAATGGCTGAGCTCGCTCCGGTCGTGGCGCTGCCCGGTCGCCGCGTGCTCGTCACGGGCGGCGCGCGCGGTCTCGGCGCCGCGTTCGTGAAGGCGCTGGTCGAAGCGGGCGCGCAGGTCGCGTTCGGCGACGTGCTGGCGCAAGAGGGCCGCGCGCTGGCCGCGCAGCTCGCACGCGCCGGCCACACCGCGCATTTCTTCGCACTGGATCTCGCCGACCCGGCCAGCATCGACGCATTCGTCGCGCAGGGCGCGGCGGCGCTCGGCGGTATCGACGCGCTGATCAACAACGCGGCGATCACGAACTCGGGCGGCAAGCTGTCGACGGAGCTCGACGTGTCGACGTGGGACGCCGTGATGAACGTGAACGTGCGCGGCGTGTGGCTCGTCAGCAATGCGGCGTTGCCGCACCTTGCGCAGTCGGGGCGCGGCGCGATTGTGAACCTGGCGTCGGACACCGCGTTGTGGGGGGCGCCGAAGCTGCTCGCGTACGTCGCCAGCAAGGGCGCGGTGATCGCGATGACGCATGCGCAGGCACGCGAGTTCGGCGCGCACGGCGTGACGGTCAACGCGATCGCGCCGGGGCTGACCGAAGTCGAGGCGACGGCGTACGTGCCGGCGGAACGCCACGCGTTCTACCTGCAGGGCCGCGCGCTCGCACGCGCGCAGGTGCCCGACGACGTGACGGGCCCCGTGCTGTTCCTGCTGTCGGACGGCGCGCGCTTCGTGACGGGTCAACTGCTGCCGGTGAACGGCGGCTTCGTGATGAATTGAATCGAAGTTTTCACTCGGAATGAAGGAGAGGACGATGGCGGACGCCGATCTCGAACGCAAGTCGTGGGACCAGCCGGAAGGCGCAAGCTTCAACGACTGGATGGAAGGGCGCGTCGCGCGCTACGCGACGCGACGCTACGACTGGGACGCACTGAAGTTCCAGGCCGACTACGACCCGAAGTACCGCCGTGCGCAGATGCGCTATGTCGGCACGGGCGGCACGGGCGTCGCGAAGGACGTCAATACGGTGCCGGCCGGCAACTTCACGTTCTCGACGATGGTCATCCCGGCCGGCAACATCGGGCCGAGCCACATCCATGTCGACGTCGAGGAAATCTTCTTCGTGCTGCGCGGCAAGATGAAGGTGATCTGCGAGCGCGATGGCGAGACGTGGGAAGCGATCCTCGGCGAGCGCGACCTGATCTCGGTGCCGCCGGGCGTGTATCGCACGGAAATCAACATCGGCGAGGAAGACGCGCTGATGTGCGTGATGCTCGGTTCGCCGAAGCCGATCACGCCGACGTATCCGCCCGATTCGCCGCTCGCGAAGATCAAGCGTTGAGACGGAGCGGGTGAAGCAATGAGTGTCATCGACAAACGTGAACGCGACCGCACCGCGGCGTTCGCCGCGCTGCTCGGGCAGTTTCCCGAGCAGCGTTGCGCAGCCGGCGCGGCGGGCACGATCGGCTACCGCGAGGCCGGCGCGCAGCATGCGGGCCGCGCGCTGCCCGTCGTGCTGCTGCACGGGATCGGTTCGGGCGCCGCATCGTGGGTCCGCCAGCTCGACACGCTCGGCGCGTCGCGACGCGTGCTTGCGTGGGATGCGCCCGGTTACGGCGTGTCGACGCCCGTGCACGGCGCGTCGCCGGCCGCCGCCGATTACGCGGCATCGCTGAACGCATGGCTCGAGGCACTCGGCATCGAACGCTGCGTGCTGGTCGGTCATTCGCTCGGCGCGATCGTCGCGGGCGGGTTGGTCCGCGTGATGCCCGCGCGCATCGCCGGCCTGCTGCTGATCTCGCCCGCGGGCGGTTACGGCAGCGCACCGGCCGAAACGCGCGACACGCGCCGCGACGCGCGTCTCGCGATGCTCGCGGAACTCGGCCCGGCCGGGCTCGCCGAGCAGCGCAGCGGCAACATGCTGTCCGGTTTCGCGAACGAGGAGGCACGGGCGTGGGTGCGCTGGAACATGGCGCGCATCGTGCCGGCCGGCTACGCGCAGGCCACGCACCTGCTCGCGAACGCCGATCTCGCGGCCGATCTCGCCGGCTTCCGCGGCCGCGCGGCGGTGGCCGTCGGCGCGAACGACGCGATCACGCCGCCCGCCGCGTGCGAACGGATCGCCGCGGCCGCGCACGTCGGGCTGCAGGTGATTCCGCAGGCCGGGCATGCGGGTTACGTGGAGGCGCCGGCCGCTTATTCGGCGCTGATCGATGCGTTCTGCCGTCAGTGCGATACGCAGTGGGGAATGGCATGAGCGAACCGCTGCAACGAAACGCATCCGAAAACGCGAAGGCCGAAGCCAGCTACGTGGTGCCGGGCCTCGAGCGCGGGCTGCGCATTCTCGCCGAATTCTCGCCGCGCGAGCCGGTGCTCGGCGCGCCCGAGTTGTCGAAGCGGCTCGGCATTCCGCGCACGACGGTGTTCCGTCTGCTGCAGACGCTCGAATCGCTCGGCTTTCTCGAACGCGCGGACAAGGATCGCAACTACAAGCTCGGCGTCGCCGTGCTGCGGCTCGGCTTCGAATATCTGAGCTCGCTGGAGCTGACCGATCTCGGCCTGCCGGTGATCGAGAGCCTGCGCGATGCGACCGGCTTCACGACGCACATCGTGATCCGCGACGGCCGCGACGTGGTGTTCGTCGCGAAGGCGCAGAGCCAGTCGCCGGTGTTCAGCTCGATCCGCGTGAACGTCGGCACACGGCTGCCCGCGCACGCGACGACGCATGGCCACGTGCTGATGGGCGACCTGTCGCTGAAGGAGCTGCGTGCGCTGTATCCGGAAGGCGCGCTGAGCCGGATGACGAGCGCGACGCCGGAAACGGTCGATGCGTTGTACGAAGTGATCCGCGAGGATGCGCTGCGCGGTTACGGCGTCAGCAATTCGTCGTTCGAGCGCGGGATCTCGGTCGTCACGGCGCCGGTGCGCAACGAGACGCAGCGGATCGTCGCGTGCATCACGGTGACGGTGCCGCGTCCGGAGATCGACGCGGCGCTGATCGCCGACGGGCTGATCGACAAGGTGCAGCGCGCGGCGGCGGAATTGTCGCGTCGGCTCAATTACCGCTCGGATGACGAGCACACGTTTCTCAAGGCTTTAGGACTCCGATGATTCAGATCGATCTGACCGGGCAGGTGGCGGTGGTGACGGGCGGTTCGTCCGGCATCGGCCTCGCGACGGCCGAACGGTTCCTGCAGGCGGGCGCGTCGGTCGCGATTTGCGGCCGCGACGGCGACCGTCTCGCACGTGCCGACGCGATGCTGCGCGACAAGTACGCCGATGCGCAACTGCTGGCCACGCGCTGCAACGTGCTCGACGAAACCGACGTGACCGGCTTCGCGCAAGCGGTGTCCGCGCGTTTCGGCCGCGCCGACATGCTCGTCAACAACGCCGGCCAGGGCCGCGTATCGACCTTCGCCGACACGACCGACGACGCGTGGCGCGAAGAACTCGAACTGAAGTACTTCAGCATCATCCGTCCGACGCGCGCGTTCCTGCCGCTGCTGCGCGACGCGCAGGCGCCGACGATCACCTGCGTGAATTCGCTGCTCGCGTTGCAGCCGGAGCCGCACATGGTCGCGACGTCGTCGGCGCGTGCCGGCGTGCTGAGCCTCGTGAAGTCGCTCGCGACCGAACTGGCGCCGCAGCGCATCCGCGTGAACTCGATCCTGATCGGCATCGTCGAGTCGGGGCAGTGGCGCCGCCGCTACGACACGCAGGCGCAACCCGGCGAAAGCTGGGAAGACTGGACGGGCGCGCTCGCCCGCAAGAAGAACATTCCGCTGAATCGCTTCGGCAAGCCCGACGAGGCCGCCTGGGCGCTTTTTTATCTCGCAACGTATCTGTCGTCCTACACGACGGGCAGCCATATCGACGTTTCTGGAGGCTTTGCACGCCATGTCTGAAAAAACCACGGTTGGCGAGCTGATTGCCGCCTTTCTCGAGCAGTGCGGCGTGAAAACCGCATTCGGTGTCATCTCGATCCACAACATGCCGATCCTCGACGCGATCCACTCGCGCGGCAACATCCGGTATGTCGGCGCGCGCGGCGAAGCGGGGGCGTTGAACATGGCCGACGGGCTGGCCCGTGTGTCGGGCGGCCTCGGCGTCGCGTTCACGAGCACGGGCACGGCGGCGGGCAACGCGGCCGGTGCGATGGTCGAGGCGCTGACGGCCGGCACCGCGCTGCTGCACGTGACGGGGCAGATCGAGACGCCTTACCTCGACCAGGATCTCGCGTACATCCACGAAGCGCCGGACCAGCTGTCGATGCTCGACTCGATCTCGAAGGCGGCGTTCCGCGTGCGCACGGTCGAAACCGTGCTGCCGACGATTCGCGAAGCCGTGCGCATCGCGCAGACCGCGCCCACGGGCCCCGTGTCCGTCGAGATCCCGATCGACATCCAGGCGGCCGAAATCGAATGGCCGGAAGATCTCGCACCGGCACACGTCGCGGTGCGCGAGCACGACGAAGCCCGCGTCGCGAAGCTCGCCGACGCCCTCGCGGCCAAGCGCCGCCCGCTGCTGTGGCTCGGCGGCGGCGCGCGTCACGCACGCGCGGAAGTCGAGCGCCTCGTGAAGCTCGGCTTCGGCGTCGTGACGAGCGTGCAGGGCCGCGGCGTGCTGCCCGAGGATCATCCGGCGACGCTCGGCGCGTTCAACGTGCACGCGTCGGTCGAAGCGTTCTACAAGACCTGCGACGCGCTCGTCGTGGTCGGCTCGCGCCTGCGCGGCAACGAAACGCTGAAGTACAAGCTCGCGCTGCCGCAGCCGCTGTTCCGTATCGACGCCGATGCGCTCGCCGACAACCGCGGCTACCGCAACGCGTTGTTCGTGCACGGCGATTCGAAGCGCGTGCTGGCCGAGCTGGCCGATCGCCTCGAAGGCCGCCTGTCGGTCGATCCGCAATTCGCGGCCGATCTCGCGGCGGCCCGCGAGGC
Organism: Burkholderia sp. MSMB1835; assembly: GCF_001526365.1. Lineage (NCBI taxonomy): Bacteria > Pseudomonadati > Pseudomonadota > Betaproteobacteria > Burkholderiales > Burkholderiaceae > Burkholderia > Burkholderia sp. MSMB1835. The sequence goes on from NZ_LOYP01000052.1 coordinate 99,210, forward strand.
GGCAGTGGCCGACGTGACGAAGGGCCTCGGGCCGTACAAGAAGCTCGTCGACACGCTGCAGGCCGCCGTCGGCCGCGACTACAACTGGGTGCGCGACGTGACGATCTCGAACAGCACGTGGGGCAACCGCCTGCTGAAGATCTTCGAGCCGCGCTCGGGCGTGCATGCGCTCGGCGGCGGCATCGGCCAGGGCATCCAGATGGGCATCGGTGCCGCGCTCGCGGGCGCCGCGGCGAAGACGGTCTGCCTCGTCGGCGACGGCGGCCTGATGGTCAACGTCGGCGAGCTCGTCACGGCCGTGCAGGAAAACGCGAACGTGATGATCGTGCTGATGAACGACCAGTGCTACGGCGTGATCCGCAACATCCAGGACGCGCACTACGGCGGCCGCCGCTGCTTCGTGCAACTGCACCAGCCCGATTTCGCGCAGTTCTGCGCGAGCTTCGGCCTCACGCACTACCGGATCACGTCGCTCGACCAGGCCGAAGCGATCGTGCGCGAAGGGCTCGCGAAGGAAGGGCCGGTGATGGTCGAGGTCGACATGCTGTCGGTCGGCTCGTTCGCGTCGGCATTCGCGGGCCCGCCGGTGAAGAAGGAAGCGCCGACGGAGCGCCAGTATGCGTAACGGGCAACAGCGGGCGCATGCCCCCGTCGACGTCGCGATGATCGGCTTCGGCGCGATCGGCGCGGCCGTGTACCACGCGGTCGAGCACGATGCGTCGCTGCGCGTCGCGCACGTGATCGTGCCGGAACACCAGCGCGCGGCGGTGCAGGACGCGCTCGGCGGCGCGGTGGAGGTCGTGTCGTCGGTCGACGCACTGGCCCGCCGCCCCGAGTTCGCGCTCGAATGCGCGGGCCACAGCGCGCTCGTCGATCACGTCGTGCCGCTGCTGAAGGCCGGCACCGACTGCGCGGTCGCGTCGATCGGCGCGCTGTCCGATCTCGCGCTGCTCGACGCGCTGTCGCAAGCGGCCGACGAAGGCGGCACGACGGTGACGCTGCTGTCCGGCGCGATCGGCGGCATCGACGCGCTGGCGTCCGCGAAGCAGGGCGGCCTCGACGACGTGCTGTACGTCGGCCGCAAGCCGCCGCTCGGCTGGCTCGGCACGCCGGCCGAGGAGCTGTGCGACCTGCGCGCGATGACCGAGGAAAAGGTGATCTTCGAAGGCACCGCGCGCGACGCCGCGCGGCTGTACCCGAAGAACGCGAACGTCGCGGCGACGGTCGCGCTCGCGGGCCTCGGCCTCGACGCGACGCACGTGCGCCTGATCGCCGATCCGGCGGTCGCGCGCAACGTGCACCGCATCACCGCGCGCGGCGCATTCGGCGAGATGTCGCTGGAAATGAGCGGCAAGCCGCTGCCGGACAACCCGAAGACGTCCGCGCTGACGGCATACAGCGCGATTCGTGCGCTGCGCAACCGCGCGGCCCGCTGCGTGATCTGACCGGACCATCGAGCGTCCGCCCGCGCCACGGCGAGGGCGGATGTGCAGAGACAGATTTGTGGGACTTGTGACATGACTCCTTTCGATACGAGCCTCGTACCCGACGGCGACATCCTGATCGGCGGCGAGTGGCGGCGCGGCCGCGGAGCGCCTTACGCGAGCATCTATCCGGCCGACCAGTCGCTGAACATGGAAGTATCGACGGCGAACGCGGAAGACGCGGCCGACGCCGTCGTGGCGGCCGACGCCGCATGGCGCCGCGCCGACTGGGCCGGGCTGAAGCCGCACCAGCGCGCGCAGGTGCTGTACCGCATCGCGGATCTCATCATGCAGCGCCACGAGGCGCTCGCGCACCTGCAGCGCCGCGACAACGGCAAGCCGATCGGCGAGACGCGCGTGCTGGTGGCCAGCGCCGCGAACACGTTCCGCTATTTCGCGGCGTGCCTCGAAACGCTCGACGAGGAGCTGACGCCGTCGCGCGGCGACTACCTGACGATGAGCGTGTACGAGCCGATCGGCGTGATCGCGGCGATCACCCCGTGGAATTCGCCGATTGCGTCCGACGCGCAGAAGCTCGCGCCGGCGCTGGCCGGCGGCAACGCGGTGGTGCTCAAGCCGGCCGAGGTCACGCCGCTCGTCTCGCTCGCGCTGGCGCGCATCTGCGAGGAAGCCGGCGTGCCGAAGGGCGTGCTGAGCGTGCTGCCGGGCAAGGGCTCGGTGATCGGCGACGTGCTCGTGCGTCATCCGCTCGTGAAGAAGGTGTCGTTTACCGGCGGCACCGAAGTGGGCCGCGGCATCGCGCGCATCGCGGCCGAGAAGCTGATGCCGGTGTCGCTCGAACTCGGCGGCAAGTCGCCGACGATCGTGTGCGATGACGCCGATCTCGACCACGCGGTCAACGGCGTGCTGTACGGCATCTTCAGTTCGTCGGGCGAAGCGTGCATCGCCGGTTCGCGACTGTTCGTGCAGCACGCGATATACGACGAATTCATGAAGCGCCTGGTGGCCGGTGCACGCAAGCTGCGCGTGGGCGACCCGACGCGGCCCGACACGCAGATGGGCCCGCTGATCACCGCGAAGCATCGCGAATCGGTCGAACGCTACGTGGCGCTCGGGCTGGAAGAAGGCGGCCGTCTGCTGTGCGGCGGCGAGCGGCCGGCGGGCGACGGGCGCGAGAACGGCTTCTTCTATCAGCCGACGATTCTCGAAGGCTTGCCGAACAGCGCGCGCATCTGCCAGGAGGAAATCTTCGGGCCGGTGCTGGTCGCGATGCCGTTCGACGACGAAGCGTCGTTGATCGCACAGGCGAACGACAGTGTATTCGGGCTCGCGGCCGGCATCTGGACGCGCGACTACAAGCGCGCATGGCGCATCGCGCGCGCGCTGGAGACGGGCACCGTCTGGATCAACACGTACAAGCTGTTCTCGATCTCCACGCCGTTCTCGGGCTGGAAGGAGAGCGGGATGGGACGCGAGAAGGGGCGTCTCGGCATCCGCGAATACATGCAGCAGAAGAGCCTCTACTGGGGCTTGAACGACGCGCCGCTGCCGTGGGCGAACTGAGCGAAGGGGAATGACGCAATGAGCATTTTGGGAATCGAGCAGATCACGTACGGCGTCGACGACCTCGCCACCTGCCGGCGCTTTTTCGCCGACTGGGGGCTGAAGGAAGTCGCGCACGACGACACGCGTGCGCGCTTCGAGACGCTGAACGGTTGCACCGTGCTGGTCGTGAAAGCCGACGATCCGTCGCTGCCGCCCGCGTTCGAAGCAGGCCCGACGCTGCGGGAAGTCACGTGGGGCGTCGCGACGCAGGGCGAACTCGACGCACTGCGCACCAAGCTGGCCGGCCAGCCCGGCTATTACGCGCAGGACGATGCGCTCGGCTGCATCGACCCGAACGGAATGGCGATCCGCATCGAAGTCACGCGCAAGCGCGCACTCGACATCGCGGGCTCGCCGTCGAACGTCTGGGGCCGGACGCTGCGCGTGGACCAGCCGAGCCCGATCTATGCGCGTGCAGAGCCGGTCGAGGTCGGGCATGTCGTGTTCTTCACGAACTGCCTCGACGCGCAGGAAAGGTTCTATCACGAGTTGCTCGGCTTCGAGACGTCGGACCGTTATCCGGGCCGCGGTGCGTTCATGCGCTGCGCACCGCACGGCGGCCATCACGACCTGTTCCTGCTCGCGCTGCCGAACGGCAAACGCGGCCTGAACCACGTCGCATTCACCGTGCGCGACATCCACGAAGTATTCGGCGGCGGCATGCACATCGACCGCTGCGGCTGGGAAACGCAGCTCGGCCCGGGGCGTCACCCGGTGTCGTCCGCGTACTTCTGGTACTTCCAGAATCCGGCCGGTGCGCTGATCGAGTACTACGCGGACGAAGACGTGCTGACGCCCGACTGGCAACCGCGCGAATTCGAACCGGGGCCGACCGTGTTCGCCGAGTGGGCCGTCGACGGCGGCCTGGACGGCAACACGCGCCGGCAGAAGAACGCGAAGGCGCCGGAAGGCAAGTTCATGACGGAGCGCAAATCATGACCGAAGCGAATACGCCCGCGCGGGCCGCGCCGGGCACGGTCGTCGTGATCGGCGGCGGCCAGGCTGCCGGCTGGGTGTTGAAGACGTTGCGCGCGCAAGGGTATGCGGGCCGTCTCGTGATGATCGCCGACGAGCCGCACCTGCCGTACGAGCGCCCGCCGCTGTCGAAGGCCGTGCTGGCCGGCGACGCCGACATCGAGACCGTGCGCGTCGTGCGCCCGGACGAATTCGACGCGCTGAACGTCGAGGCATGGCAGCCGGAGCGCGCGGCGTCGATCGACCGCGCGCGCCGCGTGGTGAAGACCGAAAGCGGCCGCGAGATCGAATACGACCGGCTCGTGATCGCGACCGGCGGCACGTCGCGCCGCTTGCCCGCTGCGCTCGTCAACACGCCGAACCTGCATTACCTGCGCACGCTCGACGAAGCCGCCGCGCTCGGCGAGAAGCTGCGGGCGAGCCGGCGCGTGCTCGTGATCGGCGGCGGCTGGATCGGCCTCGAAGTCGCGGCGACCGCGCGCAAGCTCGGCGTCGACGCCGTCGTGGTCGAAGGCGCGCCGCGGCTGTGCGGGCGTTCGGTGCCGCAGATCGTGTCCGACTTCCTGCTCGACCTGCATCGTTCGAACGGCGTCGACGTGCGACTTGGCGCGGCGCTTGAATCGCTCGATGCGCAGCCCGGCGACGCATCGAAGGTGCGCGCGACGCTCGCCGACGGCACGACGATCGACGCCGATTTCGCGGTGGCCGGCATCGGCCTCGCGCTGAATGCGTCGCTGGCGAGCGACGCGGGGCTCGCGATCGACGACGGCATCGTCGTCGACGAATACGGCGCGACCAGCGACCCCGCGATCTTCGCGTGCGGCGACGTCGCGAACCATCACAACGGCTGGCTGAAGCGGCGCGTGCGGCTCGAATCGTGGGCGAACGCGCAGAACCAGGCGATCGCGGCCGCGAAAGCCGTGCTCGGCGTGCGCGAACCGTACGCGGAGATTCCGTGGTTCTGGTCCGATCAGTACGACGTGAACCTGCAGATCCTCGGCGATCTGCCGGCCGATGCGCAGCTCGTCGTGCGCGGCGATCTCGCCGCGCGTCGCGCGACGCTGTTTTTCGTGGGCGACGGACATGTGAGAGGTGTCATCGCCGTGAACAACGCACGCGAGCTGAAGCTCGCGCGCAAGTGGATGAACCAGGGCCGGGCAGTGGATACGGAAGCCCTGGCAGACACGACCCAAGCGCTTGCCTGACCGGCCCAACCGGAAAGAGACCCAGGAGACACCCCGCATGAGCACTTTCGACAACGTCGTGGCCGGCAGGGCCACGATGGAAGCTGCCGCCTCCACGCCCGGCGCGATCATCGCCCGGCTCGAGCGGCTTCCGGCCAACGCGATGCAGATCCGCGCACGCGTGCTGATCGGCACCGCGACGTTTTTCGACGGCTTCGACGTGATCACGATCGCGGCGACGCTGCCGCTGCTGATTCACAAATGGGGGCTGTCGCCGACGCAGATCGGCATGCTGATCGCGTCCGGCGCGATCGGCCAGCTGATCGGCGCATTCCTGTTTCCCGCGCTCGCGGAAAAACATGGCCGCGTGAAAGCCATCGCGTGGAGCTCGGCCGTGATCGGCATCACGAGTATCGCGTGTGGCTTCGCGCCGACGTTCGAGGTGTTCGTGCTGCTGCGGATCCTGCAGGGGCTCGGGCTCGGCGGCGAATTGCCGGTCGCGGCCACGTACATCAACGAAATCACGCGCGCGCATGGCCGCGGCCGCTTCGTGCTGCTGTACGAGATCGTGTTCCCGATCGGCCTGCTCGTGTCGATGGCGCTCGGCGCGTGGCTCGTGCCGCGCTTCGGCTGGGAAATCATGTACTTCGTCGGCGGGCTGCCGGTGATCCTGTCGCTCGTGCTCACGCGCCTCGTGCCGGAATCGCCGCGCTGGCTCGCGTCGCGCGGGCGGCTCGCGGAAGCCGGGCGCGCGGTCGGCGTGTTCGAAGGATCGGTGCGCGGCGAGCTGCCGCCGGTCACGCAGGCGGCCGCGTTCGACGAGATGGTGCGCCAGCATCCGAAGCGCAGGATGACCGACCTGTTCAGCGCCGCGTATCGCAAGCGCACGCTCGCGGTGGCGACGCTGTGGGCGACCTGCGGGTTCATCCAGTACGGGCTGTCCACGTGGCTGCCGACGATCTACAAGAACTTCTATCACGCGCCGCTGCAGCTCGCGCTGAACCTCGCGGTGATCGGCTCGGTGATGGGCGTGCTCGGCTCGCTGGCCTCCGCGCTGCTGGTCGACAAGCTCGGCCGCAAGCCGGTGATCGTGTGGTCGTTCGTGCTGTGCGCGCTGTCGCTGGCGCTCGCCGGCATCTATCACGCGTCGTCGGTGTATGTGGTCGCGGTCTTCTGTTCGCTGTCGCTCGGGCTGATGGCGTCGGGGTTCATCACCGCGTACGTCTATACGCCCGAGCAGTATCCGACGAGCATCCGCGCGTCGGGCTGCGGGCTCGGCAGCGCGTGGCTGAAGATCGCGTCGTTCGTCGCGCCGATGGTCGTGCCGCATGCGATCATCGGCGGGAACCTCGCGCCGGCGTTCTATCTGATCGCCGTGGTGCCGCTGATCGCGGCGCTGACCGTGCACTTCGTCGGGATCGAGACGAAAGGGAAGGTGCTGGAGGCGCTCGAGGCGTAAGCGTGACCGGCAGTCATGGACGAAGTGCTCAGGCCCGGGAGACGTTGCCCGGGCCTTTTGTTTCACGGCCGTCGGCCGTTCCATGTCGGGCGCGGCAGCGGGCGCGCTGGTTGGCGCACGGTTCGCGTGTTCTAATTCACGGTCCCGATTTTCGTCAGACCGCTGCCATGCCCCTGTTCGAACCCGTCACGCTGAATACGTCCCGCCTCGTGCTGCGGCCGCTTCGCGACGCCGACGCACCGACCTTCTTCGAGATCTGGTCCGATGCGCAAGCGATGCGCTATTTCTCGTTCTCGCCGATGACGGCAATCGAGCAGGCCGAGGCGCGCGTCGCGCGCAACGTGCAGATGTCCGCGAGCGGGGAGAGCCTCGTCTGCGTGCTCGAACTGCGGGAAACCGGCGAAGCGCTCGGCGAGTGCGTGCTGTTCCAGGCGAACGCGCAATGCCGGCGCGCCGAGATCGGCTTTTGCCTGCGGCGCGCGTTCTGGCGCGGCGGATACATGCGCGAAGCGGCGTCGGCGTTGATCGATCATGCCTTCGGCACGCTGCGGCTGAACCGGATCGAGGCCGATATCGATCCGCGCAACGTCGCGTCGGCGCGGTTGCTCGAACGGCTCGGCTTCGTCCGGGAAGGGGTGTTGCGCGAGCGCTGGATCGTCGGCGACGAAGTGTCGGACAGTGCGCTGTACGGGTTGCTGGCGAGCGATCGCGGTGCGTAAGTGGCCGACTTGCCGGATTTCGCGCCCGAACGTACCCTTGGCCGAATCCACGGCCCGAACGCAGGTATTGACCATGCAAGCCCATCCTTTGCGCCTTTCCCCCGGCGACGATCTGCGCGGCGCTATCGAGGCAGCGCTCCACCAGCATGACGCGCACGCGGCCTTCGTGATCCAGGGCATCGGCAGCCTGAGCGTCGCGCAGCTGCGCTTCGCCGGCGTCGATCGACCGACCGAGCTGCGCGGCGACCTCGAAATCCTGACGCTGGCCGGCTCCGTATCGCCGGACGGCGCGCATCTGCATATGTCGGTCTCGGACGCGGACGGCCGCGTGATGGGCGGCCACGTGGCGAGCGGCTGCGTGGTGCGCACGACGGCCGAGATCCTGCTCGCGCTGCTGCCCGCGCATCGCTTCTCGCGCGAGTTCGATGCGGGCACGGGCTTCAACGAACTGGTGATCCGTCGCGAGCCGGACGGCGGCGCATGACTGTCGCGACGCGGCGCTAGCATCGCCGGTCATCGATGCGCTTCCGGTTATCGCTCGTTGCGCAAGACGCCATCCATGAAAAAAAGCGCCGCGGCCTGTCGGCCCGCGGCGCCTTTCGGTGCGCTGCGACGTCGACCACCCGCCGCAGCCCGACTGCGTGCTTACAGCTGCACGGTGTCGGCCACTTCCTTGAAGTCTTCGATCTGGTCGAAGTTCATGTACTGGTAGATCTTGTCGCCGTTGGCGGTGAGCACACCCATGTCGGCCATGTACTCTTCCTTGGTCGGGATCTTGCCCAGACGCGAGCAGATCGCCGCCAGTTCCGCCGAGCCGAGGTACACGTTCGTGTTCTTGCCGAGGCGGTTCGGGAAGTTGCGGGTCGACGTCGACATCACCGTCGCGCCTTCGCGCACCTGTGCCTGGTTGCCCATGCACAGCGAGCAGCCCGGCATTTCGGTGCGGGCGCCGGCCGTGCCGAACACGCCGTAGTGACCTTCTTCCGTCAGCTGCTTCTGGTCCATCTTGGTCGGCGGCGCGACCCACAGCTTGACCGGAATGTCGCGCTTGCCTTCCAGCAGCTTCGACGCGGCACGGAAGTGACCGATGTTGGTCATGCACGAGCCGATGAACACTTCGTCGATCTTCGCGCCAGCGACGTCCGACAGCGTCTTCACGTCGTCCGGATCGTTCGGGCACGCGACGATCGGCTCGTGGATGTCGGCGAGGTCGATCTCGATGACGGCCGCGTATTCGGCGTCGGCATCCGGCGCGAGCAGTTGCGGGTCGGCCAGCCACTGTTCCATCGCCGCGATGCGGCGCTGCAGGCTGCGCGGATCCTGGTAGCCCTGCGCGATCATCCACTTGAGCAGCGTGATGTTGCTGTTCAGGTACTCGATGATCGGTTCCTTGTTCAGGCGCACCGTGCAACCGGCGGCCGAACGCTCGGCGGACGCATCCGACAGCTCGAACGCTTGCTCGACCTTCAGGTCGGGGAGGCCTTCGATTTCGAGAATGCGACCCGAGAAGATGTTCTTCTTGCCTTGCTTGGCGACCGTCAGCATGCCTTGCTTGATCGCGTACAGCGGAATCGCGTTGACAAGGTCGCGCAGCGTGACGCCCGGCTGCATCTTGCCCTTGAAGCGGACCAGCACCGATTCCGGCATGTCCAGCGGCATCGTGCCGGTGGCGGCCGCGAACGCGACGAGGCCCGAGCCTGCCGGGAAGCTGATGCCGATCGGGAAGCGCGTGTGCGAATCGCCGCCGGTGCCGACGGTGTCGGGCAGCAGCATGCGGTTCAGCCACGAGTGGATCACGCCGTCGCCCGGGCGCAGCGCGATGCCGCCGCGCGTGCTGATGAAGTTCGGCAGCGTCTGGTGCGTCTTCACGTCGACCGGCTTCGGATACGCGGCGGTATGGCAGAACGACTGCATCACGAGATCGGCCGAGAAGCCGAGGCAGGCGAGGTCCTTCAGTTCGTCGCGGGTCATCGGGCCCGTGGTGTCCTGCGAGCCGACCGAGGTCATCTTCGGTTCGCAGTACGTGCCCGGGCGCACGCCCTGGCCTTCCGGCAGACCGCACGCGCGGCCGACCATCTTCTGCGCGAGCGAGAAGCCCTTGCCGCTGTCGGCCGGCTGGTGCGGCAGGCGGAACAGCGTCGACGGCGCGAGGCCGAGCGCTTCACGCGCCTTCGCGGTCAGGCCGCGGCCGATGATCAGCGGAATGCGGCCGCCGGCGCGCACTTCGTCGAACAGCACGTCGGACTTCACCTGGAATTCGGCGATGACCTTGCCGTCCTTCAGCGCCTTGCCTTCGTACGGGCGCAGTTCGACCACGTCGCCCATGTTCATTTGCGACACGTCGAGCTCGATCGGCAGCGCGCCGGCGTCTTCCATCGTGTTGTAGAAGATCGGGGCGATCTTGCCGCCGAGGCATACGCCGCCGAAGCGCTTGTTCGGGACGAACGGGATGTCTTCGCCGGTGAACCACAGCACCGAGTTGGTGGCCGACTTGCGCGAGGAGCCGGTGCCGACCACGTCGCCCACGTACGCGACCAGGTGACCCTTTTCCTTCAGCGATTCGATGAACTTGACCGGCCCGCGCTTGCCGTCTTCTTCCGGCGTGATGCCGGGACGTGCGTTCTTCAGCATCGCCAGCGCGTGCATCGGGATGTCGGGGCGGGTGGTGGCGTCCGGCGCCGGCGACAGGTCGTCGGTGTTGGTTTCGCCCGTGACCTTGAACACGGTGATGGTCAGGCTTTCCGGCACTTCCGGACGGCTCGTGAACCATTCGGCGTCGGCCCAGCTCTGCAGCACGGCCTTTGCGTGCGCGTTGCCCTTGTCGGCGAGTTCCTTCACGTCATGGAACTGGTCGAACATCAGCAGGGTTTTCTTCAGCGCGTCGGCGGCCACCGCGGCGACGGATTCGTCGGACAGCAGCTCGATCAGCGGCTGGATGTTGTAGCCGCCGAGCATCGTGCCGAGGAGTTCGGTCGCGCGTTCGCGCGAGATCAGCGGGCAGGCGGTCTCGCCCTTGGCCACGGCGGCCAGGAAGCCGGCCTTCACGCGGGCGGCTTCGTCGACGCCGGCGGGCACGCGATGGGTGATCAGCTCGAGCAGCGTCTGCTCTTCGCCGGCGGGCGGGTTCGTCAGCAATTCGACCAGTTCGGCGGTCTGCTGAGCCGTCAGCGGCAGGGGAGGAATACCGAGCGCGGCGCGGGCGGCCACGTGAGCACGAAAGTTTTCAAGCATGGGGAGACCTGCTGATATTGCGTTTGAGGGGAAGGCCTTGCCGGCACTCCGGGGCGATTCCAGGCACTGCTTTGAGCGGAATTCTAATCTCAACGGGGTGGAACGTCAAATGTCTTATGTCTTATATAAGAGTTGGCGGTGTGAAACACCGAAGGCGTGGTTGCATGGCGGGAGCCGGCCTTGTCGGGTGCGGCCGGGCGGCCGGGTGCCGGGTGTCGGTTCAGGTCCCGATGTCGCACATATCTGCACAAGCCCGCAGGAAACGGTACACACGGGGCGCGTTCGGGCCGCTACGCTCGCTGTCATGCAACGTGCAATCGGGTGTCGGAACGGCAGGCGGAAGCGGTCGCGCGCCTGTCGAATCGGCCCGGGCGGCAGCGATTTCCTTGACTCCGGCGATCCACGACATGCGCTCGAGAGACGCGATTTTCCTGATGGTGGCGCTTGTCGCGTCGCCGGCCGTTCACGCGGCCACGCCCGGCGACCCAGCGCGCAACGCGGCGCGCGACGCGGCGAGCCAGCCGGTCGCGCTGGTCTATCGCGGGCCTGCCGCGTGCGACGGGTGCCCCGAAACCATCGCCAGACGCCTGCGGGAATCGGACTACCGGTTCCGTGTGATCTACGTGGGGCCGGCGGAAAAGCTCAAGATCACGCCCGCCGCGCTGGCCGGTGCGTCGCTCTATGTGCAGCCCGGCGGCGGGCAGGATATTCCCGGCGCGGCAGCCAGCATCGGCCGATCCGCCATCACGGCCGTGCGGCATTACGTAGCGAACGGCGGCCGATATCTCGGACTATGCATGGGCGCCTACCTGGCCGGCACGCAGGGTTTCGGCCTGGTTGCCGGCGATATCGACTCCGAGGTCGACCGGCCGGGCTCGACGCTTCACGGCATCGCCGATACGGTGACGCCGGTCGTCTGGCGCGGGAAAAAACGCTGGATCTACTATCAGGACGGCGCGCGGCTCCCGGTCGCGCCGCTCGGCTCCGGCGGGATCGTGCTGGCGATCTACCCGAACAAGGACATTGCGGCCGCCACGTACCGCTACGGCAATGGGCGCGTCGGCCTGGCCGGCCCGCATCCGGAGGCCGATGAAAGCTGGTATCGCCAGAACGGCCTCGAGAACCCGGACGGCGTGGTGCCGGACATGGCTTACGACCTGATCAACGCGACGATGAAGCCGTAGCGGAGCGGCCGTGGTTCATGTCCGTTTGGCGCGATACGCGTCGAGATTTTTTCGTGCCTGCGCGCGGATCGCGTGCTGCATGAAAGGCGTCCAGCCGAGCAGGGCGCCTTTCATCCCGAGCGCCTGACGGGCCCAGCGCCACAGGTCGAAATGGTCGCGATGTTCGACGATGCGTCCGTCGCGAAACCGGAAACGCGCGTCGATCCGGTTGACCACCCTCCGTCCGGTCGCGGCGAACCGGTAGTGCGCGCTCCACGTCGCGCGCCCGGCCTGGTCGTCCGCGGCGACTTCGCCGAACGTCAGCGAGAATTTCTGCGCCCGTGCGACCAGCATCCGCCACATGTCGTGCGCGAGTTCGCCGCGCAGTTCGCCGAATGCGGGATCGCTGAAGACGACGTCGTCGGCATAGCACGCGAGCATCGCGTCGATGTCGCGCTGCTGGAAGGCCGTGTAGAAGCGCTGGATCAACGCGGTGTTCGGATCGGTCATGTCGGGGCTAACGGGGCAGGGAAGGTGGACGGTGACGTCCGTATCGGGGCAGTGGGGCACGCAGCGCGAACCGACGCCCGTGCTCGCGACGTCGGGCGTAGCCGGCTCGCCGCCGGATGATACGCGTCAGCGGGCGGCCATCGCGACGTCCTGGTCGCTCCGTCCCGTCACCAGGCAGCCCGACATGAAGGCCTCGCTCTGGCTGCCGGCGGCGGTTTCGCCGAAGCCGCGACCGAGCGCATCGGCCCTCACCTGCGCGGCGCCTTGCTCGCACGCGAGCGGGCTGGCGTCGCGGCCCTGCGCGTGCAGGATCGCGCGATCGCCGATGAGATAGGCCAGCAGGGCGAAAACGGCGATATGTACGGCTCGTCTCATGGTTCGTCTCCTCGTTGCTCAAGCGTAACGCGGACACGTTCGACGAAGCACTTGGGGCTTCCCCCGGTAAACGTCTGCTGAAAGCGGCGGCGAGGCAGGACGATCCTGTCCTGTTTTTCCGTCGCCGTGCGAGGGGCGGGCAATGCGCGCGAGTTTGACGAATGTCAGGGTGCGGGCCGGCGGCGGCGGTCGCACGGCCGTTCAAAGCGATAGCATGGATGCATGATTTGACGGAACCTGACGCGGGTCGACGCGTCGGGGCCGGCAAGCAGGCAGGTGTTGAAGATCGCTGTCGAAATAGTGAGGAATCCAAATGTTGAACGTCTCATCCGTCCTGATCAGTCTTGCTCCGATGTGGGCCATCCTGCTGCTGGCGTCTTCGGCAGCCGCCTATTTCGTGTTCTGGCGCAAGGTCATCGAGTGAGCGCCGCGCGACCGCGCGCGCACGATGCGCACGCGTGACGCGCCGTTCCCGTCATTGCACCGCCGTCACCGGCACATTCGAAATCCGCAACAGCCGGGCCGTCACGCTGCGCCGAAACACCGACATCAACGCGTGCAGCGGATCGCGTCCCGGCACGGTCACGACGATCTCGTCGCACCCGGTTTCGGCTGCCGTGGCCGCGATCGTATCGGCTACCGGCCCGACCTTCATCACGACGCTGTATTTCACGTCCGCATCGCGCAGGAGCCGCTCGGCCATCGCGAGATCGTCGGTCGCGAATCGTGTCTCGATCGCGCGCAACCGCGACAGCGGGTAATAGGCTTCGAGCCGCGTCGATTCGAGCGGTGCCTGCACGTTGATCAGCACGACCTCCGACGCGCAGCGCTCGCGATACAGAAACGTCGCGTGCCGAACGGCCTGAAGCGAGCGCGGCGAATGGCCGACCGGAACCAGCAGCTTGAGCATGGACGATGAACCCGGAAACGAAGTGCTTCCAGCGTAGCGGGCGGCCGGACGAAACGATCTAAAGAGATCGGCCGGCCGCATAAAAATGTCGTTAACGCACGCAGTCCCGTGACGCACCAATTAAAAATATAAGAAATTTAAGTTTATGCGCATAAACGGCAGCGAGCGATAGCGTCGGCCCCGGCCGGCCGGTGCGGACTCTCGCCGCGAGCGCGATTCAGTCGGATCCGCAATGAATTGCGCCGCAAAATATCGAAGGTCGTCCGGGGCGCGTCGCGTAGAGTAGAGCGTCGGCCGCCGCCCGGCGGCGCGCCATCCGATACCGCCTCACAGGAGACCCGCATGCCGCACGGCGCCCCGCAGTTTCTCGCTCCCGCTTCCATTTCCGTCGATCCGATCGTGCGCCTGTCGGCCGGCGAGCTCGCGTCGGCGATCCGCGGCAAGGCGGTTTCGTGCGTCGAGACGATGCGGGCGTATCTCGACCACATCGAGCGTGTGAATGGCGCGGTCAACGCGATCGTCGCGCTGCGCGAGCGCGATGCGCTGCTGGCGGAAGCCGCGGAAAAGGACGCGGAGCTGGCGCGCGGCGAGTACCGCGGCTGGCTGCACGGGATGCCGCAAGCGCCGAAGGATCTGGCGATGACGAAGGGGCTGCGCACGACCTACGGTTCGCCGATCTTCCGCGAGAACGTGCCGCAGGCGGACTCCGTCGGCGTCGCGCGGATGCGCGCGGCCGGCGCGATCTTCATCGGCAAGACCAATACGCCCGAGTTCGGGCTCGGTTCGCACACGTTCAACGAAGTCTACGGCGCGACGCGCAACCCGTACGACCTGACCAGGAGCGCGGGCGGCAGCAGCGGCGGCACGGCGGCGGCGCTCGCGTCGCGGATGCTGCCGGTGGCGGACGGCAGCGATTTCGGCGGTTCGCTGCGTAATCCGGCGGCGTTCTGCAACATCTACGGCTTCCGTCCGTCGCAGGGCCGCGTGCCGCGTTGGCCGGGCGTCGACGTGTTCATGCAGCAGCTCGGCATCGAAGGGCCGATGGGCCGCACGGTCGGCGACGTCGCGCAACTGCTCGCGATCCAGGCCGGCTACGATCGCAACGATCCGCTGTCGCTCGCGGACGATCCGGCGGCGTTCGCGCAGCCGCTCGACGCGGATCTGCGCGGCAAGCGCGTCGCGTGGGTCGGCGACTGGAACGGCTATCTCGCGACCGAGGCCGGCGTGCTCGCGCAGTGCGAGCATGGGCTGGCGACGCTGCGTGAGATCGGCTGCGACGTCGATGCGGCGCTGCCGGCGTTCGCGCCCGACCGGATCTGGCGCCTGTGGCTCGCGCACCGGCACCTGTTGTCGGGCGGCGGGCTGCTCGCGCACTATCGCGACCCGGCGCGCCGCGCGCTGCTGAAGCCCGAGGCGATCTACGAGGTCGAGGGGCTGCTCGCGATGCAGGGCGCGGCGGTGTTCGACGCGAGTGTCGAACGGACCGCGTGGCATCAGGCGGTGCTGAGCTTCTTCGACCGTTACGACTTCATCGCGGCGCCGACCGCGCAGGTCTTCCCGTTCGACGTCGACCAGCGCTGGCCGAAGGAGATCGCGGGCCGCGCGATGGACACCTATCACCGCTGGATGGAAACGGTCGTGCCGTGGACGTTGGCCGGCTGCCCGGTGATCAACGTGCCGGTCGGTTTCAACGACGCGGGCTTGCCGATGGGGATGCAACTGATCGGTCGTCCGCGCGCCGATCTCGCCGTGCTGCAGCTTGCGCGCGGCTACGAGCAGGCGGCCGACTGGGTGGCCCGGCGAGTGCCGGCGTGGATGGCAGCGTAATACCGCGGCCGGCAGGCAGCCGGTAAGCCGGGCGGCGAAACGGGCGACGAAACGGGCGACGAAACGGACGACGAAACGGGCGGCGACGGACGACGACGGGCGGCAGCAGGCTGCCCGTTTCGTTTGCATCGCTCGACGCGAAGCGCGTGGCGAATGCATTGCGTCGCGTCGCCGGCGCAGGCCGGAGCCGGCATCCATTGACGCAACCGGAGAAAGAATCGCGGGACGTGCGCGGCATCGCGCGGCAACCGCACGGGAATGTGCGCGACGGGGTCTGTCGGCCGCCGAATTGCAAGCGGCGGCGCGGCCCGATTTCGTTTCGATGTGTTTCAGTCGTTGCGGCGGCGCGCGACGCGCTTCGACAATATCGCCTCGACAATTCGGCACGAGGGAAACACATGAAGCACATTCGCGCGACGGGCCGGCATCTGGCCTCGGCAGGCATCGCGTTCGGCATCCTGGTGAGCGGCGCCGCGCACGCGCAGCTCGACCTGCAGTCGATCGGCGCGTCGCTGCTCGGCGGCGGGCAGCAGCAGGCGGCGCCTGCGCAGGGCGGTGTCGCTCAGTTGCTGCAGGCCTATGTCGGTGCGAACCAGCAGGTGCTGAACGGCCAGTCGTCGCTCGCGTCGGCGATGGGGCTGACGGGGGCGGCCGGGCAAGCGCAGCAGGCCGCGAGCCAGCTGTCCGGCGGCGATGCGCTGTCGCCGGCCACGCTGTCGCAGATGGGCGGCGCGCAGCAATCGGTGTCGCAGGCGCTCGGCCAGGCATTCGCGAGCGGCGGCGCCACGCACGGCCCGATCGACAAGCAGGCGTTCAGCAACGGCCTCGCGTCGCTGGGGCAGGGCCTCACGCAGTATTCGCAACTGCAGTCGGGGCTCGGCAATCTCGGCTCGACGAGCGCGGCGTCGCTGCTGCAATCGGGCCTGAATCCGCAGAACATGCAGGCCGCGACGTATATTGCGCAAAGCGCGCCGGGCCAGTTGCAGTCGCTTGCCGCGACGCTCGGCCAGGCCGTGCAGTTCGCGACGAGCCAGGGCATTTCGGTGCCGTCGGTCGCGTCGTCCGCGCTGAAGCTGCTGCCGTAACGCCGCGGGCAGGCGTGCGCGATGCGGTGGCCGGCATCGTGCGCGCCGGCGACGAACCATGGCCCCGCACAACATGGGGATTTCGCGCGATGCTATCGTGGCGTGTTCCTTCATCGGTGCCGGTTCTCATGACTGACTCGTTCGACCTCTCGCGCTATTTCTCCCGCATCGGCTACGACGGCCCGACCGAACCGACGCTGGACGTACTGCGCCGGCTGCATCTGCTGCATCCTCAGGCGATTCCGTTCGAAAACCTCAATCCGCTGACCGGCGCGCGGGTCGCGCTCGACCTGCCCGCGCTCGTCGACAAGGTGATCGAACGCCGGCGCGGCGGCTACTGCTTCGAACTCAACAAGCTGTTCTACACCGCGCTCACGACGATCGGTTTTCGCGTGACGCCGCTGATCGCACGCGTGCGCTGGATGCGGCCGCCCGAGATCGTCACCGCGCAGACGCACATGCTGCTGCGCATCGATCTCGACGGCGCGACGTGGCTCGCGGACATCGGCTTCGGCAGCGCGACGCTGACCGCGCCGCTGCGGTTCGCGCCGGGCGAGCGGCAACTGACGCCGCACGGCGCGTTTCGCGTGATCGATGCGCCGGTCGATGGCGAATTCGACATGCAGTTCGAGATCCCCGACGGCTGGCAGACGACCTACCGCTTCTCGCTGAAGCCGGCCGAGTGGATCGATTACGAAGCCGCGAACTGGTTTACGTCGACGTATCCCGAATCGATCTTCGTGAACGACCTGATCGCGTGCCGTGTGCTGCCGGATGGCCGTGCGGCGTTGCTCAACACCGTGCTGACGCTGCGCGACGCGGCGGGAGCCGGGCGCACCGTCACGTTCGACGATGCCGCCGACTGGGCGGCGTGCCTGCGCGACACGATCGGCATCGATACGGCGGGATTCGATCTCGACGCGCTGTTCGCGCGGCTCGCGGCGCGCAGCGCGAAGTAACGCGGCCGGCCGATATCCGACGGCGGCCCCCGCGGCCCTTTCGCCGCCGCCGTCGGTTGACTTTTGCTAGTTTGCTAGCATACTAGCAACCATGACCGACGAAGAAGTGAAGCAATTCAACGTGTACTTGCCGCTGAGTCTGATCCGGCAGGTCAAGCATCGCGCCATCGAAACGGAGCAGTCGCTGTCCGCGCTGGTGGCCGACGCATTGCGTGCATATCTGGCCGCTCCGCGACCGGGGGCCAGGTCATCCAACAAGGAGGAGTGACATGTCATCCGAGCGAATCGAAGCCGTGTATCTGACCACGCACAACTGGGGCAAGTCGGCGAAGTTTTTCCAGGCGCTGGGCTTCACGCTGGAGTTCGAAACCGATCATCAGTCAGGCCAGTTGCGCAGCGGCGACGGCCCGTTCCTGTTCATCGCCGAAGTGCCGGCGAGCGAGACGCCCGACATGCAGGTCGTACTCAAGGTCGCCGACGAGCAGGCCGTGCAGCCGCAGCCGATCGTCGACGTCGTCACGCCGTTCGAGGACACGCACTGGGGCACGCGCGACATGACCGTGCGCGATCCCGATGGCCGCGTGTGGCGCCTGCAGGCGCCGGGCAAGCCCGGTGCATGAGGGGATGACGATGACCGACCGCCATCAGGATGGGCCCGACAGCACCGCCGAGCGCGTCGCGCTGTGGCGCGCGTTGCACGTCGAACTCGACGAGCCGCCGCACGTGCTCGCCGATGAAGTCGGCCTGCGTCTGCTCGCGCCGCCGCCCGGCTGGCAGCAGCGCGGCGACATGGATCAGCGCTTCACGCGGCCGTTTCGTGCATCGATCGTCGCGCGGGCGCGCTTCATCGAGGATCTCGTCGTCGACGAGGCCGCGCGGGGCGTGAACCAGTACGTGATCCTGGGCGCGGGCCTCGACAGTTTCGTGCAGCGCCGGCCCGAGATGGCGTCGCGACTGACCGTCTTCGAGGTCGATCCGCCCGCGCCTCAGGCGTGGAAACGCCGGCGCCTGACCGAACTCGGCTTCGGCGTGCCGGACCGGCTGCGCTTCGTGCCGGTCGATTTCGAAGCGAAGCAGTCGTGGCGCGACGCGCTCGTGCGGGCGGGCTTCGATGCGGACAAACCGGCGGTCGTGGTGTCCACCGGCGTCAGCATGTACCTGACGCGCGAAGCGAATGCGGCCGCGCTGAGCGAAGTCGCGTCGCTCGCGCCGGGTTCGACGTTCGCGATGACCTTCCTGTTGCCGCTGGAAAATGCCGATCCGGACGTGCGCCCGGGTCTCGAAATGGCCGCCAAGGGCGCGCGCGAGAGCGGCACGCCGTTCATCAGCTTCTTCACGCCGGCGCAGATTTGCGCGCTCGCGACGCAAGCCGGCTTCACGCGGGCCGAACACGTGTCGGCGGCGGATATCACGCGCCGCTATTTCGCCGATCGTACCGACGGGCTGCGCCCGCCGAATCGCGCAGAGGAACTGCTCGTCGCGACGGTGTGACCGCCGCGTGCCGCGCGTGCGAGCTTCACGCGCGTTCGAGCACCGCCATCTCGCGCACGACCACGAGCAGCACCGCGAGGCTCGCGCCGCCCGACGCGCGCAGATCGGCGAGCAGGTGCTCGTAGCGCGCGAGCGCGGCCTCGCGGCGCGCGCGCCACGCGCCGACGATCGTGTCCGGCGTGGTCGAATCCGGCGATTCCGCGAGCGCGCTGGTCGCGAGCGTGCGCTTGAGCCGCGCGACTTCCGCGAGTGCGGCCGCGCGCGCGAGCATGTCCCAATGCGTCGGCGTCGGCAGCGTCGCCGCGCGTTCGCCGATCCACCCGTAGTTGAGCAGCGTGCCGAGCGAGAAATAGACGCCCGCGACCAGTTCGAGGCTGCGGTTGCAGGTCGCGGCCACTTCGGCGATGTCGAGCAGCGCGGCCGAGATGTCGCCGCTCGCGACGCGCCCGGCAAGCGCGGCGTCGACGCCGGCATCGACCAGCACGCGCTGCCGCTCGGACAGCGCATCGAGATCGTCGGCCGGCAGCAGCGACGGCAGTTGCGGTGCGATGCGCTGCACCGCGTCGCGGCAGCGCGCGATCAATCCGGCGACGCCGCCGTCGGCCACCGCCCCCGACTGCAGGTGCCGCAGGAACCACAGCGCCGCGCGCTCCAGCAGCCGCGCGACGTCGACGAACATGCGCGCCTGCACGTCGTCGGCGACGCGGTTGTCGAGCGCGTCGATGTCGCGCCATACCGCGTCGAGGTCGAACACGTCGCGCGCCATGAGGCACGCGCGGACGATGTCGCCGGGCTTCGCGTCGGTTTCCTCCATCAGCCGGTGCACGAATGCGCAGCCGACGCGGTTCACGAGCGCGTTGGTCAGGTGCGTCGCGAGAATTTCACGGCGCAGCGGATGGCGGCGCATCGGCTCGCTGAAGCGCTGTTGCAGCGGCTTCGGAAAATAGTCGACGAGCATCGCGGCCACCAGCGGATCCTCCGGCACGTCGGATTCGAGCAGCGCGTCGTAGAGCCACATCTTGCTGTACGCAAGCAGCACCGCGCGTTCCGGCGACGTGAGGCCGAGCTTCGCGGCCTGCCGCTCGGCGACTTCGTCGTCGGTCGGCAGGAATTCGATCACGCGGTTCAGGCGGCCCGCGCGTTCGAGCCAGCGCATCAGGCGGGCCTCGGCGTCGAGCAGTTCGACCGCATGGCGGCCCGCGATCGACAGCGCCTGCGTCTGGTAGTAGTTGTCGCGCAGCACGAGCAGCCCGACTTCGTCGGTCATCTCGGCGAGCAGCGCATTGCGCTGCTTCTCGGTCATCTCGCCGTCGGACACGACGAGCCCGAGCAGGATCTTGATGTTGACTTCGTGGTCCGAACAATCGACGCCGGCCGAGTTGTCGATCGCATCGGTGTTGATGCGGCCGCCGCGCTGCGCGAACTCGATGCGGCCGAACTGCGTGCAGCCGAGATTGCCGCCTTCGCCGACGACCTTGCAGCGCAGGTCCGCGCCATTCACGCGCACCGCATCGTTCGCGCGGTCGCCGACCTGCGCATGGGTTTCGCGCGTCGCCTTCACGTAGGTGCCGATGCCGCCGTTGTACAGCAGGTCGACCGGCGCCTGCAGGATCGCGCGGATCAGCTCGGTCGGCGGCAGCGCGTGCGCGTCGATGCCGAGCGCGGCCTGCACGGCCGGCGACAGCGGGATCGTCTTCGCGGTGCGCGGATACACGCCGCCGCCCGGCGAAATCGCGGCCGCGTCGTAGTCGGCCCAGCTCGAGCGTTCGAGCGCGAACATGCGCTGGCGCTCCGCGAAGCTCGTCGCCGGGTCGGGGTTCGGGTCGAGGAACACGTGCCGGTGATCGAACGCGGCGACGAGCCGGATATGCGGCGACAGCAGCATCCCGTTGCCGAACACGTCGCCCGACATGTCGCCGATGCCGACCACGGTGAAGTCGGTGGTCTGCGTGTCGACGCCCATTTCGCGGAAGTGCCGCTTCACCGATTCCCACGCGCCGCGCGCGGTGATCGCCATCTTCTTGTGGTCGTAGCCGACCGAGCCGCCGGACGCGAACGCGTCGTCGAGCCAGAAGCCGTATTCGTGCGAGATCGCGTTCGCATAGTCGGAGAAGGTGGCCGTGCCCTTGTCGGCGGCGACGACCAGGTACGGATCGTCGGGGTCGTGGCGCACGACGTCGGGCGGTGGCACGATCGCGTTGCCGGCGAGGTTGTCGGTGAGGTCGAGCAGCCCGCGCAGGAACGTCTGGTAGCACGCGACGCCTTCGCGCATCCATGCTTCGCGATCGCTCGGCGGCGGCGGGTTCTTCACGACGAAGCCGCCTTTCGAGCCGACCGGCACGATCACGACGTTCTTCACCATCTGCGCTTTCATCAGCCCGAGCACCTCGGTACGGAAATCCTCGCGGCGATCCGACCAGCGCAGGCCGCCGCGCGCGACGCGCCCGCCGCGCAGGTGCACGCCCTCGACACGCGGCGAATACACCCAGATCTCGAACATCGGCTTCGGTTCGGGCAGGCCGGGCACCTTCGCCGGATCGAACTTGAACGACAGGTACGGCTTCGATTCGCCGTTCGCGTCGGCGAGGAAGTAGTTCGTGCGCTCGGTCGCGTTGATCACGCCGAGGAACTGGCGCAGGATGCGGTCCTCGTCGAGGTTCGGCACCTGGTCGAGCGCGCCTTCGATCGCCTTCAGCAGCCGCTCGGCCTGCACGTCGCGCGTGTTGCCGATGTGCGGATCGAAGCGCAGCAGGAACAGCTCGACGAGTTGCCGCGCGATCGCCGGATTGCCGGTCAGCGCGCGTTCGATATAGGCGTCGCTGAAGGTCGAGCCGACCTGTCGCAGGTATTTCGCATACGCGCGCAGGATCGTCACTTCGCGTGCGCTCAGGTGCGCGCGCAGCACGAGACGGTTGAAGTCGTCGTTCTCGATCCGGCCGCTCCAGATCCGGTCGAATGCATCCTCGAACAGGCCTTTCACGCGCTCGATGTCGAATTCGGTGTCGTCGGCGAGCTCCAGCCCGAAATCGTGTACCCACGCATGCGCGGCGTCCTGCGTCTGGATCCGGTACGGCCGCTCCTCGTCGACGCGCACGCCGAGGTGTTCGAGCATCGGCAGGCTGCGCGACAGCGCGATCGGGTCGCCCGCGCGATACACCTTGAAGCGGAACGCGCGCGGCTCGGCCTCGATCGGCCGGTACAGGTTCATCGCGAGCTGCCCCGAATCCTTCACGCGCTCGATCAGCTCGATGTCGCGCACGGCCGTGCGCGCCGGATAGTCGTCGCGATAGCCGGCCGGGAACGATTCCGCGTAGCGCTGCAGCAGACGGTTGCCTTGCTCTTCGCCGAAGGCGTCGAGCAGCGCGTCGGCGAGATCGTCCTGCCAGCGGCGCGTGACCTGCACGAGCCGCGTTTCGAGCTCGCGCGTGTCGACGTCGGGCATCGTGCCCGGTTCGGCATGCACGACGAAATGAATCCGCGCGATCGCCGATTCCGACAGCAGCGGCGTGAATTCGACGTTCACGCCGTTGTACGCATCGACGAGCAGCTTCGCGATGCGCCGGCGCAGGTCGGTGTTGTACTTGTCGCGCGGCACGAACACGAGGCAGGACACGAAGCGGTCGAAGCGGTCGCGGCGCACGAACAGGCGCGTACGCTGGTGTTCCTGCAGGCGCAGGATGCCGAGCGCGATGTCGTAGAGCTGGTCTTCGTCGGCCTGGAACAGTTCGTCGCGCGGATAGGTTTCGAGCACCGTCACGAGCGACTTGCCGAGATGCCCTTTCGGCAAGAAGCCCGCGCGCCGCAGGATGTTCGCGCACTTGCGGCGCACGATCGGGATCTCGGCGGTCGACACCATGTATGCGGTCGACGTGTAGAGCCCGATGAAGCGGCGCTCGCCGGCGACCTTGCCGTCGGCGCCGACGAGTTTCACGCCGACGTAGTCGAGATAGCCGGGGCGGTGCACGGTCGCGCGCGAATTCGCCTTGGTCAGGAAGATCGGCCACGCGCCGGTGATGATGTCGGCGGCGGCCTGCGGCAGCGGCGTCACGTCGGGCGCATCGGACGTGCGCAGCGATTCGCGTAGGATGCCGAAGCCCGAGCCCTCGATGCCGCGCAGGCCGAAGCCCGTGCCGTCGGATACGAGCGCGTAGTCGCGCTGACCGAGGAACGTGAAGTGATCGGCGGCCATCCATTCGAGGAACGCGCGCGCCTCGATGTCCTCCGCGGTCGATTCGCGCGCCTTCATCTCCTTGATCGTCGCGCGGGCGATGTCGACGATCTTCGGCCAATCCTCGACCGACGCGCGCACGTCGCCGAGCACGCGCGCGATGTCGTCGCGCAGCGTGTCGAGCAACGCGGCGTCGCCGCAGCGGTCGACTTCGAAATGGATGAACGACGCGAGTTGCGACTGGCCGTCGCTGGAGGTCGCGCCGCCCGCGTCGACCCGCTCGATGCCGCCGCCGGCGCCGCGCCAGATGCGGAACACCGGATGCAGCGCCGAATGCAGCGCGAGCCCGAGACGGTTGACGGCCATCGTCACCGAATCGACGAGGAACGGCATGTCGTCGTTGACGATCTCGATCACCGTGTGGTCGGAATGCCAGCCGTGCTGTTCGAGGATCGGGTTGTACACGCGCAGGCGTTCGCTGCCGGGCACGAACTTTTGGGCGGTTTGCCAGTGCGCCATCGCGGCGCCGTACAGGTCGGCGATGCTGCGATTCTGCAGATCGTCGGCGTCGACGAAATCGTAGTAGTGACGCAGGAAAGGCTCGACGATCCGGAACGTGGCTTCGGGCAGCCGAGCGCGCGCGAATTCGACGACGTCGGAGAGCAGGTGTGCGACGACTTCCTCGTTCTTCGCTTCCATGGCGGTCTCCGTCGGGTGGCCATTGGCTGCTGCGTCTGTCCGGCATTATGCGCCGATTGCGTGACAAAGCGATGTGCGGGTGCACAACGGAGGCGGGTGTGAGGCGCCCGCATGCAGTGCCCGTCGCGGGCATCCCGTGATGCAACGTTCAGCGCAGAGCGGGCGGCGCCGAAGCGACGCTGCCCTCGGCGCTCAGCCCTCGTCGCTCCACAGCTGCCCGGCCGTCGCCCAGTTCTCCTTCTTCACGTCGGTCAGGATGATATCGACCGAGCCCGGCGCGCAGCCGAGCGTTTCGCACGTGACGCGCGTGATTGCTTCGACGAATGCGCGCTTCTGGTCGACGGTGCGGCCTTCGAAGAGCTGGATATTGAAAGTCGGCATGACAGATGCTCCGGTTGGGATTGAACGATTGACGACGAACGATTCGGTCGGGTGCGCAGGCAACGTCAGTCGCGATACGACGGATCGATCCGGTCGAGTCGGCGCAGCAGCGCCGGCCATTCCAGTTCGCCTTCGATCGCGCCGCCGTCGCGCAGTTGTTCGGCGGTGCGCTCGGCGACGGCCGGCTCCGGCAGCACGAGCGGCCCGCCGCCGGCCTGCGCGCGCACCTGGATGTCGCACGCCTTGATCAGCGTATCCATCAGCACATAGGCCTCGGCGACGGTCCGGCCGACCGTCAGCGTGCCGTGATTGCGCAGCAGCATCGCGGATTTCGCGCCGAGGCTCGCGGTCAGCCGCATGCCTTCGGCCGGCGAGAACGCGAGTGCTTCGTAGTCGTGGTACGCGAGATCGCCATGAAAACGCAACGCATGCTGCGACGCCGGCAGCAGCCCGTCGCGCTGGATCGACACGGCGATGCCGGCCGTATTGTGCAGATGCATCACGCAGACGGCGTCGGCGCGCGCGGCGTGCACGGCCGCATGCAGCGCGAAGCCGGTCACGTTGACGGCGTGCTCGCCGTCGCCGATCCGCCGGCCGGCCAGGTCGATCTTCACGAGGTTCGATGCGCGAACTTCGTCGAACGTGAGGCCGAACGGGTTGATCAGGAAGTGGCCGGGCTCGCCGGGCACGGTCGCGGACAGATGCGTGTAGATCAGGTCGTCCCAGCCGTTCAGCGCGACGAGGCGGTACGCGGCGGCGAGGTCGACGCGCAGCCGGCGCTCGGCGTCCGAGATCGGGCCGCCGGGCTTC
Organism: Burkholderia sp. MSMB1835; assembly: GCF_001526365.1. Classification (NCBI taxonomy): domain Bacteria; kingdom Pseudomonadati; phylum Pseudomonadota; class Betaproteobacteria; order Burkholderiales; family Burkholderiaceae; genus Burkholderia; species Burkholderia sp. MSMB1835. Next base: position 124,206 of record NZ_LOYP01000052.1, read on the forward strand.
ACGGCATCAGGACGGTGTGCGAACGACATCGGGTTCTCCGAGGGTGAGGCGGCGCGCGACGGCTACGGTCGCCCACGACGCGAGCGCGAACGGGGCCGTGAACATGGGGATGCCCGTGCGCATCGCGAGCCATTGAATGAGCGCGGCGAGTGCGGCGGCCGCGAACGCCGCACGCGGCCCGCGCGACATCAGCGCAAGGGCGGCGAGCGCGCCGTTGAAGCCGAGCAGGCCGCCGGCGAACGACGCGCCGCTTGCGCCGAGCGCGACCAGCAGCACGGTCGACACGGCCGCGCCGCCAAGCGCGAACGCGGCCGCGCGGCGGGATGCGACGGCGAGGCCGGCCACGACCAGCACGCCGGCCCATGCGCCGTGCGCGAAGGTCGTCTGGGCGACACCCGACAGCAGCGCGTCGGTGATGGAAACCGGCGTCAGCAGCGGGCCGGCGGCTACGCCATCCGCATGCTGCAATGCGACAAACGGGAACCACAGCGCGGTGACGGCCAGGCACGGGCTCGAATACGGGCATTGGCGCCAGCGGGCGAGCGACACCCGCATCGCGCGTTGCACGAGCGCCGCGCCGATCGCCGCCAGCGGCACCAGCGCGACGGCGGCGAGTGGATGGGGCGCGAACAGCACGGCGATCAGCGCGGCCAGCGCGCCGTTGAAGCCATGCAGCCCCTGTTCGACGTCGCGGCGTTCGGCGCCCGTCAACACGGCCGTCATGCTGGCGGCGGCCGAGCCGACCAGCGCCGTGCACGCGAGCCGCAGGTCGGTCAGCGCCAGCGCGGCCAGCAGCAGCGTGCCGGTGAGCGCGTTCGCCTGCAGCACGACCTGCCCGATGCCGCGCAGCAGCATGCGCGGGTCGATCGGCGGCGAGGCAGGGCGGGCGGTAGGCATGATGACGGCGGAACAGGATGAGCCGCGAGCATAGGACACAATCCCATGCACCGGAATAGGGAATTCTGGATAGTCGGGATTTGTGCGACGATGCCTCGCAATGGGAAACCGGGAGGCGGAACGATGCGTGAAGTGCGATGGGCGTCGCTCGAAGGCGACGGGGTCGAACATCTGACGTTCGAGCGGCGCGGCGGCGCGATCGTCGTCGAAAGCGCGGTGGTCGGCCAGCGGTACGGTCGCGCGTATGGGCTCGCGTATCGCGTCGAATGCGATGCGCAATGGCGCGTGACTTACGCGGTGCTCAAGGTGATGGGCGGCGGCACGCTCGAATTGCACGGCGACGGGGCCGGGCATTGGCGCGACGGTTCAGGCCGCGCACTGCCGGAACTGGAGGGTTGCATCGACATCGACATCGCGGCGACGCCGTTCACGAATTCGCTGCCGATCGGCCGCCTCGGGCTCGCGCGCGGCGAGCGGCGGCCGATCGACGTCGCGTACATCTCGACGCCGGACCTGACCGTCAAGCCGGTCAAGCAGGCTTATGCGTGCATCGAGCCGGGCCGCCGCTATCGCTACGAAGGGATCTTCCGGAATTTCACCGCGGAGATGGACATCGACGACGACGGGCTCGTCGTCGATTACGAGACGCTGTTCAGACGCCTGCCGGCGCCGCCGACGGCGCGCTGAACCGCGGCGTTCGTCGCCGCCGGCCGCTCCTGCGCGGACGCGAAGCGGTCGATCCGCGATGCGATCATGTCCGGGTGACGCAGCACGATCCAGTGCGTGCCGTCGATTTCCTCACGCACGTGGTCGCCGAGCCAGCGATCGAGATCGACCGACATCTCGGGCGTCACGTAGCGGTCGCGCATCGGCACCAGGATCTGCACCGGCGCCTGCGCGTACCGTTCACGCGGCCTGCGGGCTCGCGCGAGAAAATTCGCGCGGTACATCTGCATCCCGTTCAGCGCGTTCTTCAGTTGCACGGGATCGCGCTCGGCGCGCACGCGTTCGGTGAGCTGGAGCCAGTGCGGCCACAGCGCCGCACCGCCGAGCCGCCACACCAGCGACGGTACGAGCGGCAGGTGGAAGAACGCGATGTACCACGACTTCAGGCTCTGCTTGACGCGCATCTTCGCGCGGAACACGTGATCGAGGCATGGGCCCGAGATCGACGTGTACGACGCGATGCGGCCGCGGAACGCGGGATCGGTCACGGCTTCCCAGCACTGGATCGAACCCCAGTCGTGGCCGACCAGGTGGAACGGCCGGCCGCCGCAGGTCGCATCGGCCACTGCCTTCAGGTCGCCGGCGAGCCGTTCGAGCGTGTAGTCGGCACGGCGGCGCGGCGCATCCGATGCACCGGCGCCGCGCACGTCGTATGCGATCACGCGGTAGCGTTTCGCGAGCCGCGCGCGAATCGGCGCCCACACGGCCGCCGAGTCGGGATAGCCATGCACGAGGATCAGCGGCGGCGCGCGACGCGAGCCGCTTACGTAGACGGCGAGTTTCACGTCGCCGGACCGGACGGTCAGCATCTCGTGAGCGCGCGCCATGGCGTCATGCCTGCGCCACCGAATGCAGCGGCACGCGGCGCGGGGCGGCCTGCGCCGCATAGCGCGCGTTGGTCGCGTCGATGTTCTCGAGCAGCGTGTCGAGCTCCTGCAAGTACTGATGGTTGTCGTGATCCCACGGGTGGAAGCCCGGGCGGAAGTAGTCGAGCCATTCGCGCGCGATGCTCGGGAACACGCCGTTCTTCGGGCTGTACAGATACTTCACGAGGCGCCACATGCCGCCGAACTTGCCGTGTTCGCGGCGATGGGCGCGCATCAGCCGCACGTGGAAGTCGAACACGATGGCCCAGAAGAATACGGTCGTCGTCAGCATCGTGCCGGTGCGCAGCAGATAGCTGCCGAGGCCCGGCTTCATCACGGTGCGCCACACGTCGTAGGACACCGCCTTGTGCTCGGTTTCCTCCATCGCGTGCCACATCCACATCTGCTGGTAGCCTTCGACCGAGCCGTCGATCCGGTGCTCGTGGCCCGACAGCAACTGGTTCGCGAGGATCGCCGTGTAGTGCTCGAGCGCGATCGTGATCGCCAGCTGCATCGAGTGCGGCAGCACCTTCTTGAACCAGCCGAGGATCGTCCACAGGCGCTTGTCGAGCTTGTGCGCGGGCAGGCCGGACGCCTGCAGCAGGTCGTTGTACTCGATGTGCTCGCGCGTGTGCATCGCTTCCTGCCCGATGAAGCCGAGCACCTGCTTCTTCAGCTCGGGATCCTCGATCCGGTCGCGGTAGTGGCGCACCGAATCCATGAAGAAGCGTTCGCCGGCCGGGAACAGCAGCGACAGCGCGTTCATGAAGTGCGTGACCGGCACGCCCTGCACATGCCAGTCCTTCGCGCGTTCGGGCGGCAGCGCGAAACGGATGTCGCGCCGCACGGGCATCATGTTCGGTGTCGTCATGATTGTTCTCCCTGGTTGCCTGCATTGTTGTAGGTGGCGTGCACGGGCGCCGGCGTGCCGCGTGCGGCATGGCGGCGGGCCTTCGCGGCCTCGCGGCGCGTCGCGAGCACGACGAGCGCCTGGTAGGCGGCCGGCAGGATGCGCGCCATCCAGTCGGCGCCCTTCGCGTCGCGGCCGATCAGCACGCGGCGCTTGTTCTTGCGCACGCCGGCGAGGATCGTGCGCGCGGCGTCGTCGGCGGTCGTGATGAAGAACTTCTCGAAGCTGTCCTTGCCTTGCTGTTCGCTCTCGACGATGAAGCCGACCATGTTCTTCGCGACGCGGCTCGACTGCGCGATGTTCGTGCGGATGCCGCCCGGATGCACGCAGGTGGCCGACACGCCGCACTTCATCATGTCGAGCTCCTGGCGCAGCGATTCGGTGAAGCCGCGCACCGCGAACTTGGTCGCGTTGTAGCCGCTCATGCCCGGCTGCGCGAAGATCCCGAAGATGCTCGACGTATTGATCACGTGGCCGTCGCCCGATGCCTTCAGGTGCGGCAGGAACGCCTTCGTGCCGTGCACGACGCCCCAGAAGTTGATGTTCACGATCCACTCGAGATCGCCGTAGTCCATGCCTTCGATCGTGCTCGACAGCGCGACGCCCGCATTGTTGAAGATCAGGTTGACCTTGCCGTGCTCCTTCGCGGTGTCGTCGGCCCACGCGAACATCGCGTCGCGATCGCCGACGTCGAGCACGCGCGTCGACACGCGCACGTTCGGCGCGATCGCGCGGACGATCCGTTCGGTTTCGGCGAGGCCGACGCCGTTCTTGTCGGCGAGCGACACGTGGCAGCCGGCCTGCGCGAGCTGGATCGCGAGCGCGCGGCCCATGCCCGAGCCGGCGCCCGTGATCGCGGCGACCTTGTTGGCGAAATCTTTCATGTCGGTGGCTCCTTGTCTGGCTCAGGCCGCTTCGGCGGACGTGGAAGCGGAAGCGGAAGCGGCCGGCGCGGCGACGGGCCGCGCGGTCGTGTCGTGCTGCGGCGCGCGATACGCGTGGTAATCGGCGATCGAGAAGTGCGCGGTCGCCTGGCGGAAGCGCCACGTGAAGCCCGGCCACAGCGTCGTGTTCTTGCCGGTGCGCGGGTCGAGGTACCAGCTCTTGCAGCCGCCCGTCGACCAGATCGCCTTTTTCAGCTTGCCCTGCAGGTCGCTGTTGAACTGCGCCTCGACGAGCGGGCGCACCTCGATCGCGTCGGCGCGTTCGCGGTGCATCGCCTGCAGCGCGCCGAGGATGTACTCGATCTGCGACTCGATCATGAACACCATCGAGTTGTGACCGAGGCCCGTGTTCGGGCCGACGATCATGAAGAAGTTCGGGTAGCCCGGCAGCGTCGTGCCGAGATACGCATGCGCGCCGTCGCGCCACGCGTCGACGATGTCGAGGCCGCCGCGGCCGATGATCGCCCCGCGCGGATACGGGTCGGCCACCTGGAAGCCGGTGCCGTAGATCAGGCAGTCGACTTCATGACGCTTGCCGTCGGTCGTCACGACCGCGTCGGCTTCGATGCGATCGATGCCGGTCGTGATCACGTCGACGTTCTTGCGCGACAACGCCGGGTAGTAGTCGTTCGAGATCAGTACGCGCTTGCAACCGAGCGTGTAGTTCGGCGTGACCGTCTTGCGCAGCGCCGGATCGGGGATCTGTTTGCGGATGTGGCGCAGCGCGAGCTTCTGCACGTTCTTCATCAGCGACGGATGGATCGCGAAGCCGAGCACGCGCGATTCGAGCATCCAGTAGATGCCGCTGCGCACGACCTTCTGCGTGAACGGCAGCGTGCGGAACAGCCATTTCTCGAAGCCGGTCAGGTTGCGGTCGGGCTTCGGCATGATCCACGGCGGCGTGCGCTGGAACAGCGCGAGCGACTTCACGCGCGGCGCGATCTGCGGCACGAACTGGATCGCGCTCGCACCGGTGCCGATCACCGCGACGCGCTTGCCTTCGAGCGCGTAATCGTGATCCCACTGCTGCGAATGGAATGCGCGACCCTGGAAGGTTTCGACGCCGGGAATCGCCGGCAGCGCGGCGCGCGACAGGCCGCCCATGCCCGACACCAGCACGCGCGCGGACAGCCGCTTGCCGTTCGCGAACGTGAGGCGCCAGCGTTGCGCGGCTTCGTCGTATTCGGCGCGCTGCAGTTCGTGATTCATCCGCAGGTGCGGGCCGACGCCGAAGCGCTGCACGCAGTCTTCCAGATACGCGCGGATCTCCGGCTGCGGCGCGAACATGCGCGTCCAGCGCGGGTTCGGCGCGAACGAGAACGAATAGACGTGCGATTGCACGTCGCATGCACACCCGGGGTAATGATTGTCGCGCCATGTGCCGCCGACCGACGCGGCTTTCTCGAGGACGACGAAGTCGGTCACGCCCGTTTGTTTCAGGCGGATCGCCATCCCGAGGCCGGCAAAGCCGGTGCCGATGATGGCGATGTCGATGGTTTCGTCCAGGCCGTCATGGCCGGGTGGACCGAAAGGCAACGTGCGAGCATTCATCCGGGTGTCTCCGATTTGGCTCATTTTTTAATGTTACATTGGTTGATGTAACGATAGTGCGTGAACCTCGAAACCGCAAGGGGCTAGAAGCGGCGCTCTAAGGGCTGAAAACCACGCGGGAAAAGGCTGAGCGGGGTTTGGAACGGTCCGGTTTCCGCGATGCGGGATGAGCGGAAAGGCCGTCGACAGGGCGAGACACGGAAGAAGCGGGGCCGCCGGCATGCGGCGCCCTGTTTGAAACGGTATCAGGGACGGATCGATTGGTCGGCCGTCTCATGGAAAACCCCGGCCACGATCGTGACCTGCGCGAGCGCATAGAGGCCCCAGATGAAATAGTCGATACCCGGAAAGCCGCCGAGGAACCGGCCGACACCGATCAGCGTGTCCGAGCCGACGAAGACCAGGCTGCCGAGCGCGACCAGCGGGCCATGCGTGCGGGCGGCGAGCGCGAAGCTCGCCATCGCGCACAGCACGAGCATGTAGACGGCGACCGGCGCCTGCAGCTCGCCGAGATGCGGGAAGAACGCCACGTAAAACGCCGGCGCGGCGATCCACAGCCCGACGAGCGCAACGATGCGCCAGCCGTGCGGCCGCGCGCGCCACCGGAAGAAGATCGCGCAATAACACAGATGCGTGAGCAGGAACGCGCCCAGGCCCAGGACGAACGACAGCGGCCAGTCGGGCAGCGCGAGCAGCACGTCGCCGAGCACGGCGGTCGCGAGCGCCGCGCACAGCCACGTGCGTTCGCGCGGCGCGCCGCAGGTGCTGCCCGCCGCGAGCAGCAGGATGCCCATCGCGGCTTTTGTGGCGGCTTGGCCCGGATAGGGCGCGGCGGCGAGCGAGAGCCCGTACAGCAGCGCCGCGGCGATGGCGAGCGGCCGGAGCCGGCGGTAGGCGGCGGGAAGCGTGGCGATCAAGGCGGGGGTCTCCGGTTCGTTGTCGTCCGTGGTGGACGGCGCGCGGTCGATGGCGCGGCTGCCGGCCATTATCCGGAAGAACGGGGGCGCGAAAACCGGCGAATCCTTCTAGGAAACGACGGCGACGCGCCGCCCCGCCGCCAGCGGATTTTTCCGCGCGTTGCCCCGGCTGAACCGGGGCAACGGCTGCGAATCGGCTTGCTATGATCGCCGCGGTATTGCCGTTGTCGGCGTCGATGTCCCGCCTTGCCTCGCGACCGGATGCGCGAGCCGGTGCAGGCCCGACGTATCCACGCGGTGCCCGGCGCGAGCGCTCGCTCGAAGCGGGGCGCCCCGGCCACCACGAACCCGAACCCGACCATGACCGAACTTCTTCACGGCGACGGCGCGATCCGTCGCACGACGCCGTACGGCTCCTCGATCGAAAACACCTATGCGGGCGTGCTGTCGTTCATGCGCCGCAATTACTCGCGCACGCTCGACGGTATCGACGTCGCGATCTCGGGCGTGCCGCTCGATCTCGCGACGACCTATCGTTCCGGTGCGCGGCTCGGGCCGGCCGCGATTCGTGCGGCGAGCGTGCAGCTCGCGGAGCTCCATCCGTATCCGTGGGGCTTCGATCCGTTCGACGACCTCGCGGCCGTCGACTACGGCGACTGCTGGTTCGATGCGCACAACCCGCTGTCGATCAAGCCCGCGATCGTCGAGCATGCGCGCACGATCCTGCGCTCGGGCGCGAAGATGCTGACGCTCGGCGGCGACCACTACATCACGTATCCGCTGCTGGTCGCGCATGCGGAGCGCTACGGCAAGCCGCTGTCGCTGATCCATTTCGACGCGCACTGCGATACGTGGGCCGACGACGATCCGGACAGCCTCAATCACGGGACGATGTTTTACAAGGCGGTGAAGGAAGGGCTCATCGATCCCGCGACGTCGGTGCAGGTCGGCATCCGCACGTGGAACGACGACTTTCTCGGGATCGAGCGGCTCGATGCCGCGTGGGTGCATGACCATGGTTCGCGCGCGGCGGTCGAGCGGATCGTCGAGATCGTCGGCGCGCGGCCCGCGTATCTGACGTTCGATATCGATTGTCTCGATCCCGCCTTCGCGCCGGGAACGGGGACGCCGGTCGCGGGCGGGTTGTCGTCGGCGCAGGCGCTGGCGATCGTGAGGGGGCTCGGGGCGGTGAATCTGGTCGGGGCGGACGTGGTGGAGGTGGCGCCTGCGTACGATCACGCGGACATTACGGCGATCGCGGCCGCGCACGTGGCTTGCGATCTGCTGTGCCTGTGGCGGCAGAAGAAGGTGGCGGGGCGGTGAAGTCGGCGAACGGACGTGTCGTGCAGAAGGCCGGTGGGCCGTTGCCCGCCGGTTTTCTTGATGGCCGTCTGCGCTGATGTCGCAATACGTCGCCAATGTCCGCGCGGAGCGGGCGCAGCTTGACGGCGACGTCGGCGCGGCGATCCGGAAGCTCGAACCGGCCGCACCGACGGCTCATGTGCGGCAGGCGCCGATACGGGGGCGCTGCCGTCAACCGCGCGTGTCGACCCAGTTGCGTGCCCAGCGTGCCGAATGCGCCAGCGCCTGCGCTTCGCTCGCGAAGTAATCGAGCGAATAGAACTGGTAGCGGCCTTCGTCGTGCGTGCCGTCGGTACGTTCGAGCAGCAGGTTGGATGAAAAATACCCGTCGGGCAGGCGATGCGCCGAGGGTTGGACGGCATAGCCGTTGTACTGTTGAATTCGTTGGTTGTCCATTTTAATTTTAATGATGGTCGAGTGCGCGCGTGCCGTGCGCAATACGCACGGGTACGCCGATTCAACGCCATTGCGAGCTGAATCTGACGCAGTCGGAAAGCTAAAATAAGGCGTTGCGGCCGGAGGGGGGATGAAGTGCAACGAGACGTGTGGCGCCGGGCGAGCTGCTAACCGAATAAATGCAGATCGAGCCGATCGCGCCAACTTTAGGAGACGAAGCTCCGTGGGGATGTCGCTGCGACCCGGCGTCCGTCGTGGGAGGCCGGGCCCTTCAAACTTTACAGCGGCTTGATGTTGGCCGCTTGCAGACCCTTCGGGCCTTGCTTCGTTTCGAAGCTCACTTTTTGATTCTCGGCCAGCGTCTTGAAGCCGTCGGCGCGGATTTCGGAGAAATGAGCGAACAGGTCGTCACCGCCCTTGTCCGGCGTGATGAAGCCAAAGCCTTTGCTGTCGTTGAACCACTTGACGATACCGGTATCCATGAAGATTCCTTGAGAAAAAATATACGGAGATTTGCTCTGTGAAAGAGCGCTTGAAGCGTCAAGGAGGGAGAGGACAACGAATACCGCTGAGGGGAGAGCGAGCAATTGATGAACAGCAATCGGACTTCTTGGACTTCGACGCATACACTAACCGCCGGGCGGGTTCGCGTCAACCGATAACTTGTAACTGTTTTGCGGCGCGGCCGGTGACCGTGGGCGGAGCGATGCGGCGCCGTCCGGCGGGAATGAGGGTCGAACGGTGCTGCCGGCCATGCGCCGGTCCCGGCGAACGGCGCTTCTCATCGGCAACGGCCGTCGGTCCTTCCGCGAACCGGATGCGCGCGCGTCGTGAGCGGCGAACCGACGCAAGACGGCGCGCCCTATGCGTTGTCGCCGTCGCCTTGCGTATCGGTCGTACCCGACTGCCGCGCCGCTTCGTCGCTGAGCTTCTTGTCGAGGATCGTCGCGACCCGCCCGCCGAGATACGCGCTGGCGGCCGTTTCGAGCGCGCGGTTCGTCTCGCCCTCGACGAACACGGCCGCGAGCGGGCGCAGGCGCCAGATCGCGTCGACCAGTTCGGGCACGTCGGTGGCCGGCGGCAGCGTGCCGGCGTCGTAACGGTCGAGCCGCTTCACGACGAGATCGACGAGCAGCCGCGCGATCGCGTCGAAATGCGGGCGCGCGAGGCTGATCACGTCGAGCAGCTCGCGCGGCGGAATCCCTTCCTTCGTCATCGCGGCCGCCGCCTCGAGCAGCGCGGGGCTTTTCGCGACGAACGACAGACCGCGCCGTTCGAGCAGTCCGAGCTCGGTCACGCGCGACAGTTGCGTAGTCGCCTGCGGGCCGAACATCTGCGCGAGCGCGGCGAGCGAATAGGTTTTCGGCAACTCGTGCGACCAGCGGCCGCCGATCGCGTTTTCGAGGCCGAGAATCGAGCGCAGGTCGTGGCCTTCGTCGATCGCCTTGATCAGGTCCTGGATGTTCGACAGCGTATAGCCGCGCGCGAGCAGATGGTTGATCAGCTTCAGCCGCGCGACGTGCGTGTCGTCGTAGATGCCGACGCGACCGCGTTTCTCCGGCGGCGCGAGCAGCCCGCGATCCTGATAGGCGCGGACGTTGCGCACGGTGGTATCGGACACGCGCGCGAGTTCGTCGACCGTGTACTCGTTGCGGGAATCCGGCGTGGCCTCGTCGGGCGTGGAATGAGTCTGTTTTGACATGCGGCCATTCTAGCGCGCCGCGCCAGGCTCGGGCGAGGCGGGGCGCGTGTTCGCGCCGTCGCCGAGCGGGCGCTGCAGCAGCGCCGTGTCGATCCAGCGGCCGTGCTTGAAACCGACCGATTTCAGCAGGCCGGCCGGCTCGAAGCCGAACGCGCGATGCAGCGACGTCGAGCCGCCGGTGCCGCCGTCGGCGATCACCGCGATCATCTGCCGCCACGGGCCGCGTTCGCAGTGCTCGATCAGCGCCGCGAGCAATGCGCGGCCGATGCCGCGCCCGCGCTGCGCATCGTCGATGTAGATCGAATCCTCGATCGCGAAGCGGTACGCGCTGCGCGTGCGGTACGGCGTCGCGTAGGCGTAGCCGGCCACGCGGCCGTCGCATTCGGCGACGAGATACGGTAACCCGTGGCGCAGCACCGCGTCGCGGCGTGCGCGCAGTTCGGCGACGTCGGGCGGCGTTTCCTCGAACGACGCGACGCTGTGATGCACGTGGTGCGCATAGATCGCGTGAATTGCATCGAGGTCGGCGTCGGTCGCGTCGCGAACGACGCAGGCGGGAGCGGCAGGCATGGCGGCAGGGCGAGCGAAGTCAAAACGCTACTATGCCGGCTGCTGGCGCGGCTGGCAAAGCCGTTTGCGGTTTCGGCGGCTTACAGCCGACCGTCCGCCGCGTGGACCGCATCGGCTATCGCGTCGGCGACGCGCTGCACGCGCGGCGAGCGGCGCACGTCCGGGTGAACGACGAGCCAGATCTCGCGCTCGATGTCGCAGCGCGGCGCGGCCGTCAGCTCGACGAGCGGCGCGCCGGCGTGCGCGGCCGGATCGTCGACGAGAAACCGCGGCAGCAGCGCGACGCCGGCCCCGGCTGCGCACGCGCGATGCTGCGCGGCCAGGTCGTTGGCGATGAACGCAAAACGACGCCCGGCCGCGAAGCGTTCGAGCCATTGCTGCTGCGGCGTTTGCGCGAGCGCATCGTCGTAGCCGACGAACGACCAACGATCGGGCGGCGCGTCCGCCCATTCCCGGGTCGCGCACAGCGCGAAGCGCATCGTGCCGAGCCGGCGCGCGGCGAGCCCAGGTTCGCTCGGCCGCGACAGCCGCACCGCGAGATCGGCTTCGCGTGCGTACAGGTTCGCCGCATGCATCTCGCCCATCAGGTCGATCCGCAACGCCGGCCATGCGCGCTGCGCGCGGGCCAGGCGCGGCGCGAGGAAATGGCTGGCGAATACCGGCGATGCCGATACGCGCACCACGCCGTCGAGCGCGGCCGCGCCCTGCGCCGCGCGCGCGAACGCATGCGCGTCGGCTTCGAGGCGCGCGGCGTGCTCGGCGACGTGCAGCCCCTCGTCGGTCGGCGGCCAGCCGCGCGGCAGCCGGTCGAACAGCCGGATCCCGAGCGCCGACTCCAGCGCGTCGATCCGCCGCGCGACCGTCGAATGCTGGACCTGCAGCGCCCGGGCGGCGGCCGACAGGCTGCCGCCGCGCATCACCGCCAGGAAGTAGCGAATGTCATCCCAGCTCATCGGCAGGGTGGGCGCGTCGGCAGCCTCGCGATCGGTCGAATTTTGCACAGTAGATGGGCGTTGAACGTGAATTCCGTTCGATTATGCACGATGAGATGATCGTGTCACTTCATTCGATAGCGAGGAACGCCATGACCCAAACCGCCCATGCCATCCGGATCGGGATCGACCGTTACGGCGACGCCGGCGTGCTGCGCCGCGTCGATGCGCCCGTCGCGCCGCCCGGGGCCGGAGAAGTGCGGATTCGCCAGACCGCGATCGGCGTGAATTTCGTCGACATCTATTTCCGGACGGGCGCGCACGCGTTGCCCGCGCTGCCGGAGGCGCTCGGCGTCGAGGCGGCCGGCGTAATCGACGCGGTCGGGCCGGGCGTGACGGATTTCGCGCGCGGGCAGCGCGTCGCGTATGCGGGCCTGCCGACCGGCAGCTATGCGAGCCTGCGCACGATGCCGGCCGAGCGCGTGCTGCCGATCCCCGACGGGCTGAGCGACGAAGCCGCCGCCGCCGGGCTGCTGAAGGGGATCACCGTCTACATGCTGCTGCATCGTGTCCGGCAGGTCGGCGCCGGCGACACGGTGCTCGTGCATGCAGCGGCCGGCGGCGTCGGGCTGCTCGCGACGCAGTGGGCGCGTGCGCTCGGCGCGCGGGTGATCGGCACGGTCGGATCGGCCGCGAAAGCCGCGCTCGTGCGCGCGCACGGCGCGGAAGCGGTGGTCGATTATCGCGAGGAGGATTTCGTCGCGGCCGCGCGTACGTTCGGCGGCGGCGCGGGCGTCGACTACGCGATCGACGGCATCGGCGGCGACGTGCTGACCCGCACGCTCGGCGCGATTCGTCCGTTCGGCATGGTCGCGAGCATCGGACAGGTGGCCGCGATCGGCGCGCGGCAGACGTTCGATCTCGACGAATTGGGCCCGGCCCGTTCGATCGCGCTCGCGCGGCCGAGCGTGCTCGGTTTCATCGCGCGCGATGTCGGTGCGTATCGGGACGCCGCGCGGGCGACGCTCGACCGGCTGGCCGGCGGGATGCACGTCGAGATCGGCGCGCGGCTGCCGCTCGAACAGGCCGCCGAGGCGCACCGGTTGCTGGAGTCGCGGGCGACGACGGGCGGGGTCGTGCTGCTGGCGTGACGGCGGGGACGGCGGACGCGCGGCGGCCCGGCGGTCGCATCGCGAGCCGCCGGCGCTCAGGGGTGTTTGCGCAGCGGCGCATCTTCGACGAACCAGGCAAGCACGAACGCGATCGCGATCACCGCCGCGGCCGACAGATAGACGACGTGCAGCGAACCGGCGAACGCGTGCAGGTACGCGTCGCGCACGGCATCCGGCAACTGGTGCACGGCGGCCGGGCCGAGCGCGGGCGGCAGTTCGGTACCGGCCGGCAGCGCGTGCATCATCCGCGACTGCAGCCCGTGCGAAAACAGCGCGCCGAATGCGGCGACACCGAGCGAGCCGCCGATCGAGCGGAACAGCGTCGCGCCCGACGTCGCCACACCCATGTGCCGGAATTCGACCGTGTTCTGCACGGCGAGCGTCAACACGGGCATCACCATCCCGAGCCCGATCCCGAGCAGCGCCATGTACGCGTACATCGTGTGCAGCGGCGTATCGAGCGTCAGCGTCGACAGCAGCGCCATTGCGACGCCGCCCATCAGCGTCCCCCCGATCGGGAACAGCCGGTACGAGCCGAACCGCGAGATCAGCCGCCCGCTGACGATCGACGTCACGAGCATCCCGCCCATCATCGGCAGCAACTGCATGCCGGCCTGCGACGGCGTCGAGCCCTTCACGACCTGCAGGTAGAGCGGAATGAAGGTGACCGAGCCGAACAGCGCGATGCCGACCACGAAGCCGATCAGGCTGACCAGCACGAAGGTGCGATGGCGGAACAGGTCGAGCGGCATGATCGGCTCGGCCGCGATGCGCTCCTCGTAAATGAAGCCGCCGATCGCGACGAGGCCGAGCACCAGCGTCATCCACAGCTGGGGCGACGTCCATGGCAGCAGCGAGCCGCCTTCGCTCGTGAACAGGATCACGCAGGTGAGGGCGGTCGCGAGGAACGCGGCGCCCATGTAGTCGATCCGGTGCTTCACGTGCGCGGTGTGCGGCCGGAACGCCATGCCGATCACCGCGAGCGCGAGCACACCGAGCGGCAGGTTGATCGTGAAGATCCAGCGCCATGAAAGATGCTCGACCAGGAAGCCGCCGAGCAGCGGGCCGACGATCGTCGCGAGGCCGTAGACGCCGCCGAACATCCCCTGGTAGCGCGCCCGGCGATCGGGCGGGACCAGATCGCCGATCGCGGCCATCGTGACGACCATCAGGCCGCCGCCGCCGAGCCCCTGCAGCGCGCGCAGCACGATCAGTTGCGTCATGTCCTGCGCGACGCCGCACAGCGCGGAGCCGGCGAGGAACAGCACGATCGCGCCCTGCAGCACGATCTTGCGGCCGTACAGGTCGCCGAGCTTGCCGTACAGGGGCAGCACCGCGGTCGACGACAGCAGGTACGCGGTGACGACCCACGACAACTGGTCGAGCCCGCCGAGTTCGCCGACGATCGTCGGCAGCGCGGTCGACACGATCGTCTGGTCGAGCGCGGACAGCAGCATCACGAGCAGCAGCGCGGCGACGATCAGCCCGGTCGGCGCATTGCGGCGGGCCGCGTCCGAGGACGCGGACGGAGAAGTGAGGAGCGTATGGGGTGTCATCGAAATATCTGCCATGGCAGGGAATTGAGTCGAAATATAGCCATGGATGATTGCCTAGTCAATTTCTGCCCAGCCTCGATATGTTGCAGTCGTAACAGGAAATTGCCGCCCGAAAAATTGATCGCGGTCAGCCGCGAAGCAGGGACGGACTCAAGTTTTTTGCAGGCAAACCGTAATACAGCTTGCCGCGGACCGATTGCCGCGGCACTTTTCATCGCTCACGTGCCGTCATGAACCTGAACGCCCTGTTTTCCCGTTTCTCGATCCGTACGCGGATTTTCTCCACGCTCGGCCTCGTCGCCGCGCTGCTCGTCGTGTCGGGGCTGATCGGCCTCGCGGGCATGCAGAGCTCGAACCGCGCCCTCGACGAGGCCTATACGCGGCAACTCGCGGCGAAGACCGCGCTGTCCGCGGCGAGCCTGAATCTGACGATCGTGCGGACGACGCTCGACCGTGCGCTGCTGCATCCGGAAGCGCCGGAGGTGCCCGATCTCGTGAAGAAGGCCGAGGGCTATCTCGCGAAGGCGGACACGGCGTGGCGCACCTACGCGGCGATGCCGCACGGCGACGACGAGGGCCCGCTCGCGAGCCGCCTCGATGCCGCGCGCCAGGCGCTGATCGGACAGGCGTTGAAGCCGATGATCGACGCGATTCGCGAAGGGCGGCGCGACGAAGCCGACCGGTTGCTGATGACGGTCGCGCCGCCGCTGTCGGTCGCGCTCACGCAGGCGACCGACGCGCTCGATGCGTACCAGGCCGCGCGCGGCAAGGACGTGTACGACACCGCGCAGACCTATTACGGCTGGATGCGCACGGGCGCGATCGCGGGCATCGCATTTGGCCTGGCCGCGTGCCTCGGGTGCGCGATCGGCCTGCATTTCGCGATCACGCAGCCGGTGAATCGCCTGCTGTCGCATTTCCGTCGGCTGTCGGACGGTGACCTCACGTCGGAAGTGCATTGGTCGTCGCGCGACGAGATGGCCGAACTGGTCAAGGGCGTGACCGGCATGCAGCGCAGCCTCGCGGATACGGTGCGCCAGGTGAGCCAGGGTTCCGAAGCGATTTCGACGGCGACGCACCAGATCGCGGCCGGCAACACCGACCTGTCGCAGCGCACCGAGGAGCAGGCGTCGGCGCTGCAGCAGACGGCCGCGAGCATGGAGCAATTGACGGCGACCGTGAAGCAGAACGCCGATCACGCGCTCGAGGCGCAGGCCTGCGCGGACAGCGCGAGCGAGATCGCGACGCGCGGCGCGACGGTCGTCGGCGAGGTGATCGGCACGATGAACGAGATCGACCGGAGTTCGCAGAAGGTCGCCGACATCATCGGCACGATCGAAGGCATCGCGTTCCAGACCAACATCCTCGCGCTGAATGCGGCGGTCGAAGCCGCGCGCGCGGGCGAGCAGGGCCGTGGCTTCGCGGTGGTCGCGGGCGAGGTGCGCACGCTGGCGCAACGCTCGGCGTCCGCGGCGAAGGAAATCCGCACGCTGATCGGCGAATCGGTCGAACGTGTCGCGACCGGCTCGCGGCTCGTCGGTACGGCCGGCGCGACGATGCAGGACATCCAGCAGGCGATCGGGCGCGTGACGGGCATCATGACGGAGATCGCGGCCGCATCGAGCGAGCAGCGCGACGGGATCGAGCAGGTGAACCGCGCGGTGTCGCAGATGGATCAGGTGTCGCAGCAGAACGCGGCGCTGGTCGAGCAGGCGGCTGCGGCTGCCGCGTCGCTCGAGGAGCAGGCGGATGGGCTGCGTCGCACGGTGGGGGCGTTTCGGGTCGCTTGAAGCGAAATGACGGCGGCGCCGTGACAGGCACGTGCACCGCCCGTCGTATCAACCGGCCGCGAGTTGCGCGGCCGCGCGCGACGACGCGACGATCAGCAGCTTCATCGTCGCGCGCGTCGCGCCGACGAACAGCTTGCGCGCGGCGCGCGCGTCGAGCGTGTCGAAATCGACTTCGGTGAGGATCACGCACGGCGCCGACTGGCCCTTGAAACGGTAGATCGAATCGAGCAGCACGTCGCCGTCGCGATACTCGGGGTTGCCGAACAGGTCGTACTTGCCGGTGAAGCGCTTGATCCGGTGCGGGCCGAGCTGGTCGAGGGATGCCAGCACCGAGCCTTCGCGGCCGCGGTACGACAGCACCGCGATGTCCTGCTTGCGAAAGCCGAGCGACAGCGCCTGCGTGATCGCACGCTTGGTCGCGTCGATGCAGGCTTGCGCCAGCGCGTCGCCCGACGCGCCGTCTTCCCCGTATGCCGACACCGACGGATCGGAGCCGTCGAACGGGCTGCCCGAGCGCAATTCGGCCGCGAGCGGCTCGGCCCGGCCGACGACGTCGCGCACGAATTCGAGCAGGTCGCGCGGGCTGCGGTAATTGGTGAGCGCCTTCAGCGTGACCCAGCCGGGCAGCGCGACGGGTTCGCGCATGTACAGGTTCTGCAGCGGATCTTCCAGCCACCACCATGCGCCGTCCGGCGCGAGCAGGCGCTCCAGCGCGGCCGCCCACGGCGCGTGGAAATCCTGCCCTTCGTCGACGACCAGCACGTCGAAGCGCCAGCGTTCGGGAATCGGCGTGTGCGCGAAGCGCGCCTCGAGCCGTTCGAATTCGCCGGGCACCTGGAAGTCGGGCGTATAGCCGCCGTCGCGCGCGACCCAGTCGCACAGCTGGTGGTAGTTCGCGATCTTCGCGCCGGGCGGCGCGATGCGCGCGATGTAGTCGGCGAGCGGCCGGTTGAAGCATACGTAGAGCACGCGCTGGCCGGCCGCGACCGCATCGCGCATCACCTGCACCGCGAGTTGTGTCTTGCCCGAACCCGCGGTGCCGGTGACGCGCAGCCGGAACGGCGTGAACGCGAGCTCGCGCGCCCATGCGGCGAGCCCGCCGGACAGCCGGGTGACGAGCGTGCCGGCCTGTCCGACGAGCGCGCTCGTGTCGGGCGTGAGCGCGAGCTCGTCCGCGAGGAAATGGTGGAGCTTCGGCGCGTTCGGAAAGGGCGCGTCGTCCTCGGGCAGGATCTGCAGGATCACGTGCGCGAGCTGCGCCTTGCGCGACGCGTCGACGATGCGCTCGGGTGCGACGCCGGCGATCGACGCGTCGCGGATCGAATAGTCGGGGCAGTACAGCAGCGCCTCGACGCCGTAGACGCCCGCGCCGAGCGCGGCCGTCAAGCGCCGGTGCAGCGTCTCCTGCGTGCGCGCGAGCTGGATCGGGACATTGCGTTCCTTCTGCAGGTAGACCTTCACGAGCCCTTTCGGGGTTTCGCGCAGGAAGCCGGCCTTCTGCTCGATCAGCAGCACGCGGCCGGCCGGACTCACGACGACGAACGCGGCTTCGCCGAACACCGAGAACGCCTGGTCGGCGCGCGTCCAGTGGACGCCGTGATACACGGTGTAGCTGTCGGGCAGCGCGTGTTCGAGCGCGGCGAGCGTTTCGCGCTCGCGTTCGGCCGCGCCGGTCGCGGCGAGGCTTTTCCAGTCGTCGGGGATGAGGCGGGCCATGGAGTCGGGCGGCGGATGCCGGCATGCGCGTGAACGGGTGCGGCTATTGTACTGAGGAACCGGTTCATGCCCGCGGCGCCGCGCGTGCGTTGGCCATTCGACGGGCGGCCGGCCCGGCGGAGGTCAGCCGCGCGCGAGGCGCTTCGCGAGATCGGCGCTGAGGATCGCCATGCGTGCGGGTTTTTCGTAGCACACCACGTCGAACGCGCGGATCACTTCGCTGATGTCGGCTTCGCTCGCGCGGCCGGTGAGCAGGTCGCCCGTCAGCACGAAAATCGGCGCGCCCGGATTGTCGGACGTGCGCACGGCCTTGATCGCGGTCGCGGCCGTCCCGTCGTCGAACAGCCATTCGGTCAGGACCGCGTCGAAGGCCTGGCCCTGCAGCGCGTCGACGAATGCGGCGAGCCCGTCGAACGCGGCCGTCGCGAAACCCTGCCGTTCGAGATAGCGGCACAGCTCGGTCGCGCTGACGCGATCGGGATCGACCACCGCGACGACGAGCTTGTCGCTCTCCGCGCGGCGCGGGTAGATCTCGATCTTGTGCACGTCGTACGCGTTCTGGTACAGCACGCCGGTATGGCGCAGCACGCGCCAGCGGCCGTTCTGTTCGTACGCGACGAACTCGGGGCGCGCACCGGCTTCGAGCGGCGCGCCGATCCAGGCGGTGCACGGTATCTCGGCGACGCCCGCATACAGGACGGCTTCCTGGGAATAGGCGCCGACCATGCCGGGGTCGAGCGTTTGCGCGCCGAACAACTGCGCGGCCGGTTCGCCGTACGCTTCGGCGACTTTCTTGATCTGCGCGAGCGTCCAGGGGCTGCTGCCGCGCAGTTTGCGGTGGCCTTGCGAGAAACTCAGATCGAGGATGCGGCACAGCTCGGTGGTCTGCTGGCGCTTGCCGATGCCGTTGCGGGTCATCAGCTCGCGCACGCGCTCGGCAACCGCGAGGGAATCCGTGGTGATTGCTTCAGTGGTCATGCTACGGGAACGGATCGTGACGTTCAGAACGACGCCTTGCGGCAGTCTCGGCGGACAGTCTTCATGACGTCCAATGGCGAGCCGACCGGCCACGCACGGAAAAGATAACTTTACCGCAAAATGGTCGTCATTCAGTGTCGTGAAAGGTGCGTTTGTGTGAAAGGTGTGTCACGAAGTTACGCCCGGCTTGACGCGGCGCGTGCCGGTGATGGCGAGTTCGACATCTTCCGGTCCGCATTCCGGTCGGCCGCGATGCGATTCCACACGAGGCGGCAGGTAATCGCCGCACGATGCACCAACGCAGGGCGCGGACGCGCCGGACCGACGTTTCCACCCCATTTTTTCAGGGTATCGCACGACGGATCGTCGCAGTTCCGGGAGTGCGATCCATCGACGGTTTCCTCTAGTGAGACCGACGCGGATACACTTTTCAGGTCGGCGCAGCTGCGTGCTACGATTCCGCCGTTTCAAAAACGTGTTGAACCGATGCAGAAGAAATTCTTGATGCGCGGATACGAAATGAACTGCGAGCCGCGCGTGACGGAGACGGGCAAATACGCCGCGCAGGTCGAGGTCACGAAGGTGGGTTTCAGCCGTGAGGCTGCGTTCCGCAAGCTGGGCGAATTCGACACCGAAGCCGAAGCGGTCGCGTACGCGAGACAATTCTCCGAAGAATGGCTGAGCCGCTATGCGTAGCGCAGCGCATGCCCGTGCAATGCGGGCATCGGGTCGACCGGCGGTGCTGCGCCCGAACGACGGGGAATTCGTGTCTGAATGTTGCGAATGCGTGCGGAAATTTGTAGATTGACGACTCCTGTTGTGAGGTATCGATCGTCCGAAGCCAACGCAATCGGAGACTGCGAATGTCCACTTTGTGCATGCAGACCGTCGTTCACGGCAAAACCGTCCAGATCATGCTGTCGCCCGAGCAGCGTACGGCCAGGATCGACATCGTCGACGACGAAGCCGGCAGCTATCCGCCCCGCACGATGAGCATCGAGCGGTACATCAACGCGGGCATGGCCGACGACGAAATCGCGCGACATGTTCTGGAAGTCGTCACGATGTCGATCGAGCAGCTGGCGAGGCTCCAGCCGTTCGACCGCACCGCAGGCACGCAAACGCGCTATTCGCACTGAGGACGCCGGCGTGGCGGCGGCTCCCCGGGCAGGCCGCGAAGTCCTGACTGAATGAATGGCCGCGTGGTTGTCGGGCGCTCGACATGTCGCCGTCGACGCCGTCGAACCGACACGCATCGATTGCGCGTTCGCGCTACATCGTGCATAGACGTGAACGGCGTGCCGTCGTCTCGTCCGGCGGACAACAGCCGCCGGAGCCGGTCAGGCACGAACGGCTGCGGCATCGATCGGGTATTGTCCGCCATTAAATTCGCAATCCTGATCGATAAGGAATCCGGCTGGGCGGGCAACGATCGCATCGGGCGTCGAGCCTTGTCGACGCAACGGTTCGCGTTGCGCTTGGCGAGCCCGCATCTACGGATCGAATTTCCGCGACGGCGCAGGGTGTCGAGGCACCGGCAGCGGCCGACAATTCCACCGCTGCCGGTATCGACGCGCAAGCGAGCGCAACCGTCGCGGTGCGACATGCGGCTGCGGCGCCGTGGCGTCGGCAGGCCGCGCCACCGCGGCGGCGTCGATGCGATGATGGACCCGAAGGGATGGCCGAATGACGGTTTTCGAAATTTATCGCTTCATGTGACGTCGCCGCCACGATAAGCTTTGCCGGGCATGCATCGACCCGACAGAAAACAATGACCACCACCTATCCGCTGCACGACGCATTGAGCCACGCCGATACGGCGTTTCCGACCGAAGCCGACGTCGTCGTCGCCGGCGCCGGCATCATGGGCTGCGCGGCTGCTTACTACCTCGGCCTGCGCGGCCTGAAAGCCGTCGTGCTCGACAAGTCGCGCATCGCCGGCCAGCAATCGACGCGCGCGTGGGGCTTCGTGCGACAGCAGGGACGCGAATCGGCCGAAGTGCCGCTGATGATGGCCGGCATGCGGATATGGGAAGGCCTGGAGCAGGCGCTCGGCTTCGATCTCGAATGGCGGCAGGGCGGCTGCCTCTACATGGCGGACAACGAAGACGACTGGGCCTCGTTCCAGGCATGGCTCGCCGTCGCGCGCGAGCACGGGCTCGACACGCGCACGCTGACGCGCGCCCAGATCGACGATCGCGTGCAAGGGCTGTCGACGCACGCGCGTACTCTCGGCGGCCTGTATACGGCAACCGACGGGCAGGCCGAGCCGCGTCGCGTGGCCGCCGCATTCGCGGCGCGCGCGACCGAGGCCGGCGCGCGTTTCTTCGAAGGCTGCGGTGTGAGCGCGATCGAGACGGCCGGCGGCGCGGTCGTCGGCGTCGCGACCGAGCGCGGCACGATCCGCACGCGTCGCGTGATCTGCGCGGCCGGCGCGACCAGTTTCCGGCTGCTCGACGGCGTCGGCATCCGGCTGCCGCAACAGGCCGTGCGCGGCACCTGCATGCGTACCAACGTGGTCCCGCCGGTGTCCGCGGCGACGGTGTGGGGCCATGGTCTCGGCATCCGGCAGCGCAAGAACGGCGCGATCAATCTCGCCGACGACATGCAGGTCGACGTCGACCTGACGCTCGGCCATCTGCGCGGCTTGAGTCTCTTCTGGCCGGAATTCTGGTCGCAACGCGACAAGTTCCGGCTGCATCTGGGTGCGTCCGCCTGGCGCGACGTGCTCGCACGCATCGACGGCTCGACCGGGCCGATCGAGCCGCGCGATCCGCAGCCCCAGCCGAATCGCGCGCATGCGCCGCGCGCGCTCGCGAAGCTCAAGGCGATCTTTCCCGCGCTGAAGGACGCGCAGATCGTCGAGGCATGGGCCGGCCTGATCGACGTGCTGCCCGACGGCATTCCGGTGATCGATGCGCCCGGCACGCCGACGGGGCTCGCGATTGCGACCGGGTTCTGCGGGCACGGTTTCGCGATGGGGCCGATCGTCGGCCGGCTGCTCGCCGAATGGATCGACACGGGCGCGCCGTCGCTCGACCTGTCGGCGTTTCGCGCGCGGCGTTTCGTCGACGGGACGATGGTGCGGCCGCGCAGCATGCTGTGACCGGCCGCGCGCACGCGTTCCCGTCGTAGAATCGAGCCCGCATCCTTCAGGAGATTTCCCGTTGGCAACGCCATCCGATCAGCGCCGCTCGTTGCGCCTGCGTCTGCGTCGCGCCCGCGATCCGTGGCAGGCGCCGCGCGCGCGCACGCTGTTCACGCGCCCCGCGACGTCGCCGCGGCGCACGCTGCTGTTCCGCCTCGGCGCGGTCGTGCTGTTGTGCACGCTTGCGTTTCTCGTGCTGTATCTCGATCGCGACGGCCTGCGCGATTCGACCAAGAGCACGCCGATGACCGTGGCCGATCTCGTGTACTTCACGATGGTCACGGTCGCGACGGTCGGCTACGGCGATATCGTGCCCGTCACGGCGCGGGCGCGCCTGCTCGATGCGTTCTTCATCGTGCCGATCCGCATCGGCATCTGGTTCATTTTCCTGGGCACGGCGTATCAGTTCGTGATCCAGCGCGTCGTCGAGGAATTCCGCATGAAACGCCTGCAGAAGCAACTGTCCGATCACATCGTCGTGTGCGGTTACGGCCTGTCGGGGTCGATCGCGGTGCGCGAGTTGCTGGAGAGCGGCGTCGATCCGGCCACGATCATCGTGATCGATTCGCAACAGCAGGCCCTCGAGGCGGCGACGTCGCTCGGCGTGACGGGATTGCTCGGCGATCCGGCGCACGAGGATCTGCTGCAGCAGGCGCAGGTGCGCGCGGCGAAGGCCGTGATCATTTCAGTGACCGACGATCCGACCGCGATCCTGCTGACGCTGTCGGTGCGCAGCATCGCGCCCGATACGAAGATCGTCGTGCGGATCCAGGAGAACCTGTACCAGCGGCAACTGCGGCAGGCCGGCGCGGACGTGATCGTGTCGTCGACGAAGATCGGCGCGCTGTTGCTGGCGGACGCGGTCCATAGCCGCTACATCGTGCCGTTCGTGAACGACATGCTGTCGACGCGCGGTCGCGCGACGCTGCTGGAGCGCGAGGCGTTGCCGCATGAAATCGGCTGCATGACGAACGTCGTGCCGGGCGCGATCGTGGTCGGGCTCGACCGCTGCGGGAAGATCCATTCGTTTTACGAGGATCCGCCGTGCAGGATCGAGGCGGGCGATACGCTGGTGGTGATTCAGTCGGCGCGGATTCCGGATGCGGATGCGTGAGGGCGTTTGGCTTTGGTTATGTGCCCATGAGGGCACGGGCGTGCAGCGTTCCCTTTTCTTCGATGACCGTTGCAGGCCGCTGACCGAAGCCTCGCGTCGCAGGCAGAATCACGAGTCAGGCCAGAACCCCCTACCGGAACGCCCGCATCTGCCCCGTCATCATCTGCAGCATCTTGTTGGCGGCAACCGAAAGCTTGCGGCCCACGCGCGTGACCATGTGCGCCTCGGCGTTCTCGAGGATCGGATGCGCGATCTCGATCGCGAACAGCTCCTTGGCCTGCAGTTCGGCGGTCACCGCGAAGGCCGGCATCACCGAGATGCCGAGCCCCGATTTCACGAACTCCTTCAGGATCGCGAACGAATTGGTGGTGATGATCGGCGCGAGCCGCACGCGCTCGGCGTATTCCACGGCCTCCATCATCTGTCGTGTGCCGTACGACGGGTGAGTGGCCGCCAGCGGGTAGGTGGCGAGCTGCTGCACCGTCAGCACCTTGTGGCTGCGGCGCGGGAAATCGGGGCCGACGATCGCCATCATCGGCTGCCGCTTCGAGGCGCGCGACACCAGCTTGGGCTCGGCGGGCGGGTTGTACACCAGGCCGATCTCGCCCTCGTCGTTCGAGATCTTGCGGATCACGTCGTTGGTGCTGCCCACGTCGAGGTTGACGCGGATCCCGGGGAACTGCCGGCAGAACTGCTGCATTGGCCCGGCCAGTAGATCCGAGACAAAGCCCTCGCCGAGCACCAGGCTGACCTGGCCGGTCTTGAGCCCGCGCAGCTCCTGCAGACGCGAGATCAGGTCGTCGCGGTGCGCGAGCTGCTCGCGGAAATACTCGATCACGCAGCGTCCCGCCTCGGTGGGCGTCACGCCGCGCGCGTGGCGCTCCATCAGCGTGGCGTCGAGCTCCTTCTCCAGCAGCCCGATCTGGCGGCTCACGGCCGAGGGGGCCACGTCGAGCCAGTCGGCCGCGGCGCGGATCGTGCCGCAACGCACGGCCTCGTAGAAATAGACGATCCGACTGTCGGTAAGGGTATCGCTCATGGATTCTGGTGTTCTAAAAAAGAGAACAATCTCAATATTGGCGTTGATTGATTATACGGATCGCTGGACCGAACATCGTAGCCATGCAAGGTAGGCGCAAGCTGGCGCGCCGGCCTCGAACCAACAGCTATCGGGAGTCGTCGGATGAAAACGGTGGGCGTGATCGGTCTGGGCAACATGGGGCGCGGCATGGCGGGTTCGCTGCGGCGCGGCGACTACACGGTGCTCGGCTATGACGCGGCGCCCGGCGTGGCGCTCGCGCTGGCCGGACAGGCGGTGCTGTCGGCGCGCGATTCGGTGGCCGAGATTGCGCGCGACGCCGACGTGCTGTTGCTGTCGCTGCCGACCTCGGCGGTGGTCGAGGCGGTGGTGCTGGGCGCGGGCGGCGTGCTCGAGCACGCGAAACCGGGCACCATCGTGATCGACACCACCACGGCCGATCCGGACAGCACGCGGCGCGTGGCGGCGGCCTTGGCCGAGCGCGGCATTGGGTTCGTCGACGGCCCGGTGAGCGGCGGCCCGAAAGGCGCGGCTACCGCCACCATGACCATGGTGCTCGGCGGCTCGGACAGCGATATCGCCGCCATCGAGCCGATTCTCGCGACGATCAGCGCCAAGCGCGTTCATGTGGGCCCGGTGGGCGCCGGTCACGTCACCAAGCTGCTCAACAACCTGCTGACCGGCGTGCACCTGCTGGCCGCCAGCGAGGCGGTGCGCACCGCGCGCGCGGCCGGCGTCGATCCGGAAAAGCTGGTCGAGGCGCTCAACGGCGGCTCCGGCCGCAACAGCGCGACGCTGACGAACTACCCGACCTGGATCTTCAACGGCAAGTTCGATTCCGGTTTCACGATGAAGTTGATGCGCAAGGACGTGCGGCTCGCGCTGGGCCTGCTCGACCAGTTCGACAGCGTCGCGCCGGTGGCGCGCGAGGCGGCGCGCGTGTGGGCCGCCAGCGAGGGATCCGTCGCCGACGGCGAGGACTTCAACCGCATCGTCGACTTCCTCGACCCGGCGTGAGGCCCGGCAGCCCGCGCCGCGATCCCGCTCGACTCACATACACGGACACCTGACATGACCCAGCACGCAGACCAGTTGCTTGCCGCCTTCGCGCATTTCTTCCCCGGTGCCGTCACGATCGGCTCGTATGTCGACGGCGAGCTCGTCGCCGGCCGGGGCGACACGATCCAGCTTTACGATGCGGCGACGGGCGAGGCCACGCTCGCCTATCGCGACGCCGGCGCAGCCGCGATCGACCACGCGGCCGAAAGCGCGCGCCGCGCGCAGCGCGAATGGTGGGCGCTCACGCATGCCGCGCGCGGCCGCGTGATGCAGGAGGTGGCGCGCGCGATCCGCGCCGAGGCCGAGGCGATCGCGCGGCTGGAGGCGCTGGGCTCGGGCAAGCCGATCCGCGACTGCCGGGGCGAGGTGGGCAAGGTCGCCGAGATGTTCGAGTACTACGCGGGCTGGACCGACAAGTTCTACGGCAGCGTGATCCCGGTGCCGACCTCGCACCTCAATTACACGCGCCGCGAGCCGGCCGGCGTGGTGCTGCAGATCACGCCCTGGAACGCGCCTGTGTTTACCTGCGGGTGGCAGGTGGCGCCCGCGGTGGCGATGGGCAACGGCGTGCTGCTCAAGCCCTCGGAACTGACGCCCTTCACGTCGCTGGCGGTCGCCAGGCTCGGCGAGCGGGCCGGGCTGCCGCGCGGCCTGGTCAACGTGCTGGCCGGTTTCGGTCACACCGTCGGGCAGGCCGCGATCGCGCATCGCGTGGTCGGCAAGGTGGTGTTCGTCGGTTCGCCGGCCACCGGCGCGCGCATCGCCGAGGCCGCCGCGCGCCGCGTGCTGCCGTGCGTGCTGGAGTTGGGCGGCAAGTCGGCCAATATCGTGTTCGCCGATGCCGACCTCAAGCGCGCCGCGCTGACTGCCCAGGCGGCGATCTTCGCCGGCGCGGGCCAGAGCTGCGTGGCCGGCTCGCGTCTGCTGGTGCAGCGCGCCGTCTACGACGAGTTCGTCGCGATGGTGGCGGCCGGGGCGAAGAAGATCCGTGTCGGCGCGCCGCTCGACGAGGCGACCGAGGTGGGCCCGATCAACAATCGCAAGCAGTACGACCACGTGATGTCGATGATCGAGAGCGGCGTTGCGGCGGGCGCCACGCTCGCCAGCGGCTCGCCCGGGCGCGTCGCGGAGGGCATCGGCGGCTACTTCGTGGCGCCCACCGTGCTGGCCGGCGTGTCGAACGCGATGGATGTGGCGCGCACCGAAATCTTCGGGCCGGTGGTGGCCGCCATCCCGTTCGACACCGAGGATGAGGCGATCGCGATCGCCAACGACACCGACTTCGGCCTGGCCGGCGCGGCGTGGACCACCGACGTGGCGCGCGCGCATCGTGTGGCCGCGCAGGTGAAGGCCGGCACCTTCTGGGTCAACGGTTACAAGACCATCAACGTGGCATCGCCGTTCGGCGGCTACGGCATGAGCGGCTACGGCCGCTCGAGCGGGGTCGAGGCGCTGTACGAATACACGCAGACCAAGAGCGTGTGGGTCGAGACGGCCGAAGCGCCGCCCACCGCGTTCGGTTATCTGTAACCACCGGCCCGCATTCGACGGCAGCCGGGCTTCAAGGGGAGACTCGTCATGGAACACGCACTGGGTATCGAGCGCCGCGAACTGGGCGGCGCGGCTACCGCCAAGGTTCTGCTATACGCGGCCGGCATCCTGCTGGTCGCCGAATGGATCGGCTCGTTCACGTTCAAGCTCGGGCCGGGCAAGGTCGTGCTGCTGCCGATGATCTGGGCGCTGCTGCTCGGCGCGGCGGTAGGGCTGGCCAGCGCGCGCTGGAACGGCAGTGCGCGCCTGAGCGTGCCCGACCAATTCTTCGCGGCCGCGATCCTGCAGCCGGCGCTGCTGCTGTTCGTCTCCAAGCTCGGGCTGATGGTGGGCAGCGCGCTGCCCAAGCTGGCGTCGGCGGGCTGGGCGCTGGCCTTCCAGGAATTCGGCCACTTCGTCGGCACCATCCTGCTCGGCCTGCCGCTCGCGTTGCTGCTCGGCATCAAACGCGAGGCGATCGGCGCGACCTTCTCGGTGGGCCGCGAGCCGAGCCTGGCGATCATCGGCGAGAAGTACGGCATGGATTCGGCTGAGGGCCGCGGCGTGCTGGCCGAGTACCTGACCGGCACCGTGTTCGGTGCAGTGTTCATCGCCGTGTTCGCGGGTTTCGTGAGCAGCCTCGGCATCTTCGATCCGCTCGCGCTGGCGATGGGCTCCGGCGTCGGCTCGGGCAGCATGATGGCGGCCGCCTCGGGCGCGATCGCCGCGCAGCAGGACCCGGAGACGGCGAAATCGGTGCTCGCGTTCGCCGCGGCCAGCAATTTGATCACCACCACCATCGGTACCTACTTCACGCTGTTCATCTCGCTGCCGCTCGCGGTCTGGGGCTATCGCGTGCTGGAGCCGTTGATCGGCCGCACCACCAGGGCCTCGGCGCAGCCCGAGGCGGCCAGCCCGTCGCTGGGCGACGTGCGGACCGAGGCGCCGGCGCTCGGCTACGGCGGCAAGCTGCTGGCCTGGATCGTGACGGCCGCGATGGCGCTGGTGTGCGACTGGATCGCCCACGGCACCACGCCGCTCGCGGGACTGCCGGGAATCGCGATCATGGTGTGCGCGACGATCGTCGGGGATGCGCTGGCGCGTGTGACGGGGCGACGGATTCCGGCGGTCTGCTGGGTATCGGTGGTGGCGATGTTCCTGACCTCGCCGTGGTGCCCGTGGGCTTCGCAGATCGCCGCGCTCAGCTCGCACAACGATTTCCTCGGCGTGACCACGCCGATGCTGGTATTCGCGGGACTGTCGATCGCCAAGGACATCCCGGCTTTCCGCCGGCTCGGCTGGCGCATCGTGCTGGTGTCCTTCGTGGCCAATGCCGGCACCTTCATCGGCGCGACCCTGGTGGCGCAACTGTTCCATATCTGATGATGCGTCGCGGCGCGGCGGCGACCGGCATGGACCGGCCCGCCGCCGTGTCGCGACGACGACAAAAGCGCTTCCCTCCGCATGAAACTGATCGATTCCATCGTCGCGCACGCAGACGAACTGACGGCGATACGCCGCGATATTCACGCCCATCCCGAGGTGGGCTTCGACGTGTTCCGCACCGCCGAACTCGTTGCGGGGCGGCTCGAGCAATGGGGCTATGCCGTCACGCGCGGCGTCGGCCGCACCGGCGTGGTCGGCACCTTGAAGCGCGGCAGCAGCCCGCGTGCGATCGGCCTGCGCGCCGACATGGATGCGCTGCCCGTGCAGGAGGCCAATACCTTCGCGCATCGTTCGACGGTGCCCGGCGCGATGCACGCGTGCGGCCACGACGGGCACACCGCGATGCTGCTGGGGGCCGCGCGCCACCTGGCGCGGCATGGCGAGTTCGACGGCACCGTGCAGTTGTTCTTCCAGCCGGCCGAGGAAGCGGGCGGCGGCGCGCGCGCAATGATCGACGACGGCCTGTTCGAGCGTTTTCCGGTGGATGCCGTGTTCGGGCTGCACAACTGGCCCGGCATCGCGGCTGGCGATTTCGCGGTGCGACCGGGGCCGCTGATGGCCTCGACCAGCCTGTTCCGGATCGACCTGCGCGGTGCCGGCTGCCACGCGGCCATGCCGCACCTGGGCCGCGATCCGGTGTTCGCGGCGGGCCAGGTGCTGAATGCGCTGCAGGGTATCGTCACGCGCAACCGAAATCCGATCGACGGCGCGGTGCTGTCGGTCACGCAGGTGCATGCGGGCGAGGCGATGAACGTGGTGCCGACCGATGCGTGGCTTGGCTGCACGGTGCGGACCTTCTCCGATGCGACGCTCGACCTGATCGAGACGCGCATGCGCGCCGTGGTGGCCGCGACGGCCGCAGCCTTCGATTGCGACAGCGAGGTGGATTTCCAGCGCCAGTATCCGGCCACCGTGAACGACGCCGAGCAGACGGCGGTGGCGGTGGCGGTGATGCGTGAGCTGGTGGGCGACGCGCATGTGAACGCAGCCGTCGATCCGACCATGGCGGCGGAGGATTTCTCGTTCATGCTGCGCGAGAAGCCGGGTTGTTATGCGTTTCTCGGGAATGGCGTGGGAGATCATCGTTTGCATGGGCATGGCGGCGGGCCTTGCCTGCTGCACAACGCCAGTTACGACTTCAACGATGCGTTGCTGCCGGTGGGGGCGAGTTATTTCGTGAGGTTGGTGGAGCGGGTTTTGGAACGGTAGGGAGGCGGTGCCGGCACTGCAGGGGGAGGAGTTGGCGCCGCTTTTCGCGACATCATGGTCAGTGACGATTTTATTTCGTAGCACGAATGGAAATGGACTGGATTCCGTGTAAGTTTTCAGGTTTCGCGTCGGTGTCGGCCGATGAAGCGACATTCGTACCTCGCAAGCGATGACGACCTTTGCTCGGTTCTGCGGCTGTACCCGACCGCTTCGCGCATTCCTCGCTCCCTGCATCACCGATGTGACAAGTGCGTGTCATCGGTGAATTTGTTATTTTTCGCTTGATTGGATCCCTATCACACTGGATAGAATGCACCCCGTTCCGGATGAATACGGAACGGATAGTACATTTTAGTGCGTTGACGATAGCTAAAAACAGGGGATCCAGACATGCGAGACAAGGGAGCATCGACGATGCTGTCCGAGGAAGTCGTCGCACTCGGCGACATCGACAATCTTGCCCGACGCCATTTCGTGATGGGGCTCGGTGCAACGCTTCTGGCCGGATGCGGCGGTGACGGCGGGAACGCGGTGACAGGCGGTGAGCGTGCATCGGCAAACAACGGCGGCCAAGCGTCCGCAGTGGCCCCGGCTTCGGACGGTATCGACGCAGGTGCGACGTCGGCAGGCACTGCCCAAACCCGCACCTTCGTGCATCCTGGCTTGCTGCATACCGACGCGGATTTCGAACGCATGCGCGCGAAAGTCGGCGCGCAAGCTTCCCCGTGGATCGACAGCTGGAACGTGCTCGTTGCCAACGGTCACACGCGCCTGACGAACGAGCCTAACCCGCAGGTCGGCATCTATCGTGGCAACGATCCGACGCATGGTCAGAACTACGGCGCCCTCTACAACGACATCGCCTGCGCTTATGGCGACGCGCTGCGCTGGAAGGTGTCGGACGACAAGCGCTACGCCGACAAGGCAGTGGCGTATCTGGACCGATGGGCCTCGACGCTGACGACGCTCGGCGGCAGCGACGTGGCACTCGCCGCCGGCATCTATGGCTACGAGTTCGCCAACGTAGCCGAAATCATGCGCAGCTACAGCGGCTGGAGCCCGGCCGGCCTCGCCGCGTTTCAGACGATGATGCGCAATGTCTTCTACCCGGTCAGCCATGCTTTCCTGACCCGTATCGACACCGCGATGGACACGCACTACTGGGCCAACTGGGGACTGGCCAATGTCGCGTGCGTCCTGGCCATCGGCGTGCTGTGCGACGATGCCGGGCTCGTCGACGAGGCCGTCACCCATTTCAAGACCGGCGGCAGTAACGGCTGTATCCGGCAAGCCGTGTACTACATGCACCCCGGCAACCTCGGGCAATGGCAGGAAGCCGGCCGGGACCAGGGGCACAGTGTGCTGGGCATTGCATTGACGGGCGCCATTTGCGAAATGGCGTGGAATCAGGGCATCGACCTGTACGGCTACGACAACAACCGCTTTCTGGCGGGCGCCGAATACGTGGCCAAGGCCAACCTGAAGCAGGCAGACGGCGCGTTCTACACGGTGCCTTTCGTCACGTATCAGAACAGCGCCGGCGTCATCCAGACGCAGTTCGCCGCCGGCGGGCAAGGCGGCGCGCTGGGACGGCCCTGCTGGGCGCTGGTGGCCAACCATTACATCAACCGCAAAGGCCTGGCGGCGCCTTACACCAAGCGCGCAGCCGAACTCGTGGCGCCGGAAGGCGGCGGCGGCAACTACGGCCCCAACAGCGGCGGCTTCGACCAGCTCGGCTACGGCACGCTCACCTGCACGCTCGACCCCGGCCCCGCTGCCGCCACGCCGACCGGCCTGACCGGCTACGCCAGCGCGGGCAAGGTGGTGCTGTCGTGGTGGGGCAGCAGCGATGCCACGAGCTACAACGTCAAGCGCGCGACCATTGCCGGCGGACCGTACAGCACCATCCGGAGCGGGGTCACCGATCTGCTGACCTATACCGACATGCCAGCCGGTGCCGGGACGTATTTTTATGTCGTGACGGCGCAAACGATTGCGGGCGAATCGGCGCACTCCAACGAAGTGAAAGTGATCACGGCGCAGCAGCTGCTTGCGCACCTCACTTTCGATGAAGGCAGCGGCATCACGGCCGCCGATCGTTCGGGCAACGGGCGCAATGGCACGCTCAACGGCGCAACGTGGGCAGCGGGGCGCAACGGCAACGCGGTCTCGCTCAATGGCTCGGGCGCGTATGTGGCGTTGCCCGACGATGTGCTGACCGATGTGTCGGACTTCACCATCGCCAGCTGGGTATTCTGGAACGGCTCGCAGACGTGGGTACGCCTGTTCGACTTCGGCACGGGCTTCCATCGCTACATGATGTTCACGCCGCGCGGGCAGTCGCGCAACGGCTGGGCCGGCATGCGCTTCGCGATGACGGCCAACGGCCCCGGCGACGGCCCTCCGGAACAGATCGTCGACGCCCCCGCCGAGTTGCCGACCAAGCGATGGGTGCATGTGGCCGTCACGCTGTCGGGGTCGACCGGCACGATCTACGTGGACGGCACGCCCGTCAGCACCAACACGGCGATGTTCCAGGCGCCGTTCCGCCTTGGCGGTACCACGCAGAACTGGCTGGGCAAATCGCAATACAGTGCCGACGCCACGTTCAACGGCCTGATCGACGATTTCCGCATCTATCGCGGTGCGCTCGACGCTGCGCAGATTGCATCGCTCATGGCGAATTGATTGCGCTGGGCCCGGTGGCGGGCCCTGCGATGGACCTCTTCCTTTAAGGACTTTTCGGATGACTATGTTTTCTCAACGATGGATCGCCGTGGCGGCGATGGCGTGTACGTTATGGGGCTGCGGTGGGGGATCCGACAGCGCGACAGGCGCGTCCAGCCTGGGTGCCAATGCCGCCGCCAAGCGTGACCAGACCGGCGGAAACGGCAGCGGCAGCAACCTGCCGGCGGCCAGCTGGACCAGCGTCAAGTGGGGCGGGGGCGGCTACGTCACCGGCCTGATCTATCATCCGACCAACGCGAGCCTGCTGTACGCACGCACCGACGTCGGCGGCGCGTACCGCTGGAATGCGACCAGCTCGACGTGGACGCCTATCACCGACGGCATCGGTTTCGGCGCAGGGGAAGGTGATTTCCACGGCGTCGAAAGCCTCGCGCTCGACCCGAACGACGATCAGCTCGTCTACATGATGGCCGGCATTACCGTGACGCAGGGTCACAACGGCCGCATCTACATCTCCAGCGATCGTGGCAACAGCTGGACGCACTACGATCTGCCGTTCCCGGTGGGCGGCAACGACAACGGCCGGGCCACCGGCGAGCGCCTGCAGGTGGACCCCAACCATCCGTCGACGCTGTTCTACGGATCGCGCACGGCCGGCCTGTGGAAGAGTACCGATTCGGGCCGCACGTGGGCGCAGGTCACGGGTCTGTCCACCACCACGATCGGCGGCGGCAATTCCCCGATCGGCGTCGAACAGGTGATCTTCGATACGTCGGGCAAGGGTAGCGGCCAGCCGACCTGGATCATGTGGGCCACCGTCGCCCCGGACTATGCCAACGCGGCGGGCCTGACGTCGACGCTGTACAAGTCCACCAACGGCGGCTTCTCGTGGACCCCGGTGCCCGTCCCGCCGACGGTGTCCGGCTACTACATCCCGCACGTCGTGCGCACGTCCGACGGCAACTTCTACGTGGTGTTCAACGCGGGCGTCGGCCAGGGCATCGGCGGACCGAGCTATCTTTACAGGTTCGGCGGCAGCAACGACGGCAACTGGACGCTCCTCAATAGTTCCAACAGCAACGGCTTTGGCGGCCTGTCCGTCTCCGGTCTGGGCTCGTCCGCCCGAATCGCACTGGGCATGACCGGCTGGAGCGACACCAGCAAGACCATCCAGCTGTCCGACGACGGCGGCAGCACGTGGCGCGAAATCGAGGCAGGCATGCCGCATACGGGCACTGCCTCGGATGGCTGCGCCGGCTGGGTGGAAAGCGTCGCCATCGACCCCGCCAATCGCGATCACGTCATGCACGTCCACGGCGGCGGTATCTGTGAAACCATGAACGCGTCGTCGCCCACGCCAATCTGGAGCCCCAAGGTCGACAACCTCGAGGAAACCGTGACGCTCGCGCTCGTCACGGCGCCGCCCGGCGCGTCGTACAACTTCATCAACAGCGCCGGCGACATCGGCACGTGGGTCAATACGGACCTGTCGGCCAGGCCGACGAAAGGCCCGTTGAACACGTGGAGCAGCGGCAATTCGGCCGATATGTCGTGGTCCGATCCGACGTACATCGCCGCCGCGGGCGTCGACAACGCCAACGGCCATGCCACCAAGGGCTTCTGGTCGGGCGACGGCGGCAATAGCTGGGCGACGTTCGCGTCGCTGCCCAACGGCGCCGCGGCAAGCCAGAGCAACGTGGGCAACCTGACGGTCTCGTCGCGCAACAACGTGACCTGGGCACCGCCGGACTCGGTGCCGTCGTACACCACCGACAATGGCGCCAGCTGGACGGCGACCAACCTGCCGGCGTTCGGCGCCACCTGGAACGGCTTCCCGCGTGCCTATCGGCTGGCCGCGGACCGCCAGAACCCGAACAAGGTCTATGCGTACGATTCGGGCGGTGCGTCGTGGAGCTGGCAGCGCGGCAAGATCTACGTGTCGAACGACGGCGGCCATACGTTCACGCTGAGCCAGGGCTCGGTGAACGCGAATCTGGCCTGGAATGCGTGGCGGGATACGTCGATGGCGGTCAATCCGAACGCGGAGGGCGATCTTTGGCTGGCCGACGGTACCGCCGTGTACCACTCGGTGGACTCGGGGGCGACCTGGGCGAAGCTCGGCGCCTTTGCGTCGGTCAACGGCACGCCGGGCGCCACCGTGATCGCGTTGGGCAAGGCGCCGACCGGTTCACCGTACTCGGCTGCGGTCTATGTGGAAGGCACGGTGAACGGCGTCTGGGGCATTTACCATTCCGACGACGGCGGCGCAACGTGGGCGCGCTTCAACGACGACGCGCACCAATTCGGCGACTCCGGCGTGATGGCCGGCGACTGGAACACATACGGCCGGATTTACGTCAATGGCGCCGCTCGCGGTCTGATCTTCAGCAATTGAGGGCGATCGGCCTGTCGGCCGTCGCTCGTCGCCGTCGGTGCGGTCCGGACCCGATCGACCGCGCGCGTATCGGACTGACGCCGAAGTCGCGACGCGTGGGCCGTATCGGCCTATGCGGCAGGTGCAACCGACGCGCCGGTAATCCCGTGCCGCGCGAGTGCGTCGGCGACGAACCCGGATGCCTTCGCTTCCTCGACGAAGGCGCGCAACGTCTCGGCTGCCGCCGCACCGCGGCGCTTCGGCAGGCCCATCGCCTGACGGATCACCATGAATCGTTCGTCGAGCAAGCGCAGGCCGGGAGCTCGACGTGCGTCTGCCTCGAGCTGTTGCTTGACGCCGGCGGCGACTTCCAGACCCTCGTCGAGGAAGGTTCGGACAACGGTCGGAGACGTCGGCGCCCGAACGATCCGCGCATGCTTCAATTCGCGCGTCAGGAACAAATCGTAAGCGCTTCCGTCGCCAACGGCCACGCGGATCGACGGCCGGTCGACCTCGTCGTTGGTGCGAATCGGCGATGCGTCGCGCACCATGTAATAGCCTTCGATCAGAACGTACGGATCGGTAAACGCGATGGTTTCGCCTCGCCGTGGATCGATGGCGAAGAAGCCGACGTCTGCCCGTTCGTCGCTGACCGCCTGAACGGACTTGCCCGCCGTATCGAAGACCACCAGTTCGAGCGCGACACCGAGCGTTGCGGCAAAGGCGTGCGCCAGATCGACCGACACACCGGTCGGGGCGCCCGAGGTGTCCTTGCCCGCGAGAATGGGATTGCCGAGATTGATCGATGCGCGCAGCTTGCCCGCAGGGGTGAATGCGCGAATGACGGATGGATCGGGTTTCATGTCGATGGTAAGAAGAACTGACGTTCATGGGTGGGCGCGGGGCCTTCAGCCGCAGACCCGCGCATCGCTCGACGCGCGTTGCGCCGGCGCTCGGGGCCTCAGCAATATCGCCACGGCGAGCACGCTGGCCAGCGCGATGCCGCCCGCGAGAACGAACGCGCTGAGGAACGTATGGCTTTCCTGCACGAGAAAGCCGGTTGCAGCCGGGCCGACGATGCCTGCGCAGTTCGCAATCGCGTGTACGCATCCGCCGACACTGCCGAGCTTCGGGCCGGGGATCGTGTCCTGGATCAGTGCCCAATAGGCGCTGCCGCTCAGATAAAGGGCAAACACCGCAATGGCCATCAGCAGCAGCGCACCGAGCGTCGTGGTCACGGCGCCGGCCAGCGTGACGCACACGCCTGCCGTGCCGAGACAGGCGATCAATACCCGCTTGCGCGCAAGCAGTGCATTGCCCGTCCGGCGAAAGATCAGATCGGACAGCACGCCGCTCAGTCCGTAGCCGACGAACCCCAGCAGCCAGGGCAGCACCGTCGCGAGACTCATGCTTTTGAGGCTCAGGTGACGGTCCATCGTCAGAAAGGTCGGGAACCACGTGAGAAAGAAAAACAGGATGTAGCTGTAACCGAAGTACGAAATCATCGCCGCGAGAATGGCGGGCTGCCTGAGGTAGAAGCCGAGCGGCCGCAGGTCGGAAGGGCTTTCGGCGACGCTTCGATCGGATTCGATCAGCCGGCGTTCTTCAGCAGATACGCGTACATGCTGGTGCGGCTTGTCCGTCGCCATGAACACCCAGAACACCAGCCAGAGCAAGCCGAAACACGCGATTCCGGCGAATGCGACGCGCCAGCCGTAAGCGGCCGTCAGCAGGCCGACTACCGGCCCCGCCACCGCGCCGCCGAGCGGCAGGCCGCAATTCGCGAAGCCGAACGCGGTCGCCGATTCCCTGTGCGGGAACCAGTTGTTCACGATCTTGTTGATCGTCGTCGCGAGCGGACCTTCGGCCATGCCGAACAGCGTGCGCACCGCCAGCAGCGATCCGAAGCCGCTGGCAAGGCCGGTCGCGCCGCATAGCAACGACCACGTCAGGACGGCGCCCGAGAAAACCCGCTTGCCGCCCCAGCGGTCCGCCGCCCATCCGCCGATGAAATTGAATGCCGCATAGCCGATGAAGAACGTCGAAAACAGCAGCCCGAGGCTGCTCGGCGACATATGCAGTTCCCGCATGACGGCGGGCGCGGCGACGGACAGCGCCGCACGGTCGAGATAGTTGATGAAGCCTGCGATGAACAGCAGCAGGACGATGCGCCATCGAATGTTTGTCACCTGTCGCTCCCTGGAGCTTGTTATGTGCTTGACGGCCGGGCGCTCGTACGCGCCATCCGGTCCGCCGCCTGGTCGGTTCGCCGCCGCGCCGCGTGTTCGGAACGGCGCGAGCGTGGCGGGCCACGCTCGCGAAGGAGGCGTTCAGCGCCCCGGATGCGCGATCGCTTCCAGCATGGCGAGCTGGGCCGCGCCGATATCGATGCCCTCCGCCATCTGGCGTTCGAGGCGGCCGAGTTCGATCTCGCCGGGCACGATCACGGGCGCGTCCGGATCGGCGGGTGTGGAGCCGTGCAGGATCGCCGCATGGTCGGCCATATGCGTGGCGAGCCATTCGGTGCTGCCGAGCCTGGTCGTATCGACGAGGATGAAGAAGTGGCCGAGATTCTGCGGTTGTTCGGGATCGTCTTCCCACGACTTGACGTGCGTGAGATAGGCCGCGCCGGAAAGCAGTCCCGCGAACAGATCGACCACCAGCGCGAGGCCGTAGCCCTTGTGGCCGCCGATCGGCAGCAGAAAGCCATCGAGCGCGGCTTTCGGATCGGTGGTCGGTTTGCCCTGTGCATCGGTTGCCCAATCGCCGGGAATCGGTTCGCCGCGCTTGAGCGCGTTGCGAATCTTCGCCCGTGCCGCGACGCTGATCGCCATGTCGAGCATGAACGGACGGCCATTCGGGTTCGGGACGCCAAAGCCGACGGGACTGTTGCCCAGGCGAGCGTCGGTGCCGCCCCACGGCGCGATCGTCGTCGTCGCGTTGCTGCCGATGATGCTGGCGAAGCCCTGCATCGCGGCCAGGTACGAATACGGTGACACGGGGCCGAAGTGGTTGCTGCCGCGCACGAACACACAGGCGATGCCATGTTCGCGTGCAGCGGTCATCGCCAGCTCGAGTGCGCGATAGCCGACGAGCGGGCCGATGCCGTTGTCGCCGTCGAGGCGGTGAAGCGCCGGCGCCACCTGTTCGGCGGTGATCGAAGGCGCGGGATTGATGCCGCCGATGCGCAGTCGCGCGCCGTACGACTCGATGCGGCTCGTGCCGTGCGTGCGCAAACCGAACAGATCGGCAAGCACGAGGATCGTGGCGGTGTCCGTCGCGTCGGCGCGCGTCAGACCGAGCGCGCAGAGTGCTTCGACGGTCAGCTCGGTCAGATGGGCCTTGCTGACGATGCCATGGGTGGGAGTCGGCTGGGTCATGGAATGCGTTGTCTCCTTCGATTTGGACGCTGTGCGGTTCAAGCGGCTGCGCACGGCAAGACGCTTGCGTTTCGCACATGATCGTGCAGGAGCGGTTCACGCAACAAACGCATATTTTCGTTCGATTGGTGCGTCGTACGCACGAATCGAATCCAGCCACCGGCCTACTCGCGAAGACCTTGCCGGGCCGCCTCGAGTCGGGGCCGGCGCTTCGCCTATGCGGCAGTGCTTGCGGGCGGCATACCGGGCGCTCGCATCTCCGTCAACAGCTGAAGGAAGAAGCGGCCAGCGGAGGACAGACCGCGGCCGCGCCGCTGGATGACACCCAGCGTTCGCCGGATCGGCGGATCGACGAGCGCGACGCTGGCCAGTACCTTGTGCGGGCCGCGGGGCATCGCGAGCCGGGGCACGACGCCGACACCCAGCCCCGCTTCGATCAGGCTCACGAGCGCGGGTACATGGCGTACCTCGCAGAACCATTTGGGCCGGTCGGCGGCGCCTGCCAGCGCTTCGTCTATGAGCGCGCGATTGCCGCTGCCTTGTGCGATGGCCAGATACTCGAGGCTGGCGAGCTCCGCCCAGGCGACGGATTTGCGTTTTGCAAGCGGATGACTGCGCGGGCAGGCGAGCACGAAAGGGTCGTCGAGCAGTGGCGTGAATTCGATGTCCGGCTCCTCGGTGCCGACGTAAGTCAGGCCGAAATCGGCTTCCCCACGCGCGACCGCGAGAAAAACCATCGACGACGGCTCGTCGATGAGACGAAGGCGAATGCCCGGATAACGCTGATGATAGGTCGCAATGGTTTCCGGAAGGAAGTAGCGCACCGCCGACGGCACGCACGCGACCGTGAGTTCGCCGGTCATCTTGCGTGCAAGATCGTCGAACTCGAGCATCGAGTTGTCGACTTCGTTGAGGATGCGGTGCGCGCGCTCGAGAAACCCGCGACCGACGATCGTCAGGTCCATCTTCCGCGTCGTTCGCTCGAACAGTCTGACGCCCAGCACCTCCTCGAGTTTTTCGATCCGGCGCGACAGCGCGGACGCCGACAGATGCAGTGTGTCGGCCGCCGCGCGAAAGCTGCCGAGGTCGGCCGTCGCCACGAAGGCCCGCAAGTCCGATATCTCGAAATTCATTCCGTGATCGCCGCGATGGAAAGGGATGCTCAGTTTCAGTGCGCCGACGGGGGCTGTCAATTCGTGCGTACGACACACGAATTCGCCGGCGCGATCATCCCGTGTTGCGACGCGCCACGCCCGTTGTTGCGCGGTGCGCGGCGTGCGAAGCCATTTCCAACTCAAGTGACCGTTGCCAAATCCGCCGAAGCGCGCAGGCGAGCGATGTCGCGTGCCGGCGACTCTCCAAAATGACGGCGATATTCGCGGCTGAACTGCGACGTGCTCTCGTAACCCACGCGGAACGCGGCGGTCGTGACGTCGATGTCGTGCACCAGCATCAGACTGCGCGCCTGCTGCAGCCTGAGTTGCTTCTGAAACTGCAACGGCGTCATCGCCGTCACGGCGCGAAAATGCTCGTGCAGGCTCGACGGACTCATGCCGGCTTCCGCGGCAAGCCGCTCGATGCTGAACCGTTCCCGGAAATGCTTGCCGAGCCATGCGATCGCGCGACCGACCTGAGCCACCCGGCCCTGGCTGGCGGTAATCTGGCGCATCCTGGCGCCGTCGGGGCCGGCGAGCAGGTGATAGAGGATTTCCTGCTCGGCAAGCGGCCCGAGCACGGGCAGCCCGGCCGGATCGTCGAGCAGGCGCAACAGGCGCAGCGCCGCG
Source organism: Burkholderia sp. MSMB1835 (assembly GCF_001526365.1). Taxonomy (NCBI): domain Bacteria; kingdom Pseudomonadati; phylum Pseudomonadota; class Betaproteobacteria; order Burkholderiales; family Burkholderiaceae; genus Burkholderia; species Burkholderia sp. MSMB1835. Next base: position 163,962 of record NZ_LOYP01000052.1, read on the forward strand.
TCGAGCAGGCCGGCGCCGGCGTCGGACACCGTCTTGCCGATCGACGGAGAGGGCGCGTCCGGCGGCGGAGGCACGCGCAGTGCGAGGTCCCCCAGCATGACCGGATCGAAATCGAGGTACAGGCACAGGTAGGGTTTGTCGGGCGTCGCGTCGACCACGCGGCCCGTTGCCGGCAGGTCATAGGTCACGACCCCGTAGCGCCCCGGTGCGTATTTGAAGATGCGCTCGCCGAGCGTGACCTCCTTGTGTCCCTGCGCGACGAGGCAGAGTTGCGGCCGGTAGACATTCGGCATCGGCATCGTCACCGTGGACGATCGAACGAGCGTCACGCGCGCGATCGGGGTGGCCTCGAAGCCATCTGTCGAGATATGCCGGGCAATGACGGAAGCGATTTCGGTCAGTGTTTCCATGCGTCCGACTATCGCATGCCACGCGGGAAGGCGGCAATGCGAACCTGATTCCGGAGGATCGTGCAGCTATTTCGGGGTATCAGGCTCACGGTTCGGCGGCGCGGTACAGCATAGTGTTCGTGGCAGCCGGGGCACGGCAAACCCGGTCGCCAGACGAACAGGGATCCGACATGACTACCGACAATCCGATGACACCCACGATCGCGCTGGGCACGTGGGCCTGGGGCGACAGCGGCGAGGCAGGCGATGGCTACTTCGGCAGCAGCCTCACCCGGGCTGGCCTGGAAGCAGTCGCCGACAAGGCCCATGCGGCCGGATTCGGCTTCTGGGACACCGCCATGGTGTACGGGATGGGCCGTTCGGAGACCGTACTCGGCGAAGTGCTGAGGCGCTTCGCGCGCAGCGACTACCGGCTTTCCACGAAATTCACCCCGCAGGCCGCGGGAACCGGCGCCGATCCGGTGGCGGACATGCTGCAGCAGAGTCTCGCCCGCCTCGGTACGGATTACATCGACCTCTACTGGATTCACAATCCGGCCGATGTGGCGCGATGGACGCCGCACCTGATTCCGCTGCTCGAGAGCGGGAAGATCAGGCACGTCGGCGTCTCGAATCACGACCTGAGCGAAATCGAACACGCCGACCGGATTCTCGGCGAAGCCGGGTTTCGGGTCGAAGCCATCCAGAACCACTACAGTCTCCTTTACCGCGATTCCGAACGCGCCGGCATCCTCGACTATTGCCGCAATCGCGGCATCCCGTTCTTCGCCTATATGGTGCTCGAGCAGGGCGCGCTGAGCGGCAAGTACGGTCCGGCGCATCCTTTGCCGGCAGGCAGCAACCGGGCGCAGACCTACAATCGCATGCTGCCTCGGCTGAAAGCGCTGACGGACGCACTCGCCGCGATCGGGCGGACGCGCGGGGCAGCAGCGTCCGATGTCGCGACGGCCTGGGCCATCGCCAAGGGAACGACGCCGATCGTCGGCGTGACGAAGCCCGATCATGTCGATGGCCTGGTTCGAGCCAGCCGCATCGCGCTTGCCGCCGACGAAATCGCCGAGCTGGAAGCGCTCGCCGCCGCTGCGGACGTGAACACGCGCGGCTGGTGGGAACAAGAGATGCAGGCCTGAATGCCGTGCGCGCAAGCGTCGCCGACGTCGATGCCGATGTCGTGCCGCCCCGCGTCGACGCACCGTTTCGTCGATGCGCCGCGACGGCGCGCGCATGTCGTTCGAACGTGATCAAACGAAGGAGACGTGCTCATGCGAGCCATTCAGATTCATGAATACGGCGGCCCCGACGTGCTGCGTCGAGTGGATATCGACGTGCCGAAGCCGGGCGCGGGCGAAGTGCTGGTGCGTGTGGTCGCGGCCGGCATCAACTTCATGGACGTTCATACGCGGCAGGGGAAGTACCGCGATTCGCGCAGCTATCCCGTGCGGATTCCGTGCACGCTCGGCATGGAAGGCGCAGGGGAGGTCGTCGAGGTGGGGGCGGGCGTCACATCCGTGCGCACCGGCGATCGTGTCGCGTGGTGCATCGTCTGGGGGGCATACGCCCAGTATGCAGTCGTACCCGCCGCGCGGCTCGCACGCATCCGGGACGACATTGCGTACGATCTCGCCGCAGCAGCGATCTTTCAGGGTTCGACCGCGCATTATCTGCTCGACGACGTCGGGAAGCTCGAAGCCGGCATGACCTGCCTCGTCCATGCGGCCTCGGGCGGTATCGGCCAGTTGCTGGTGCAGTTGGCGAAGCGGCGGGGCGTCGAAGTGTTCGCCACGACGAGCACGGCCGACAAGGCCGCGATCGCGCGTGCGCGCGGTGCGGATCACGTGCTGCTCTACGAGAACGGCGGCTTCGCGGACCGCATCCGCGAACTGACCGACGGTCGCGGCGTGGACGTGGTGTTCGATGCCGTCGGCAAGACGACTTTGCGCGACAGCCTCCGCGCGACCCGCGTGCGCGGGCTGGTCGTCAACTACGGCTCGGTGACCGGCCCGATCCGCGATTTCGATCCCTACGAACTCGGCGAAGCCGGCTCGCTTTTCCTGACACGCCCGCGGCTCGCCGATCATCTCGCCGACGCGGTCACCGTGCAGCGCCGGGCCGACGACGTGTTCGCCGCCATCGCGCAGGGAGCGTTGCATGTCGAAATCAACGGGCGCTACACGCTGGACAACGTCGAAGAAGCGCATGCCGCGCTCGAGGAGCGCCGCCAGTCGGGCAAGGCAGTGATGGACATCGGGTAGTCCCCGCCGGGCATTCATGCGACGCAGACGCCGGGCCGGCGATGCGCACGCGCCGCCGTGTCGAAGCGCTGACGCGCGCTACGCCCGGCACGCCGGCGTGTCCGATCGAAGGCATCCCGCACGAGGACTGAGTACGTGTGCCCGCGTGTAAGCGAGCGAATTCATGAAGATGAATCGCATCGCATGCCGATCGACATGCCGGCGCCCGCACCGAAGCCGCGCCGAGCGGGTTCCGGTGCGGGCGTCTCGCCGGCTAGAAGCGATGCAACATGCCGATTCGATAAACCATCTGGTTCGGCCCGGACGACGCGGCAGCCGATGCGTCCACGATCTGCGCTTCGTCAAAGCCGGTGCCGGTACGAGCGCTGACGACATGCTGCCACGCACCTTGCAGATACAGCGAAGTGCGCTTGCTCAGGTCATAGTCGAGCATCATGCCGATCTGGTGCCACTTGGGGACATATTTCGTGTCGGACGTGTACAGATGCGCGATGGTGAACGTGTAGGACGCGCCCAGCCATAGGGCGTGAGTGAAGTAGTACTGAGCATTGAGTTCGAAGTTGTCGAATTTCCACGCATTCCACGTCGCGCCGTTCTGCAGGGTGGAATCGTCGATCCATGCATTGCCGGTGGGGTTGTAGACATCGACATGGGACCACGCGGCGCCGACGAGTACGTGCGTAAACTGGTAGGAAGCCGCTACGCCGATGTCCTGCTGGGACGACCCGTTGAAGAGATCGCCACCGTTGACCGCGCCACCCGCGGCGAGCCCCGGATTGTCGAGCTTCAGGTAGGACGCCGCCGCGGTCAGGTTGCCGCTCTGGTAGTTCAGCGTGGCGCCCCAGACGCGATTGTCCGAGAATCCGCCGGGCTGGTTGCTGAAGCCGTACATCGCTTCCGCCGTGAGTCCGCGGTATGTCGGAGTGACATACTTGACGGCATTGTCGACGCGGAAATCCCAGTCCGTATTGTCGTTGTCGAACGGGGGGGTAGCGATGTCGCCCGCCCAGTTGCCGGCCGCCGTGATACCGCCGAAGCCGAGCGCGTCGACGCTGGTGTCGTACTGGCGTCCGAGCGTGAGCGTGCCGTACCGTGAAGACGACAGGCCCACGAACGCTTGGCGGCCGAACATGCTCGAGTCCTGACCGAGCTTGCCGCTGTTCACGTTGAAGCCGTTTTCGAGCTGAAAGATGGCCTTGTCGCCGCCGCCCAGGTCTTCACTGCCTTTCAAGCCCCATCGGCTGCCGAATGTGTCTCCGCTCGACATCTGCCAGGCGCGATGGCCGCCTGCGTTGCTCGTGAAGTTGAGTCCTTCGTCTATCAGCCCGTATAGCGTGATGCTCTGCTGGGCGTGCGCCGCACCGGCGAGCAGGAGTGCCGGCGCGAATGCGAACCAGCACGGTTTCATCGATTGACGTTTCATTTCGTTGCCCTGATGGTGTGGTTGGGTAGTCGGCGCCGGATGGCGCTGACGTCGATGTCGTCCCGAAATGCGATCTCGGCGGACGAGGCAGTGTAGGCAGAGGAAAAGCGGGCGCCGCAACGTGCATGGAAAGACTCTCTTTCAGTATTCGAAAGTCTCGTGCGGCGATGGGCGTCACGCGCAAAGATAGGGGTGCTTTGGAGTCGTCTGGCGTATCGAACGCTTTGCGATGTGTCGTTTTCCGTTTTTCGCCGGTTGACATGAAGATTTTATTCGCGTGACACGTCGACATATCGGAACGGAATGTCGGGGCAAAGCGTACGAGGAAACGGTCGCGCGTGCCGTCGACGATCGGGTCGCATCAACCCAAAAAAATGCGCGCGGCCGCGAGGCTCGCGCGCAAACTCGGAGAACGTGTGCCGCAAAGGAATCAGTTGCCGTTCGACGCGACGGTATGGGCTGCACCGGCACAATCGTGCTGATACTTCTGCATCAGGCGCGCCTGTGCCGAATCGATGTCGTCCGGATAGCTGCTCTCGTCGCCGGACGACGGGTTGTAACCGACGGACTCCAGCTCGTTCAGTTCGTTGACGAGCTGCCGGTGGGAGACCGGGCCTTTCGTATGCACGAACGGATAGTCATGACATTGCGCCGACGTGAGCGTCGTCTCGGCATGCGCGCAGACGCTCAGTGCGAGCATGGCGGCGCAGACGACGTAACGGACGGGATGATTCATCTTCGGCTCCTGGATAGCGTTGGGTAGAGGCCGTACGGCAGGATGCCTGCGTCGGCCGCGAGACGAAGATTAGGCACGCCGGACTAGCTAAACGGCAGCGCGATGATGAAAGATGTTTTAGGCACGCGCGGATCCGTCCATGCCTCGGCTGCCGCATGGGAATCTAAAGAATCCTTCATGTGCGTGTTTCCGGATGGTTAGGCGCTGCGGCGTATCGTCGAGCGACGAATCGATCGATGCCGTGCGCCGCGCGGTACACCCTGGGGGAATGCAATGAAATCGACGGTCGTGACGACTGGACTGGTCGCGCTGATGTGTGCGTCGCTGCCGGCGTTCGCGAAGGTGCAGGGAACCGGGCTCGCGATCGCCGACGTGACGCTCGCGCATGCGAAAGCCGAACGGACGGATCGCGCGATCGACGCCGCACGCGATCTCGCATCGCATCGTGCGGACGGATCGGGCACACGATCTCGCCCGCGCTGATCGCGCGTTGCGGCGCTCGGTTCTTAGCTGGTCGCGCCGGCCGGTGCGCATGGATGGTCGCGGTACGGCATCGTGTCGCAAAGGCCCGCATGCCGCGCCGTTCCCGGCCTCCGTTGCGACGGCGCACCGGACAGGATCGAAGACGGCCTGGACGCCATGCTGCCGGATATGAAACTTTCTTCACGAAGCCGATGTGCATCTTTTACGCGTGCGCGCATAAGCTCTGCACGAGCGCGTTCGGTCGTCGGATATCGACGCGCATACGTCCCTTCGACGAAGACGAGAATCGTACATGGCATCATCCGCTTCCCCGGGCAACGAGCCCGTCTCGCGTGACACGCTGGCCGAGGAGCGTACGGCCATCGCGCACGTCCTCACGATCGAGGACGACGAAATCGCCGCGAACGAAATAGTCAGGGCGCTGGAGGGGCGCGGCTTTACGGTCGAATGGGTGGCGAACGGGCGCGACGGGATGGCGCGCGCGCTCGGCAACGAGTTCGACGTGATCACGCTCGACCGGATGCTGCCGGTCGTCGACGGCCTCACGATCCTGACCACGATGCGCAGCGTCGGGGTTCGCACACCCGTGCTGATGCTGAGCGCGCTCGGCGATGTCGACGAACGGGTGCGCGGGCTGCGTGCGGGGGGCGACGACTACCTGACCAAGCCGTTCGATCCCGAGGAAATGGCCGCGCGCCTGGAGGTGCTGCTGCGCCGGAGCCAGGCCGCGCCGGCTCCGTTCGACACGACGCTGGTCGTCGGCCCCCTCAAGCTCGACCTGATCTCGCGCAAGGCGTTCCGCGACGGCGAAGAAATCGCGCTGTTGCCGACCGAGTATCGCGTGCTCGAATACATGATGCGCAATGCCGGGCAAACCATTACGCGGACGATGTTGTTCGAGGCCGTATGGGGCTATCACTTCGATCCCGGCACGAACCTGATCGAAGTGCACATGGGCCGGTTGCGCAAGAAGATCGATCCCCCCGATGCGAAGCAGATGATCCAGACGGTACGCGGCGCGGGGTATCGCCTTGGCTGAACCGGCTACCGCGGCGTGCGCCGCCCATCAAGTCCAGCCGGCACCCGCGCGACGCTGGTACTCGAGTACGTTTCGGCTGGTGTCGGTCTATGCCGTCACGTTCTCCGTGTCGGTCATGCTGCTGCTCGGTTTCATCGCATCGGTGATCACGCACGACATGGAGCGGGAAACCGACACGGTGATCGATTGGCAGATGATCTATTTCGATTCGATACGGGACGACCAGCTTGCTGCCGCGATCCTGCACCGGATCGAGCACGAGCGGATGCATACCAACTACTACGGGCTCTTCACCGCGGACGGCACGCATATTGCCGGCGATGTGCTGGCGTTGCCCGCCGGCCTGCAGCCGAACCGCAGCGGCGTGACGCTCGATCATACGATGCCGATCGCGGGAGACCAGGTGCCGCCGGTCGTCCGCACGATGGCGGAGCGGCGCGCAAACGGCGACGTGCTGGTGCTCGGACGCGACCTCACGCACATCCTGCGAATCCGCGCGGCGATCATCCAGGCGCTGGTCGGCGGCGGGCTGCTCTGTCTTGGCACGGGCGTCGTGGGCGGCCTGATGCTCAGCGTGCGGCAAATGCGGCGTCTGAAGGAAGTTCGGCACATCACCCAGTGCATTGCGCAGGGCGATCTCGGCCAGCGGCTGCCGGTGGGCGGACACGACGAGATCGATCTGCTGTCCCATCTCGTCAATCACATGCTCGAGGAGATCGAGCGGCTGATGAACGAGGTAAAGGGCGTCTGCGACGGCATCGCGCATGACTTGCGGACGCCGCTTGCACACGTGCACACGCTGCTCGCGCAGGCGGCGCAGCGCGCGGAGCGGCTCGACGATGCCGTGCTGGCGCGTCTCGTCTCGCGTGCACGCAACGAGGCCGACGTGTTGCTCGATCGTTTCCGGGCGATGCTGCGTATCGCCGAAATCGGTTCGTTGCAGCGGCGCGGCGGATTTGCGGAGCTGTCGCTGGAGGATCTGGTCGTGGACGTCGCGCAGTTGTTCGAACCGCTCGCGGACAGCCGCGCGATCCACTTCGTGCAGTCCGTCGAGCCGGTGGCGCGGATTCACGGCGATCGCGCGCTGTTGTTCGAGGCGCTGAGCAACTTGCTCGACAACGCGCTCAAGTACACGACGGCGGGCGATACGGTGCGCCTGGAACTTCACGACACGCCGTCCGGTCCGCGCATCGACGTGATCGACAACGGCCCGGGCATCGCAGCCGACGAACGCGACGCGGTGCTGCGGTATCGGTACCGCAGCCGCCGCACCGGGCATCTCGCCGGGGCCGGCCTCGGCCTGAGCATCGTGTCGACGGTCGTCAACGTGCACGATTTCACGCTGCGGATCGGCAATGCCGCGCCCGGCACGCGCGTGACGATCGAATGCTGGCCGAGGTCACTGGGATGACGGCCGTCGGGACGACGCTGCACGCGATCGCATGTTGCATCCGCAAGGCCGCCTGACGATGCGCATCCTGCTCGTGACTTCGCCGCATCCGGAAGCGTCGTGGCTGCACAAGGCGCTGCAGGAAAGCGGGCACAGCGTGCAGCGCACCGACGATCCGCGCGACGGCCTGTTCCTCGCGTCGCAGGAGGCGTTCGACGCGCTCGTCGCGACTGCGTTCGAGCCCGGCGGCGAGGCTGCGTTGCTCGGGATGCTGCCGCGTTTCGTTGCCGACGGCGGCGGCGCCGCGCTCGTGGTGCTGATCGGCGAGGCGTCGGCGCGCGAACGCATCCATATGTTGCGCGCGGGCGCCGATGCATGTTTCTGCGCACCGTATTCGTTCATCGAGCTGCACGAACGCCTGGAGGCGTTGCAGCGGCTGGCCGGGCCGCGCGATGCGGGTCGTTCGATCGCGGGTGCGTCTGCGGTCGGGACACTCGCGCGCGAGCTCAAGGACGGCAAGCTGCGCCTCGCCGTGACGCGCCGGGAATTCCTGTTGCTCGAATGCCTGATGCGCCATCCGAACGCGCCGGTGCCGCGCGACCAATTGATTCGGTATGTATGGCAGGACAAGGAGGATGTCGATCCGTCGAGCGTCAATCTCGTGGTGTCGCGACTACGCCGTAAGCTCGCGCGGCATCTGCCCGACGTCCGCATCGATACGGTGAGCCGCTATGGCTACCAGGTGACGCTGCCGGACGCATGAACGCGCGGTGTCGGCCGCGCAACCGACGCGACGGGCGCCCTGCCGGCGGCAGCGCGCCCGTCGTGCGCCGTCGTGCGTTTACGCGCCGAAGAAGGGCACGCAGAAGTCGGGCGGGCCGACGCAATTGCCGGGGCCGTCGGGCTGCGCGGAGGCACAGGCGGACAACATGACGCCGGCGGCGATCGCGAGGAGCGTGAGACGGGCTGAACGGGCGAGCAGGGGAAGCAGCTTCATGGATGGCGGGTAATTCGGGGAACAGCCGGCGTGAGCCGGGCAGCGCGCCCGGCCGCACGGTCGCACTCATCAATGCGAATAGAGCGTGGAGTTCAGGTACTTGAGCTGCCCGTCCTGTTCGGCCTGCACGAGCTCGGCATGGACCTCGGCGCGGGTCTTCTCGTGGATCGGCTGGCCGTAGGGCGGCACCCACTGGCCGGCGGCCTGAGTGCCGGGCGTGCCGTCCTTGGTGGCGGCCGGCGACATCCGGATCGGCTGACTGCCGGTCAGGGCAAACGCGGGAACGGACAGCGTGCCGATTGCCGCAAGCATGGCGGCGACGACGATGTTGGCGGTTTTCATGTTTGGAGTCCTCATGATGATCGAATGGGCATATCCCCGGGGCGTGGCGTGTCGATATCGGCATCGCGCCCGGGTTGAGGACAAGCATAGAAGAGGGGTGTTAGCGGATCGGCATACGCAACGTGAAAAGAAATTCATGCACCGACGCGCATTCGCGGGGACGTGAAACCGGGATGTCGTCAAGATGAAGCAGGTTTCATTTTTCGGGCCGTTTCGATAACGGCGCTGTCATGCCCGCTGCCTAAATTGGGCGCCATCGCATCGCGCACGAGCGGCGATGTCGCGCGGGCCGGCGATGCGAGCAGACCGATCCACTCCAACGAAACCATCATGAAGAAATATCTGGCAATTCCGGCAGCCGTCGCGTGCCTGCTGGCGAGTTCGGCGCATGCGCAGAGCAGCGTGACGCTGTACGGCACGATCGACGCGGGCCTGGACTACATCAGCAACCAGAAATCGGCCGCTGGCGCGGGGCCCGTCTACGGCCTGCAGAGCGGCAACGTCAGCACGTCGCGCTGGGGGCTGCGCGGCAACGAGGATCTCGGCGGCGGCCTGGCCGCCGTGTTCACGCTCGAGAACGGCTTCAACGTCGCGAACGGCAAGTTCGGCAATGGCGGCGACGAGTTCGGCCGCCAGGCGTGGGTCGGCCTCGCGAGCCGCCAGTGGGGCACGGTCACGCTCGGTCGCCAATACGATTTCCTGGTCGACTTCGTCGCGCCGCTGTCGGCGACGGGGTCGGGGTTTGGCGGCAACCTCGCCGATCATCCGTACGACAACGACAACCTCGCCAACGACACGCGGATGAACAACGCGGTGAAGTTCCGCAGCGCGAACTACGGCGGCTTCACGTTCGGCGGCGCGTACGGCTTCAGCAATCAGGGCGGCGGGTTCAGCAACGACAACGCATACAGCGTCGGCGCGCAGTATGCGAACGGCCCGGTCGACCTCGCCGTCGCGTACCTGCAGTCGAACCAGCCGGGCGGCGTGAACGCGCCGCAGAACACCGGCGGTTCGCTGAGCAGTTCGGATGGCGACGCGATGCTGGCCGGCGGCCGCTGGCGCACGTTCGGCGCCGGCGCGCACTATGCGTTCGACCATGCGTCGATCGGCGTGGTCTACACCAGAACGATCCTGAACGACCCGCGCGAGCTGTCGCAGGGCGGCGCATACGGCCGTGTGAACGGCCAGTTGCTGACCTTCAGCAACTACGAACTGAACGGACGCTACTTCGTCACGCCGGCCTTCTCGCTGGGCGGCGCCTATACGTTCACGCAGGGCCGCTTCGACGATGCGGGCCACAGCATCGCGCCGAAGTGGAACCAGTTCATGCTGCAGGCCGACTATGCGCTGTCGCGCCGCACCGACCTCTATCTGGAAGGCGTGTACCAGCGCGTGACAGGCGCCGACGGCGTCGCGGTGCTCGGCAACGCAGGGATCTTCAACCTGGCAGCGTCAGACAACGATCGTCAGGCCGTGGTCGCAGCCGGCATCCGCCACAAGTTCTGAGCCGCCAGTCCGGCGTAAAAAAAACGGCACCCGTCATTGCGGCGGGTGCCTTGAAATGCGACACGCCTCGTCCATGTCGCGAAGGATTCAGTTCGTTGAACGAGCCGGCAGCGCGGCCGGTGCTTGCGTATCGGCCGCGGCTTCATCTGACGACCACCCGCCGCCCAGCGCGGCGATCAACCCCACCGCCGCCAGTTGCCGGCGCGTGTTCAGCTCCAGCATCGCGACCTTCGTATCCAGCTCGGTGGCCTGCGCCGTCACCACGTCGAGATAGCTGACGACGCCGTCCCGATAGCGCGACATCGACAGCTGCAACGTGCGTTCGGCCGCGTCGAGCGCCTCCTGCTCGCGATCGGCTTCGTCGCCGAGGTGGTGCGTGAGTGCGAGGTTGTCTTCCACCTGCCGGCACGCGTCGAGCACCACCACGCGGTATTTCGCGCCGTTCTCGGCCAACTGTGCGCGCGCCTGGTCGGTGAGCGCCTGGCGCCGGCCGCCGTCGAACAACGTCAGCGCGAGGCTGGGCCCGATCGACCAGATCTCGTTCGGTGCGCTGAGCCAGTGACCGAGGCCCGAGCTCTGATAGCCGCCGACCAGCCCGAGCGTGATGTCGGGGAAGAACGCCGCGCGCACCACGCCGATCTTCGCGTTGGCGGCGGCCATGCGCCGCTCGGCGGCCGCCACGTCGGGACGCCGCTGCAGCAGCGTTGCGGGAATGCCGGTCGGGATCGTCGGCAGATACGCCGCATTCAGATCCGGCGTCAGCGAGAACGACGACGCCGGCACGCCCGCGAGCGTCGCGATCGAGTGCTCGTAGAGCGCGCGCCGCGCCCGGACGTCCTCGGCCGACGCGCGGGCCGCATCGAGCTGCGTTCGCGCGCGCGAGACGTCGAGGTCGGACGCGATGCCGCCCGCGTGCCGGCTCATCGTCAGGCGCAGCGCGCGCTGGTAGGTGTCGATCGTGTCGGTCAGCAGCCGTTGTTGCTGATCGAGCCCGCGCAGGCTGAAGTACGCGCTTGCGAGGCTCGCCTGCAGGCTCAGCCGCACCGACGCGAGATCGTCGGCGCTCGCCTGGGCGTCGGCTCGCCCGGCCGCGACCGCGTTGCGGACTTTCCCCCACAAGTCGAGGTCGTAGTCGAAGCCGGCGTCGAGCGTGTCGGCGCCATAGACGTTCGGCTGGTTCGAGCCGCGCAGCGGCCGCGTGGCCGATTGACGGTTGCTCGAGACCTGCGCGCCGAGGCCGATGGTCGGGAACAGCCCCGAGCGCGCCTGATCGAACAGCGCGGCCGCTTCGTCGTGGCGGGCCACGGCCGCGGCCACGTCGGGGTTGGCCACGCTCACCTGCGCTTCGAGCCGGTCGAGCACGGGATCGCGGAATGCCTTCCACCAGCCGTCGCGCGCGATGCGGTCGGCCGGCTGCGCGGCCTGCCAGCCGTCCGCTTCCTTGAAGCTGGCCGGCAGCGCCGTCTGCGGCGCGTGATAGGCGGGCGCGAACGAGCACGCGGACAGAAACGCGACGCCGGCGAGCAGCGCGCAGAGCCGAAGCCGGTTAGCCATGCGCACGCTCCGTATCGCGCGCGGCCGACGCGACGGTGCGGGCCGGCGCCGCGAGCCTGACCGGGTCGCCGGCCGCGAGCGAGTCGGGCGGGTTGTCGATCACGCGATCGTCCGGCGCGAGGCCGGTCGCGATCTGCACGTGCGTACCGAGGTCGGTCGCGATCGTCACGGGTTTGAATACCGCGCGATCGTCCTTGCCGACCACGGCGACCTGCAGGCCGGCCTGCCGGAAGATCAGCGAGCTGGCCGGAATCGTCAACGCATGGGTGCTGCCGGCCGGCAGCGCGAAATGCACTTCGGTGTATTCGCCGGGAATCAGCTTGCCTGCAGGGTTGTCGACCATCAACTGCACGAGCAGCGTGCCGGTCGAATCGGCGATCGAGTCGTCGGTGTCGGCGAGCGTCGCACGGAAGGTCTCGCCCGGATGCTCCGGCACGGTCAACGTGGCCGTCATGCCGGGACGGATCGCGGCGGCCTCGTTCTGCGGCACGCTCACGTAGACGCGCATCCGGTGGACGTCGGACACGGCAAACAGCTCCGGGCCGGCGCCGCCGCCGGCCGAGATCAACTGGCCGATGTCGGTCTTGCGCGCGGTGACGACGCCGTCGAACGGCGCGACGATACGCTTGAATGCCTCGAGCGCGTCGAGGCGTCGCACGTTGGCCTCGTTGGCGGCGACGATCGCCTGCTTGGCCGCGAGGTCGCTGGTCTTTTCGTCGGTTTCCTGCTGCGACACCGAATCCTGCGCGAGCATCCTGGTCCAGCGCGCGGCCGTGGACGCGGCAAGCTTCTCGTCGGCGAGCGCGCTCTGCAGGTCGGCGCGCGCCTGCTGCAGTTGCTGGTCGAGTTCGGGCGTATCGATCAGCCCGAGCAACTGCCCCGACTTCACGTGCGCGCCGATGTCGGCGTACCACGCATGCAGGTAGCCCGACACCTGCGCGTGGATCGGCGCGCGCTCGAACGCGGACAGGTGGCCGGGCAGCTCGAGCGTCGAGCCGTCGCCGCCGGTCGACGGCGTGTACGCGACCACGGTCGGCACCGCTTGTTCGGCGGACCACCGGGTCATTTCCTGTTTCGCGTGCGCGCGGCCGACGATGCCGGTCGCCACGATGCCGACCGCGATCAGCGCGGTGAGCGTGGCGACGAGCTTGAGGTTGGGCAGCCGTTTCGGCGACTTGATATCGATCTCAGTGGACATGGGAAGCTCCGGACGCGGAAGGGGAGGAAGCGCGGGACGCGTCGTGCTTAAGCGCGTCGCACCGATGCACGAGGCTGAACACGACGGGAACGAAGAACAGCGTCGCGATCGTCGCGCACGCGAGGCCGCCGATCACGGCGCGGCCGAGCGGCGCGTTCTGCTCGCCGCCGTCGCCGAGGCCGAGCGCCATCGGCGCCATGCCGATGATCATCGCGAGCGCGGTCATCAGCACCGGGCGGAAACGCGTGAAACCGGCTTCGAGCGCGGAGGCGAGCGCGTTGCCCGTTTCAGCCAGGCGCTCGCGCGCGAAACTGACGACGAGGATCGAGTTGGCGGTGGCCACGCCCATGCACAGGATCGCGCCGGTCAGCGCCGGCACCGACAGCGGCGTATGCGTGGTGAACAGCATCCATACGATGCCGGCCAGCGCCGCCGGCAGTGCCGAGACGATCACGAATGCGTCGGCCCACGAGTGGAAGTTCACGACGATCAGCAGGTAGATCAGCACGATCGCGCCCACGAGGCCGAGCAGCAGGCCGGCGAACGCGCCGTTCATGGTCTGCACCTGGCCGCGCAGCGTGACGGTCGAGCCCTTGGGCACGTCCTTCGCGGTGGCCTTGACGATATCGTCGATGTCGGCCGCGACCGCGCCGAGGTCGCGCCCCTGGGTGGTCGCGTAGATGTCGAACAGCGGTTCGATGTTGTAGTGCGACACCACCGCGTTGCCGACACCCCGCGTGATCGTGGCCAGGCCGCCCAGCAGCTGGGACTGACCGTTCGCGCCGGTGACCGGCAGGTTCCGCAGCGCCGACAGCGTGGTCATCCTGTACTGCGGCGTTTGCGCGACGATCGGATAGGACACGCCGTTGCGCGGATTGAGCCAGTAGGTCGGGTCGACCTGGCTCGTGCCGGCGAGCGTCGCGACCACCGAGTTCGTCACGTCCTGCTCGGTGATGCCGAGCTGGTCGGCGCGCGTGCGGTCGACCGTCACCGTGAACTGCGGATAGGTGCTGGCCTGCTGGATGCGCGGGTCGGCGACCCCCGCGATCAGGCGCAGCTTGCGGTACAACTCGCGCGCATAAGCGAGGTTGGCCTGCTGGTCGGGGCCGGCCACCTGCAGGTCGACCGGGGCCGGTGCGCCGAAGTTGAGGATCTGGCTGACGATGTCGGCGGGCAGGAACGAGAACGTGGTGCCCGGATAGGCGCGCGGCAGGCGTTCGCGCAGCGTGTGCACGTAGTCGGCGGTCGGCGCGTGATCGCGCGACAGCGAGATCAGGATGTCGCCGTCCTGCGGCCCGAGCGTGCCGCTGTTGTTGTAGGTCAGGTTGATCCCGCTGTTCGGCAAGCCGATGTTGTCGATTACTTCGCGCAATTGCGCGGGCGGAATCACGCCGCGAATCGTGTTTTCGATGCGGTCGAGCTCGGCGGCGGTTTCCTCGACACGCGTGCCGACCGGCGCGCGCACGTGCAGCGCGATCTCGCCGGAATCGATGGTCGGGAAGAAATTGCGGCCGAGCGACGGGGCGAGCAGGAAGGACGCGGCCACGATGCAGAGGAAGGCGACGACGAACGGCTTGCGGCGCGTGAGCGCGAGGCCCAGCAGGATCCGGTACGACGCGCGCACGGACTCGAAGCGGCGCTCGAACGCACGCTGGAACCGCACCAGCGGATTGCGCGACGGCGGGACGTCGTGCGCGCCAGCGTGGCCCGCGTGCGGGTCCATCACCGCGGCCAGTTCGCCCGATGCGTGACCGGCCGACGCATGCGGCTTGAGCAGATATTGCGCGAGCATCGGCACGAAGGTGCGCGACAGCACGAACGACGACACCATCGAGAAGATCACCGCCTTGGCCATCGGCACGAACAGAAAGCGCGAGATGCCGTCGAGCATCAGCATCGGCACGAACACGATGCAGATGCACATCAGCGAGACGAGCGCCGGCATCACGATCTGTTTCGCGCCGTCGACGATCGCGGTGCGCGTGTCCTTGCCCTGTTCGAGGTGCCAGTTCACGTTCTCGATCGTCACCGTCGCATCGTCGACGAGGATCCCGACCGCGAGCGCGAGGCCGCCGAGCGTCATCACGTTCAGCGTTTCGCCGGTGGCCGCGAGCAGCGCGATCGCCGAGAGCACGGCCAGCGGGATCGACGCGGCGATGATCAGCGTCGAGCGCCACGAGCCGAGGAACAGCAGGATCATCAGCGAGGTCAGCGCGGCCGCGATGATGCCTTCGCGCGCCACGCCGCTGACGGCGCCGTTCACGAAGGTCGACTGGTCGCCCATCGTGACGAGCTTCAGGCCCGGCGGCAGCGTCTGTTCGACCAGCGGCAGCTTCGCCTTCACGCCCGCGATGATGTCGAGCGTCGATGCGGAGCCGTTCTTCAGGATGCTCATCAACACCGCGCGGTGACCGTCCACGCGCACGATGTTGCCCTGCGGCGGGTAGCCGTCGCGCACGTGGGCGACGTCACGGATGTAGATCGTCGTGCCGCCGACCGACTTGATCGGCAGGTCGTTCAACGCGTCGAGCGCGAGCGGGCTGTTGTTGAGCTTGATGTTGTATTCGAAGCGGCCGATCTTCTGCGTGCCGGCCGGGATGATCTGATTCTGCTGCGCGAGCGCGTGCGCGACGTCCTGCGCCGACAGCCCTTTCGATTGCAGCGCCTGCGGATCGAGGTCGATCTGGACTTCGCGCGTCTTGCCGCCATACGGCGTCGGAATCGCGACGCCCGGCACCGACAGCAACTGCGGCCGAATGAAGTTGACCGCGTAATCGCCCAGCTTCTGTTCGTCGAGCGTGTTGCTGGTCAGTGCGATCTGCAGCACGGGCACGGTCGACGCGTTGTAGTTGAGGATCTGCGGCGGCGTGGTGCCGGGCGGCATCTGCTTGAGCACCGTCTGCGAGATCGAGGTGACCTGCGCGGTCGCGGTGCGGATATCGACGGTCGGCTGGAAGAAGATCTTCACGATGCCGTAGCCGCGAAACGATTGCGACTCGATATGCTGGACGTCGTTGACCGTCGTGCCGAGTGTGCGCTCGTAGTAGGTGATCACGCGCCCGGACATGTCGTCCGGCTGCAGTCCGGCGTAGTTCCAGACGACGCTGATCACCGGGATGCGGATGTCCGGGAAGATGTCGATCGGCGTTCGGACTGCGGCGAGCGGGCCCGCGATCAGGATCAGCAGCGCCAGTACGACGAACGTATAGGGCCGCGTGAGCGCGAGCCGGACAATTTTCAGCATGAGGTGCTGCTCCGTTCAAGATCGTCGTGAAGATGAGCCGGGTGTGCGCGTCTTCGGGAAAACACCGATGCGCATCCGACGACCGCATTCTGCGGAGCAGCCCCTAACAACGGGTCGCAAAAAAGATGAAACAAGTTTTAAGTAGCGGGCGGCGTCAACCGAGCATGTAGCCCGAGCCTCGGATCGTGCGGATCAGGGGCGCCGCGCCTGGCCGGTTCACCTTCTTGCGCAGGCGGCCGATGTGCACGTCGATCAGATTCGTACCGGGATCGAAGCGGCAGCCCCACACGGCCTCGAAGATCATCGTGCGCGTGAGCACGCGGCCGGCGTTGCGCATCATGAATTCGAGCACGCGGGATTCGGTCGGCAGCAGCGCGAGCTCGCGCGCGCCCAGCGTGGCGCGTCGCCGCACCAGGTCGAGCGCCAGCTCGCCAGCGCGCAGCACCGTCTCGACGTGCGTGCCGCGCGGCCGCCGGCGAATCAGCACGTCGATGCGTGCGCACATCTCCTCGAGCGAGAACGGCTTGACGAGGTAGTCGTCGCCGCCTGCGCGCAGCCCCTGGATACGCTGGTCGACGTCGGCCAGCGAACTCATCACGAGTACCGGCGTATCGAGGCCGACGCCGCGCATCGTCGCGAGGATCGTCAGCCCGTCGAGGTCGGGCAGCATGCGATCGAGCGTGACGACGTCGTAGTTCGCGCTCATCGCGCGGGCCATGCCGTCGCGGCCGGTGCGTGCGATGTCGATCCGGTGGCCTTCGGTACGCAGCGTGTGCGCGATGTGATCCGCGATCAGCGGATCGTCTTCGATCGTCAGGATGTGGGCCATGGCGTACGCGATCGGCGGAATCAGGCCGCGGCAAGCTGCATGGCCGTGCGCTCGGGCGTGCGATAGTGATCGACCACGTAGTCGATGAAGCTGCGCACTTTCGTGGACAGGTAATTGCGGCTCGGGTAGAGGATCGATACGCAGCGCGGCCCGCCGTTCACGTCGTAGCGTTCGAGAATCGGCACCAGGGTGCCGCGCGCGAGATCGTCGGCAACGAGCGGATGCGGCAATTGCGCGATGCCCATGTGATTGAGCGCCGCGATCCGCACCATCGTGTTGCTGGTCGACGCCAGCGCGTTGCCGGTATCGATGCGAGCGCACCCGTCGACGTCCGAGAACGCCCAGTTGCGCGCGGCGCCGTTCGACACGGTCAGCAGACAGTGCGTATTCAGTTCGACCGGCTCGACCGGCGTGCCGTGGCGCGCGAGGTAGTCGGGCGACGCGACGATCACGTCGCGAACGTTCGTCAACGTGCGCGACACGAAGGTCGAGTTGACGAGGCGGTGATCGTCGCAGAAGCACACGTCGTAGCCGCCTTCCACCATGTCGACCTGGATATCGAAGGTCGTCACGTCGAATCGCACGCGCGGATGCGCGAGGCGATACGTGGACAGCAGCGCACCAAGCCCGGCCGCGACCGAGGTTGCCGACGCGGCGATGCGCAGCGTACCGTGCGGGTCGCGATTGACCTGCGCGAGATTCGATTCGATCTCGTCGAGCTTCTCGATGATCGCGCGGCAGCCGTCGAGATATTCGCGGCCCGTCTCGGTGAGCGACAGGCTGCGCGTGGTCCGATTCAACAGGCGCATGTTCAGATGTGCCTCGAGCATGCCGACGCTGCGCGTGACCGCGGCGGCCGACATGCCGAGCTGACGTGCGGCGAGGCTGAAGCTCGATAACTCGACCACACGCGTGAAGACACGCATCGCTTGCAGTTGGTTCATGATCGGCGAGGAATGGATGTGCCGGAAATACGGGGGGCGCGTCCGTCTTCGGCGGGCTACGTCGACGCATCGCGCGGCGCCTGCCGGGGCGGGCAGCGAATTCATTATGGAAGGCACGCGGATGCGGGACGCTAAAAAAACAGCGCTGGCCGGATGAAATTTCGTTTAGAAAGCGGCGGCGCCTCGACAGACGATTGCGCGGCGCGTTTTCCAGAAAATTCTAAAAAAAGCTTCATGCGCGGATCACGAATCTTCAGGCGGCAGACGTGTATCGAGATCGATAATGGGATCACGTAACCGCGGCAAGGACCACAGAAATGGCACAACCGTTGAGCATCAAGATGATCGAAGAGCGCGGCAAGCCCGTCGTGTTGATGTCGATCGAACGGGGCGCGGCGGTGCTCGATCCGGAAGACGTGGATGCAGTCATCCAGTACTTGAGCCTGTTGCGCGCGGCGATGCAGCCCGCAGTGCCGGAACGTCCGCCGCACGCGCAGCAATTCGTGACTGAGATGGATCCTTGCTGGTATGCCGAGCGCCATCCGCTGGAGGGCGGCGTGGTGCTGTTGCTGCGTCATAGCGGGCTTGGCTGGGCAAGCTTCGCACTACCGCCGCGCAGCCTCAAGCGGTTGCATGGTTCGCTGACGCAGCTGCTCGAGGACGAGCAGCAAGCGATCGGCCTGCCTCACTGAATGTGCGTCGCGAACGCGCGGGCATTCGGCGCCGGCGCCACGGATCGGTTCGGTAGCGGCCCGTGCGTGAACGCCGCCGTCCGGCGCGGGCGCGCACCACGCGCTATCCGCGCCCGACGAACGGCATTGCGGTCGCCATGATCGTCATGTTGAGAATGTTCGCGTCGAGCGGCAGATTCGCCATCTGGACGACCGCGTTCGCGACATGCGCGACGTCCATCCGCGCCTCGGGCGCGAGGCTGCCGTCCGCTTGCGGGACGCCTTGCGTCATTCGTTCGGTGAGCGCGGTGGCCGCGTTGCCGATGTCGATCTGGCCGCACGCGATGTTGTACCGGCGGCCGTCGAGCGCGAGCGACTTCGTGATCCCGGTGACCGCGTGCTTGGTGGCCGTGTACGCGATCGTGTCGGGGCGCGGCGCGTGTGCCGAGATCGAGCCGTTGTTGATGATTCGGCCGCCCTGCGGCGTCTGCGTTTTCATCAGCCGCCACGCGGCCCGCGCACACAGAAAGACGCCGGTCAGGTTCGTCGCGACGACGCTGTTCCACACGTCGAGTTCGTATTCGTCGAGCGAAACGACCGGGGCATTGCGGCCGGCGTTGTTGAACAGCACATCGAGCCGGCCGAACCGTTGCGCGAGCTGCGCGAACGCGTGATCGACCGAGGCTTCGTCGGTCACGTCGACGGGAAACACGTCGGCGTCGCCGCCGGCGGCGCGGATGGCGTCCTGCGTGTCGCGCAGCGACGTCTCCGTGCGTCCGAGCAGCGCGACGGTGAAGCCGGCCTGGGCGAGCGCGATGGCCGCGGCGCGACCGATGCCGGAGCCGGCGCCCGTGACGGCGGCGAATTTCTTCGAGTCGGACATGGCGGGATTCCCTGCGGGTTGAGTGACGGGAGAGGCGGCCGGTCGATGCCGTCGCCACTTCGGCAATGTAGTCGAAATGCGCGATGCCCGGATTCGGGCGACATCATGAAACGTGCTCGACGAGACGGCGGCGGCGACCCTTTCTTCCGGCCGGGCGCGGCTTTCCTGCCACGCCCGCCGGCCGTCACTTCACGCACTCCAGCGCATACTTCAACCCCTGCCCGAGCAGCCCGCGCCAGACGTCCCACGTATGCCCGCCGTCGACGATGCGCAGCTCGGCCGGGTTCTGCGCGCGGCGCAGGTGCGTGTACAGCACGCTCGATTCCGCCTGGATCGTCAGGTCGTCGTCGCCGGCCGCGATGAACATCGGCACGCGCCAGTTGCGCGCGAAATAGCCGCGCAGCAGCGCCGGATAATTGAGCTCGTGCCACACGCGCGAATCGAACTGGCGGTCGCCGAACACGCCGACGTAGCGCGCGGCGGAATTGAGCGGCGGCTCGTTCGCATAGATCGCGGGGCTCAGCAGCATCGCGCCGCAGAACAGGCCCGGCTCGAGCAGCGAGAAGCGCAGCGCGCCGAAGCCGCCCATCGACACGCCGCCGATCGCGCGGCCCGCGCGCTGGTTCGACACCGCGAAGTGCGCTTCGACTTCGGGCAGCAGGTCGTTGAGGAACGCGCTCTGCATCTTCTCCTTGCGATCGACGTACCAGTCGGTGCCGCCCTGCGGCATCACGATCACGACGGGCGGGATGTCGTGGCGCTCGATCAGCGTATCGGCGGTGGCCTGCAGCCGGCCCTGCGTGACCCAGTCGTTCGCGTTGCCCGCGTTGCCGTGCAGCAGGTACATCACCGGGTAGCGGGCGCCTTCCGGGTTGTAGCCGGGCGGCAGGTAGACCGTGTACGACCAGTCGCGCTTCAGCGACGCCGACCGGAACGTGCGCAGCACGACGCTGCTGCCCGGATTGACGGACGGCTCCGGCGCGGAGGACGGCGTCGTCGCGGTCTGGACGGCCGGCGGCGCGGTCGATACGGCCGGAGCAGGCGCCGTCGGCGGTGCGGCATGGGCGGTGGCGATGGCGCCGGCGAGCAGGGCGAGGGCGAACGGAAGGGCGAGTCGGCGCATGGAGAATCGTTTCAGGAGAGGCGCCGGCTATCGTAGCAGCGGCGCGTGACGGCGCGGCGCGTCATTGCCGCGAACGGAACGACAGCCGCGCCACGAGCGGCCCGTAGAGCTTGGCGACGAGATACAGCAGCCCCATCGCGACGGCGTCGGCGGTCAGGCCCAGCGGCACGTCGAGATAGCCTTCGGTCGCCTGGTAGAGCAGCGAATCGACCGCGAGCGAGATGCCGGTGCCCGCGACGAAGCACAGCAGCCCCTGCCGGCCGATCGTGCCGATCCACGGCATCGCGTGCGCGACCTTTTTCATCCAGCCGAGGTGAACGAGCTTGGCGGCGAGCCACGCGATCGCGAGGAAGTTCACGAGCCGCAGCACGCCGAGGTTCTGCTTGATCGACGGATCGGTGGGGAACGGCTCGATACGCAGCCGGTAGTACGCGCCGGCCGCGACGATCGCGAGCGACGCGGCCGTCAGCAGCCAGCCCTGCGGCTTGGGCGAGAGCGTCTGGTAGACGGGCTGGCAGCGTGCGATCACGCCGAGCACGAACAGGAACTGCCACGCGAACGGATTGAAATCCCACGGCGCGCCTTCGACGGTCGGCAGGAAGCGCGCGACGTGCGGCGCCGCGTACCACAGCGATCCGCTGAACGCGAGCATCAGCCATGGCTGCGTGCGCGCGAGCGGCAGCGCGAGCGGGACGAGCAGCGCGAAGAACGCGTACATCGGCAGCACCGACGCAAGGTACGGCTGGCGGCGGAACAGCAGGATGTCGCGCAGCGCGGCGAGCGGCTTGTGCAGCAGCCCGTCGAGATCGTTGGTCGGCATGTTCGGGCCGTCGATCGCGAACGCATTCAGCACGGCCGTGATCAGCAGCATCAGGCCGGCCGTCACGAGGAACGCGCGGTAGATCTCGAATGCACGCCGGATGAAACGCTGGCGCGCGGCGGCCTCGTCGTGCCGCTCGGCGAGCGAGTTGTACGCAATGGCGGTCGCGAAGCCGCCGAGGAACACGAATACCTCGGCCGCGTCGCACAGCGCGTACGCGTGCAGCGTGACGCGCGACAGAATGCTGCCGCCGATGTGGTCGACGACGATGACGAGCAGCACGAGGCCGCGGAAGAAATCGAGCTCGGCGTAGCGGCCGGCGCGGGCCGGCGCGGTCATCGGCGCGCCTTCCGGCGCGGGCCGCGGGCGCGGCTGGCGCGCGCCGCGCAAGAATCGGGGTGAAGCATGACTTCGTGAAGAAATGACGAACGGATGCGCATTGTGCCACCGATGCGACGCCCATCGGGTTTACGCGGATGGCCTGCCTGTCTGCCGCTGCCGATAAGCCCGGTCAGGCTATCCGCGCAACGGGGCAGTTGGACGAGCGCAACGCTTTGCGCGCGACGACCCGCACCCGATGGACGGAAGGTTTGCGACGTGACACCATTTTGTCCTCACGCGGCCGCACACCGCGTCGTCCGCCCTGCGGGCCACTTATACACAGACCAAACATTCGCCGGGCGTTCGGCCTGCCCGGCCCTCGGCTCCGGAGATCCGTCATGAAGAAGCACGTCATTTTTGCCGCCGCGCTCGCCGCATTCGCCGCGCCGGCCTTTGCCGAGAGCAGCGTGACGCTGTACGGCGTGATCGACGAAGGCTTCAATTACACGAACAACGTCAACGTCAATGGGGTCGGAAAGACGAATTACCAGCTCGCGAGCGGTTATGCGCAGGGCAGCCGGTGGGGCCTGAAGGGCAGCGAGGATCTCGGCGGCGGGCTGAAGGCGATCTTCACGCTGGAAAACGGGTTCGACGTGAACAACGGCCGGCTGGGCCAGGGCGGCCGCATGTTCGGCCGTCAGGCGTTCGTCGGGCTTTCCGAGTCGCGCTTCGGTACGCTGACGCTCGGCCGCCAGTACGATTCCGTCGTCGACTATCTCGCGCCGCTGACCGCGAACGGCAACTGGGGCGGCACGCTGTTCTCGCACCCGTTCGACAACGACAACACCGACAACTCGTTCCGCGTCAACAACACGGTCAAGTACGCGAGCCCCGACTGGAACGGCCTGACGTTCGGCGGCACGTACAGCTTCAGCAACGGCACCAGCTTCTCGAACAACCGCCAGTACAGCATCGGCGCGCAGTATTCGCTGGCCGGGCTGCAGGTCGCGGCCGCGTACCTGCAGGCGAACAACCCGGGCATCGGCAGCGCGGGCGCGATCGCGGCCGACGACGCAAACTTCGTCGCCGATCGGCTGCGCATCTTCGGCGGCGGCGTCAACTATACGTTCGGCCCGGCCACGGTCGGCGTCGTCTATACGAAGACCGACGTGAAGAATCCCGTATCGACGGTCTACCTGCCGGCGTCGACGTTCGCCGGCCTCGGTCTGACCGCGACGAAGTTCCAGAACTTCGAGATCAACGGCAAGTACCAGCTCACGTCCGATTTCTACCTCGGCGCGCAGTACGTGTACACGGACGGCAAATACGATGCCGCGGCCGGCTCGTTCAAGCCGAAGTACCACACGGTCGGCCTGATGGCCGACTACAGCCTGTCGAAGCGTACCGACGTGTACCTGCAGGGCGCGTGGCAGAAGGTGGGCGGCGACAAGACGGGCACGGCGGCCGACGGCGGCTATGTCGTCGGGACGGACGGCCCGTCGGCGTCGTCGAACCAGTTCTCGGTGCGCGCCGCGATCCGCCACAAGTTCTGACCGGGCGCCGGCGCCGGGGCGCAAAACCCCGGCACGGCTGCCGTCAGTCCGCCCGGCCGCCGAGCGTTTCCGCGAGCCAGTCGACGAAGATCCGCACGCGCGGCGCGAGATGCCGGCCGTACGGAAACACCACCGATACGGGCAGCGGCCCGGCATTCCATTCCGGCAGCACCTCGACCAGCGAACCGTCGGCGAGCAGCGGCGCGAGCCCGTCGCGCGGCGCCTGGATCAGCCCGAGGCCCGCGATGCAGCACGCGAGATACGCCTGCGAGCTGTTGACCGACACGATGCTGTGCATCTTCACCGTGTGCATCTCACCCGAATCCATGTCCGCATATTCCCAGTCCAGCTCGCGGCCCGTCCGGCTCGAGAAATAGCCGACCGCGACGTGGTCCGGCAGCTCGTCCGGCGAGCGCGGTGTGCCGTGGCGCGCGAGATAGGCCGGCGACGCGCAGTTGATCTGGGCCATCTCGCCGACGCGCCGCGCGACGAGCGACGTGTCGGACAGCACGCCGACCCGCACCGCGCAGTCGATGCCGTCCGCGACGAGATCGACGAAGCGGTCGGTCGTGCTGATCGCGACGCGCAGATCGGGGTAGCGCGCATGAAAATCCGGCAGCGCCGGAATCACCCGGGTCAGCGCGAAACGTTCGGGCAGGTCGACGCGGATCACGCCGCGCGGCGACGCGCCGGCATCCTCGAACAGCGTTTCCGCATCGTCGAGATCGGCCAGCAACTGCACGCAGCGCTCGTAATAGGTCGCGCCCTCGGCGGTCAGCGCGACGCGCCGCGTCGTGCGTTGCAACAGGCGGATCTTCAGGTGCTTTTCCAGATACTGGACGGCGTTGCTGACCGTCGGGCGCGGCAGCTGGAGTTGCTCGGCCGCTTTCGTGAAGCTGCCGAGATGGGCGACGCGCGCGAAGATGCGCATTGCTTGCAGGTGGTCCATGCGGGCGAGGGCCTTGGCGGGAAACGGAAAGACTCCATTGTTAATCAGCGTCGAATGGTTTGGTGGAGCGTTTCGGGTTTATCGCGCGGCGTCGCGCGTCCAGAATCCGTTTCATCCACTCACCATTCGAAGGAAACGGACATGGACACGCGTCAACTGGGCCGCACCGGCCCGCAGGTATCGGCGATCGGACTCGGCTGCATGGGGATGTCGGACTTGTACGGGCCGGCCGACCGCGACGAAAGCATCGCGACGCTGCACGCGGCGCTCGACCACGGGATCACGTTGCTCGATACCGGCGACTTTTACGGCATGGGCGACAACGAGATGCTGATCCGCGACGCGCTGCGCGGCCGTGCGCGCGACCAGGTGCTAATCAGCGTGAAATTCGGCGCGCTGCGCGATCCGGCCGGCGGGTTTGCCGGCTACGACGCGCGGCCCGCGGCGATCCGGAACTTCGTCGCGTACTCGCTGAAGCGGCTCGGCACCGACTACATCGACATCTACCGCCCGGCACGCGTCGATCCGGCCGTGCCGATCGAGGAGACGGTGGGCGCGATCGCCGATCTCGTGAAGGCTGGGTACGTGCGGCATATCGGCCTGTCGGAAGCCGGCGCGGACACGATCCGCCGCGCGGCCGCCGTCGCGCCGATCGCCGATCTGCAGATCGAATACTCGTTGCTGTCGCGCGGGATCGAGGCCGGGATTCTGCCCGTATGCCGCGAGCTCGGCATCGGCGTGACGGCCTATGGCGTGCTGTCGCGCGGGCTGCTGGGCGGGCGCTGGAGCGCGGCACGGCAGGGCGAGCGCGATTTCCGCGCGGCGAGCCCGCGCTTTCAGGGCGAGAACCTCGCGCACAACCTCGCGCTCGTCGATGCGCTGCGCGCGATCGCCGACGAGAAGGGCAGCAATCCGGCGCAGATCGCCATCGCGTGGGCGCTGTCGCGCGGCGCCGACATCGTGCCGCTGGTCGGCGCGCGCAAGCGCACGCAACTGCAGGACGGTTTGCGGGCGACTGAATTGCAACTAACGGTCAATGATCTCGCTCGCATCGAAGCGGCGGTTCCCGCCGGGGCGGCTGCCGGCGAGCGCTATCCGGCCGCTCAGATGGCTCACCTCGACAGCGAGCAGGGTCGGGGGTGATTCACGGGGCCGGATCGACCGGCCCGAATACCCCGTCCGACGGGCCCGAGCCAGCCTCAGGCAAAACCAGATGGCGGGCGGCATGACGGGCAGGCACCATCGGCGCCGTACTCACCGGATGGAATGCCTGCCATGCAAACTCATACGCTGACGATCGTCGTACTGGTTTTCCTGCTGGCCGGCGCGGTCAAGGGCATGATCGGACTCGGGCTGCCGACGATCGCGATGGGGCTGCTGACGCTCGCGATGCCGCCGTCGGCCGCGGCGAGCCTGCTGCTCGTGCCGTCGTTCGTCACCAACGTGTGGCAGTTGGGGCTCGGCCCGTCGTTCGGCGCGCTGCTGCGCCGGCTGTGGCCGCTGCTCGCGGGCCTGACGGTCGGCACGCTGACGGGTGGGCTGCCGGCGCTCGCGGCCGGCAGCACGTGGACGCATGCGGCGCTCGGCGTGGTGCTGGTGCTTTACGGGCTGTGGGGGCTGGCGGCTGCGCGGCTGCCCGCGCCGGGCCGTCACGAAAAATGGCTGTCGGCCGTGGTCGGCTACCTGACGGGCGTCGTGACGGCCGCGACCGGCGTGTTCGTCGTACCGGCCGTGCCGTACCTGCAGGCGCTGCGGCTGTCGAAGGACGATCTGATCCAGGCGCTCGGGCTGTCGTTCACCGCGTCGACGATCGTGCTCGGCCTGCAGTTGCGCGTGTCGGGTGCCCTCCAGACGGTCGATCTCGGCGTGTCGGCGCTCGCGCTCGTGCCCGCGCTGGCGGGGATGGCCGGCGGGCAATATGCGCGGCGCGTGATGAGCGAGAAGACGTTCAAGCGCTGCTTCTTCGTCGGGCTGATTGCGCTCGGCGCGTATATGGCGGGGGCGAGCGCGCGTGTGGCTGCCGACTGATCCCGTAGCCGGTTTCGGCTACGGGATCGGTCACGGGCTCGCGGTCACGCCGCTTACGCCGGATCGGCGTACCTCAGCGTCCACCCGACCGTGCGGGTCGCACCCGCGCCGAGTGCGAACGGCTTCGTCGTGCAGGCGAAGTTCGAATGCAACTGCCCGATCGGCGTCGTCGACAGCGGATTCGTCGTGCCGTTTGCGGTGTCGAAGGCGGACAGCGCGCAGTTGTCGAACCCGGATGCCGCATAGCCGGTCGCGGCGCTGTTTGCATACGTCACCGACACGCCGTCCCCGTTGGCCTGTGTCGACGCAAAATCCGCGAACGACGTGAAGTCCGTTTCGACCGCGAGGTTGCCCGCGAGCGTGCCCGAACTCAGCGTGTCGCTGCGCGAGATCGTGCCGTGCGCGAACGTCAGCACCGTGTGCACCTGCAGGTCGAGATCCGTCGTGTAAGCGGCGTTCTTCGACGCGAGGCGGAACTTCGTCGTATCGAACGACACGATCACCTGGCCGTTGCTTTGCTGCACGTTCAGGTTCTTGTAGTACGTGACGGGAATGTAGGTCTTCGCGTTGTACGTCACCTGCGGGAGCAGCAGCGCATAGCCGAGGTCGGTCGTGCCGTAGATCAGCTTGTCGGAGAACGGCACCGGGTAATACGGCGTATACGAGTTGTAGTCGGGCGCCTGGCTGAGGTTCAGGTTGATCACGCGGCGGCCGTCGCGCACGGTGAGCAGCGCGGCGCTGTACGGATGCGCGGCGTCGCCCGGCTGGTTGTACCAGGTGAGCGTATAGCGCGGCAGCGCGTCGAGCCACGCGGTGTAATCCGAATCGGCCATCGGCGCCTTGCCGCCGAAGCCGAGCTTGTTCCACCACGCGTTCACGTACAGGTACTGGTGCAGCAGGCTGAAGTTCTCGCCCATCACGCGCGGCTTGCCGCGATACGTGTCGGTGCCGCGGCCCTTGACCCACATGTTGACCGACGGCGTCGGCAGCGACGGGTCGTACCAGTACGTGTCGAAACGACGCGCGGCCTGGTAGATGAATGCATACGCAACCTGTTTCTCGCGATCGGTCAGCACGCCGGCATTGGCCGCGGCCGTCAGCACCTCCATGAACGCGGAATCGCCGTACGGGCCGATCGAGCGGCCGTAGTTGAAGCCCTGACCGTCGGCGTTCAGTTGCGGCAGGATCAGGTCGACCGACTTGCGCAGATAGCCCTTCAGCTCCGGCGTGAGATTCGCTTCGTTGCCCATCTCGAACGTGCGCTCGACCACTTCGCCGATCAGCAGCGTGCTGTAGCGGTCGAAGCGCGCCTGATCGTAGTAGGTCGTGTGCGTGTTCGACGCTTCGTCGGAGAATCCGCCCGACGAGTCGTTACGGATGTGGTTCGTCAGCGTGTACAGCAGTGCGTCGCGTGCGCTCATCGTCGCGACCGCCGGATCGGTCTTCGACGCGAACGTCGGGCTGCTCCAGCCAAGCTTCTGGCGCAGCCCGGCGATGCCGTAGGACACCGCATAGTAGTTCTGCGCGGTGTTGAGCGACGCGATGTCGATCGGCGTGCCGGCGGCCGGGCACGTCGTGGTCTTGCCGCTCGAATCGGGGCCGAACATGTCGCAGAAGGTGAGCCGCTGCTGCAGCGTCGCGAGCATCGCATCGCTGAAGACTTCGTTGAGCATCCCGTGCGCCTTCAGGTTGTTCAGCGCGACGAGGTAGTAGTACTCGCCCCACGACGTGTTCGCATACGTGTAGTTGCTGCCCGACTGCGCCATCATCGCGGTCGTGATCGTCTGGTACGTCGCGAGGTAGCTCGCGTATTGCGGGTCGTTCTTCGACTTCATGTCGATCAGGATGTACGACAGGCCGAGCGCGAGCTTGCCGGGCAGGAATTTGTCGCCGGTATTCGTGTCGAGCACGTGGACGGGCGTGCCGTCGCCGAGATCCATCACGACCTGCGTGAAGTCGGGCGATTTCCGGATCAGGTCGAACAGCGCACGCATCTGCCCCATCATCGTGAGCGGGACGTTCGTGCCGGCCGGCACGCTGGTGTCGGGCGCGCCATAGACGAGCGCCTGCAGCGAGTTCGCTGCGAGCGCGGGCGGGGTGGACGAAGGGGGCGACGGCGGCGTGTCGGTCACGTCGTTGCCGCCGCATGCGCTGACGAGCACGACGGAAAGGGCGCTGAGCGCGGCGCCGAGCGCGAATCTGCTGCGCTGATGCATGGTGTCTCCGGTTTTGAATAGTGGTGAAGGACGGGCGGGTGTGGCCGATGCCATGCTCGATGCCCGTACCCGGCGTCCGCCTTGCAACCCTGATCCCTGAAGACGGACGCCCTGAATCGCAAATCGAGCGGGCAAGCGTTCCCCCTGCGCGAGCCGAGACCGGCGTCGCGCTTTGGCGTTGGAAAACGTTTTCCAAATTTAGGCATCGATCCGCGCGATGTCAATCAACTTTCACATCGGAGACGCCGGTAGAAACCCGAATGGCAGGAGCGGAGGAGGTGAAATGGAATGGAGATTACGACGAAATCATCGGGACTTTTCTTGATGATCGAGTGTTCATCGCGCGCGCGAGGGAGCGGCTGTGACGCGGCGGAAGGGTGCATCGTATGGAGACGGGTTCACGATGGATGAAGAGAGAAAACGTTATCCATAAGAATCGAAATGCGTTCAGCCGCCGCTGCCCACCGGCCGCCGCGGGCGACGCCCCGCGCTTCGACGCCGTTCAAAGCTGCTTTTCGATCGCCGCCTTGTCGATCACCGACCACACCTGGCGGATCTTGCCTTCGTGAAACTCGTAGAACACGTTCTCGGCGAACGTGACCTTGCGGCCGTCGACCGCGAGCCCCATGAACGTCCCTTTCGGCGAACACGCGAAGCGCAGGCGGCACGCGACGTGCGGCGGGTCGCACGCGAGCAACCGGATCTCGAAACGGAGGTCGGGAATGTCGCGGAAGTCCTGCTCCAGCATCGCGCGATAACCGGCGAGGCCCAGCGGCCGGTCGTTGTGGATCACGTCGTCGGACACGTACTCGCCGAGCGCCGCCCAGTCCTGCCGGTTCAGGCAGTCGATATACGCGCGATAACGGGTTGCGAGATCGATATCGGTCATGGCGATGTCTCCGTATGTCGATGGGCGGGTCGAGTGCGGCGCGTCACCGCGGCGGCGCGTCGCCCGACAAAAACGCGACGAATTCGCGCGTGTACTTCGGCAGCGCGTCGAACGACCGCGCGCAGAGCGTCAGTTTCCGATGGCTCCACGGATCGGACAGTTCGACGAGCCGCACGTCCATCGTCTGCATCGCGCGCTCGGCCGCGTGCCGCGACACGATGCCGATGCCCACGCCGCTCGCGATCACGCGGCAGATCGCGTCGAAGCTCTTCAACTGCACGCGATAGCGGATCCGTTTGCCGAGCGCGCGTGCCTGGTCGGCCAGATGCACTTGCAGCGCGCTGCCGTCGGTGAGGCCGATGAAGTCTTCGCCGGCGATGTCGTCGAACGCGACCTTGTCGCGCGACGCGAGCGGATGCGCGGCCGACACGACGACGATCAGCCAGTCTTCGCGGAACGGCTTCTGTTCGAGCCCGCCGAGCCCGACCGAATCGGCGACGATGCCGACCTCGGCCGTCTTGTTGCGGATCGCATGCACGATCTCCTGGCTCGAGCGCTCCTCGACGCTGATCGACAGCCTGGGGTGGTGCGGCAGGTACTCGGCCAGTGCGTCCGGCAAGTATTCGCTCAGCGACGCGGTGTTGCACAGCAGCCGGATATGGCCGCGCAGCCCCTGGCCGTATTGCTGCAGTTCGCCGCGCATGTGATCGATCTGCTGCAGCACGGTGCGGGCGTGGTGTTCGAGCGCGCGGCCCGCATCGGTCGCCTGCGCGCCCGACTTGGTCCGGTGCAGCAGCGGCACGCCCAGTTCGTCCTCCATCCCGCGAATGCGTTCGCTCGCCGCCTGCAGCGTGATGTGCGTGCGCTCGGCGCCGCTCGTGATCGTGCCGGCTTCGCAGATATTGAGGAAAAGCCGCAGGTCGGTCAGGTCGAAGCGCATGATGGGCGAAGCGATGGGGAGAATGGCCGATAAGTTAGCAGGAACCGCCGCGCTGGTCTCAGGGGCAGCCTGAGACCCGGTTCGCCGCTTCCGCATTTTCGGGGTGCGATCGGTGGCCGATGATGGACGCACATCAATCGAGGGAGCCCGTCATGCAGATCGATTCGTCCTGGGGCGTGTCGTTCAAGATCGCGCTGCATCTGCTGTTCCTGTGCATCGGCGTCGCGTGGGCCGGTGCCGAATTCGTCGCATGGTTGCGGTGAGGGTCGTGGCTCCCGCCTATTGAAATATCCGGGCCATAGTTTTCGGCAACGAAAATTCTTCCGTTTTTCTGCGAAAAGACCATCAAGTTTTTCCGGATCGGACCGTATTACCGGTAGCGAATGCCGGCCGGCATCCGGTCCGTGATCGTTTGTCATCATTGTTTGCATCCGGTTACACGTCGGCCGTTCCGTTTTTGAGATGCTTGAAAGATTGTCAAACCGGAGTCGGATCGTCCATGAAAACGCGCGAGATTCACCGCAAGGCGGCGTGGCTGTCGGGCCTGGCCGCCGTGCTCGTGATGGCCGGTTGTGCAAGTCCCCAGTCCGTTCCGCCGAGCGACACGCTGGCAGGGCAGCCTTCCGATGCGAGCCCGCCCGTCGCTCCGTCGGCCGCCGCGATGCCGCCTGCGCCGATTCTCGTCGCGCAAAAGTACGTCGTGAAACGCGGCGACACGCTGACGGGCATCGCCTCCGCGAACGATTGCAGCGTGGCCGACTTGCGCACCTGGAACAAGCTGACCGCCAACGGCAGACTGCGCATGGGGCAGGTGCTGCGCATCGTCAAGCAGCAGCCGCTGCCGCCGGCACGCGCGGCGGACACGCAGACCGTGGCGAGCAATGGCGCGGTGGGTAACCAGGCAACCGCGCAGGCCAATTCGCCAGCCGCCGCGTCGACCGCGAGCGATCGCGAGGTCGTCAAGGAAACCAGGCGTCATGCGGGCCGCGTCGCGCTCAAGTGGCCCGCAACCGGCAAGATCGTCGACGGGTTCCGGCCCGGGCAGAACCGCGGCATCCAGATCGCCGGCCGGCCGGGCGACCCGGTTCGCGCCGCGGCCGACGGCCGCGTGATGTATGCGGGCACCGGCCTGAACGATTACGGCAGCCTGATCATCGTCCAGCATAACGCCGATTTCCTGACTGCCTATGCGCACAACCGCAAGTTGCTCGTGAAGACCGGCGACATCGTGCATCAGGGCGATGCGATCGCCGAGATGGGCGATCTCGACAACTCGCGCGTCGCGCTGCTGTTCGAGGTGCGACGCGACGGCAAGCCGGTGAATCCGATGCCGTATCTGCCTTCGTCGCAAGGGTGACGCGCGGCCGTTTCGCTGGAACGCGACGGCGGTCGCTGCTACGCTAGGGTCTGTTCATGCGAATCCCGCCTTCGCGCGGGGCCGACGGCCGTCTTTCGGGGATGCGCGGCGAAAGCCGTCGCGGGCCGGCCGTCGGCGCGAACGGTCGCGCGTCGCCGATGCGCGGCCGCGTTGCTTCGAGCCACCGTTTCCGACAGAACAGATCTCATTCATGGAACACTCTCCGACACGCCGCTCGCTGTTACTCGCCGCCGTTGCCGCGCCGTTCGTTGCCGCGTGCACGTCCGCGCCGGTCGCCGACCAGGGGCGCGCCCACACCGCACAAGCCGAACTCGCCGCGCTCGAAAAAGCGTCGAACGGGCGGCTCGGCGTCGCCGCGCTCGATACGTCGAACGGCGTGCGCATCGCACACCATGCGCGCGAGCGCTTCCCGCTGTGCGGCACGTATGCGGTGATGGCGGCCGCCGCGATGCTCGCGCGCGGTTCGCTCGACGCATCGCTGCTGCCGCGGCGCATCCTGTACCGCCGCTATGAAATCGTGTCCGGCTCGCCGATTACGGAAAGCCACGTCGACACCGGCATGACGATCGCCCAGCTGTGCGCGGCGATGCTGCAGTCGGGCGACAAGGGCGCGGGCAACCTGCTGATGGGCGTGCTCGGCGGCCCGCAGGCCGTCACCGCGTTCGCGCGCGAAAGCGGCGACACCACCTTCCGTCTCGATCACTGGGAACCCGAACTGAACCGGGCGACGCCCGGCGACGAGCGCGACACGTCGACGCCGGTCGCGATGGTCGACACGCTGCAGCGGTTGCTGCTCGGCGACGCGCTGCGCGAGCCGCAGCGCGCACAACTGACGGAATGGATGGTCGGCGGCGCACGCGGGGCGACCGGCATCGCGGCGGGCGTGCCGCCCGGCTGGCGCATTGCCGACAAGGCCGGCAACGGCGGCTTCGGCACGACGACGGACGTCGCGGTGCTGTGGCCGCCGTCGCGCGCCCCGATCGTGATGGCCGTGTCGTTTACGCAGCCGGAGGCCGCTGCCGCCGCGCGCGCGGATGTCGTCGCAACGGCGGCGCGCATCGCGGCGGGCGCGCTGACCGCGACGGCCTGAGCATCCGGCGTCTCGCGCAAAGCCGGCGTTTGGCTTATCGTGTCGGGCAGCGCGCGCCGGCGTCGGCGCGCGGTCCTTTCGTGCCGTTTCCTCGCCGTTTTCCGTTTGTCGTTTCCCGTTCGCCATGCGCCGACTTCCGCCCCTGCACGCGCTGCAGATCTTTTCGACGGTGGCTCGCCACCGCAGCTTCACGCGCGCGGCCGAACAGCTGTGCATCACGCAGGGCGCGGTGAGCCGGCAGATCCAGACGCTCGAGGCGCATTACGGTTTTCCGCTGTTCAAGCGGCATGCGAAGGGCCTCACGCTGACGGCCGAGGGCGAGCAATTGTTGCCGGTGGTCGACGAGAGCTTCGCGCGGATCGAGGACATCTCGATGAAGCTCACGCGGCAACGCACCGATCTCGCGCTGAAGGTGCCGACCTGCGTGATCCGCTGGATGTTGCCGCGCATCATGCGCTTCCAGGGCGAGCATCCCGATCTCCACGTGCAGATCACGACCGCGTGGCAGCACGTCGTCGATTTTTCGAGCGAGCCGTTCGATGCGGCAATCGTCTACGGGATGTCGCCGGGTCCGGGCGTCGTCGCGCTGCCGCTGTTCGACGAACGGCTGACACCCGTATGTGCGCCCGAACTGCGGCAGGCGTCGCCGCTCGACGCAACCGGCGATCTCGCGCGCCATACGCTGCTGCATCCGACGCGCGACCATCGCGACTGGCGCGCATGGCTCGAGCATGCGGGCGAGCGTCGCGTGGATCCGGCGCGCGGGCCGACGTTCGACACGCTCGATCTCGCGACGAACGCGGCGATGCAGGGCTTCGGCGTCGCGATCGGCGACGTGACGCTCGTCGACGACGACGTCAGCGCGCGCCGGCTCGAACGGCCGTTCGACATCGTGCTCGAAACCGGCGCACGCTACTACTTCGTCTATCCGGAGAACCTCGGCAGCCAGCAGAAGATCCGCGCGTTCAGCGACTGGATCGCCTGCCATCGCGACTGACGGGCGATTTCACGGCGCGAACCGGACGCGCGGAACCTCTTGCATGCCGCACCGGCGCCGGACGTTACTGATACGTGACGACCGCGATCATCGGCGCCTGATCGTTGCCCGGACGATTCGGTAAAACGATTGCGCGAGAGGCCTGGGTAAAGGTCGTCGTCTTCACGGCCTGCATGCTCGCCGCATCGACGAACGCGATCTGACCGGTCGCGGGGCGCGGACAGTCGGCACGCATGTGCGCGGGCGCGGTGCCGGCCGCGTCGAGCGCGAACGAGCACGGTGGCTCGACGATCATGCCGGTGAAGTAGATGATGCCGGACGTGCCGGCGGCAAATGAAGAGGACATGGCCAGAAGCGAGGCAGCCAGGGCGAACGAGGCGGCGAACAGGCGATGCTTCATGACAGGCTCCTGAGAGGAAGCGCGTCGCAGCGAGGCCGCTCGAATGGCAGTCCGTCAACGCTGCGGTGCTGTATGCGTAAACGGCAACTTCATCGAACCTCTTGAGTGAAAATCCGGAAATAGCGGGAATACGCAAACGGCCGCGTATTCCTTCAATCAATTTATCTCAAATTTGTCGGGGCGCAAGGCAGGGTATGGCCGGAGGCGGGAGCTCGTAGAGGACCGGCGCTCGATGCCGATCTCGAACGCAAATCGCGGTGGAGTCGGCAAATCGGCGCTCTCGCGAATTTTCGCGAGCCGGGGGACACGGTCGCTCAATCGAGCGGCCGTGTCCGATATCGGTCTCGAGCCCGGCGTCTGCCTGTTGCTTCACGTATCTCGAAATGGCGTTTTTCTCGGGCAGCGGGACGCGTCGTCGGGCAGGCAACGACCGGAATCAGGAGCGGTCGCGATCAGGTCGTGCGCGCTTGGGCGCGAACACTGGCCCGGCCGACGCGCTGGACATCACTGATAGTCGAGCAGCACCTGGGCTGCGGCGCGCACCGAGCCGCCCTTGACGGTTGCGGCCGTTTGCACGTAGGACGCGCGCAGCGGAATCGACGGCGAACCGCCCGTGTTCTTGTTGTAGCCGGTCACGGGGATCGAATGCTGAAGCGGCATCGGATTTCCGGTCATGCCGTCGGCGATCTGGATGCCGACGCCCGCGGCGGTCGATTCCGGACGCAGTTGCAGCGTGCCGGGGCTGCCGGCGACTGCGCCGTCCAGCGGCGAAAGCTGATAGCCGATCCGATTGTAGCCGGCCGGGCAGTTGTTCAGGCGCAGCTGGAAATCGACCGTGCCGGCCGTCGAGCCGACGCCTTTGAACGCGCTTTGCTGAACCGGCGGCAGCGTGACGGTCTGGTCCGGTACCGAGCAGGTGCCGTTGATGAAGCTGACTTTCGCGGCCAGATACGTCAAGGTGGAGTCGCCAAATATGCCCGACTTGAAATCGACGATGATGTAGGCGGAGAGTACCCCGGAATTCAACGACCCGTCCTGAGGCGTGCGGCCGTCGCGGAACAACTGTACTTCGGCCTTGTTGCGAAGGCTCGTCCGGATGGAGCTGGTGACAGGCATGCCGTCGATGAGCATGCGCGTCGACAGCCCCGAGACGTTGGTCTCTATGTCGGGACCACTGACGCTCCAGAAATCTCCTTTCGGGTGCAAGCGCGCGCCGGTGATTTCACAAACGCTCTTTCCGCAAAATTGCTGCGGTGTGTAATATTCGCGCGCCACGACGGTACCGGACACCGTATTCGACGGAATCGATATCGACGCCTGGCCGAATGCGTACAGCGACGAGACGGCGAATGCCGGTGCAGACATGCCCAACGTAGCCGCCGCCAACAGAAGCGCGACGGTCCGGGTGCGCGCACGGGTGGGCCGAATTGCTCCGTCCGATCGAAACGAATTGTGCATTTCTTCTCCTTATTGCCCGCTGACAGGTGTCGGTGCTGCCGCGCAGACGCCGTTGACCGATTGAAGACCGGACGGCTTCCGTTGATGTTTGCTCACGGTCGGCAGTTCGTACGCGATCCGGCACGCCGAGCCGTCATCCGTGCCCCATTGCACGGTCAGCTCGCCGTCGTGCTTGAGGCCGCGCGCGAAGATCCTGCTGGCCTGCCCGACGACGCCGACGTCCTTGCCCGTCTCGTCGTACACCGCCGCGCCGAACGGCAGCGGCGTGCCGTCCGCCAGGCGCGCGTGGATTAGCGCCGCGCGGCCGTTGTCGGTCGTGAAGCGGATCATCGGCACCGCACCCGCGCGCGGCGCGATCTGCCGGCTCGTCTCCTTCAGCTCGACATCCATCGAGATGCCCTTCGGATCGAGCGCGACGGTGTTGAGGCTGTACGGCGTCAGATACGGGACGACCGCGTAGCCGTTGCCGTCGACCCGCGCACCGGCTGCGTTCGTGATGCGCGCACCGGCCGCGCCCGGCGCTTCGACGATCGCGAACGTCTCGGACACCGGCTGCGAGAACGTGATGCCGCCGCCATGCGCGACGATCGCGCCGCGCACGCCGAGCGAGCCTTGCTGGTAATCCGCGCTCGCGCCGGCGCTGGCGCTGAATTCGGCGACTCGCGAGCGATAGGCGACGTTGCCGCCGCCGTCCGTCGTCGACATACCCGAGCCGGACGCGTGGTTCGCGCTCACGCTGTACGACAACGCGTTGTCCTCGCCGGCCGAACCGGACAGCGTCGACTGCACGCGCGTGCGGCCGCGCGTGTCGTACGACAAATTGCCGGTGAGCGTCGTCGGCCGCGCGCGACCGAGCGGAATCGTGACGCTCGCGTAGTAGAGCGTGCTCATGTCGCCGCCGATATTGCGCTGGCGGGTCGCCGACAGGTTGTACGACACGTTCCGGAAGCTGTTGGTGTAGCCGACCGTGTAATTGACGTCCGAACCCGAACGATTCCAGTAGTCGGCTGCCGACGCGGTGAGGTCGATGCGTCCGCCTTTCTCGCCCAGGCGCTGCGTGAGCGTGAGCGACGCGCGGTGGCGCTGGCGCCAGACCGACGCACTCGATGACAGGCCGTCGCGCGCGGCGTCGCGCGCCTGCATTGCATCGTTGAGCCCGAAATAGCCGTCCGTCGAATAGCGGTACGCGGCGATCGCGATATCGGTGCCGGTGTGCGCGACTGATTTCGCATAGCTGACGCGCATGCTCGAGCCGTTGAAGCGCTTGACGCCGGGAATCGACGTCGTCGCATGCGTGATGTCGGCGCCGAGCGCGCCGAACGTCGTGTTCAGCGCGCCGCCGATCATGAACGCCGCATAGCCGCCCGCCAGCGTGACGCCGCCGTACCCGGTCAGCAGATTGGTCAGCCCGCGCTGGTAGGTGGCCTGCGTGAACAGCGGCTGGCTGCCGCTGCCCGTGTTGCGCAGCGCGCCGGCAACGAAGCTGTAGCGGCTGATGCCGGGCCGCAGCGACAGCGGCACGGCCGCGTAAGGCACCGAGAACGTGTGTACGGTGCCGTCGGCCTCGTTCACCGACACGTCGAGATCGCCGCCGTAACCGGTCGGGTACAGATCGTCGATCTCGAAATTACCGGGCGCGACCGTCGTCTCGTAGAGCAGCACGCCGTTCTGGCGGATCGTCACTTTCGCGTTGCTGTTCGCGATGCCGCGCACGACGGGCGCATAGCCGCGCAGCGAATCGGGCAGCATCCGGTCGTCCGTCGACACGCGCACGCCGCGAAACTGGGTCGAATCGAACAGCTCGCCCGATGTGTAGCTTTCGCCGATCACGAGCTGCGACGACAGCGCCGTCAGGTCACGCTGAATATAGGTGGCGATGTCCTGATATTGGCGTTCGCCGCTCGACGACCAGGAATACGAGCCTTCGTGGCGCAGATGCCAGTCGCCGACGTTCACGCCGCCGCTCAGGCCGAGATAGCCTTGCGTGCGGGCCGCCTCGCCGCTGCTTTTCGACGTGTAGACGTTGAGGTTGTAGCCGAGCATGCCGACCGGCACGCCGGAGGTCCATTGATCGGGGCTCACGTAGCCGCGCGCGCGCCGCACCAGCGCCGCCTGAGGAATGCCGAGCGTCAGCGTCTGCCGCGTGAAGTCGAAGGTCGCGCTCGCGTCCGCCACGATGTCGCCGATGCGATGACAGGCTTCGCCCGCGTCGAGCCGCGCGACGGCGTCGGGCGCAAGCCGGGTCAAGTCGACACCGGCGCGCTCCAGCAGCGCACGGTCGAAACAGGGCTGCGCGTCCGCAATGTCGGCCACGGCTGCGAAACGCACGTCGTGCCGGCCGATCCAGTCGCTGCCCACGCGGATGTCGACGCTGTACACGCCCGGGGCCGTGATATTGCGCTGCTCGAAGCGCGTGATGTCGAAGTTCTTGCCGACGCGATTGGCAAGAAAGGCGTCATCGAACTCGACCCGCGCCGACTGCGAAGTCGCGGCTTGAGCGGACGCTGCCGGTTGGGCGCGACCGTCGCCGATCCACGTGGCGACGCAGCCCGTCACCAGCAGCGGAATCAGTTTCATGCGCGGCATCCGTGCCGTGCCGATTCTCAAAGGTCGATTCGAAGACATTCGCAATTCCTGGCGTTCATCGGGCCGAAGCCGTGCCGTTTTCTCCATGTCGCGCCGCGATTGGGGGGCGCGCGCGCACCCAGCGACGCCGTGCGCCGGGCGACGGGCAACCGGGGGGAAGGAAACGGAAGGGGGAGGGACGCTATCGGGCGGCGGCGCCGCCGCCCGGGACTGACGGCGTTACGGAGCGACGGACACCGGATGCTCGATGTCGGCCGACGCGCCCCAGTCGTTGATCGCGGCGAATTCGACCGCAGCGCCTGCGACGGGCCGCGTGACGAGATCCTTGATCGGGAAACGCTGAGTGGCGCCCGGCAACACGTAGCCTGAGCCGGCGTCGTATTTGTGTCCTGCGGATTTCAGCATCACGCTGCCGAGATTGACGACGTACGACGTCGGGTTCGTTGCCTGCAGCGCATAGCGGCCGCCGTCGGCGCGGATCACGCGCCAGTCGAGCTGCGCCGGAGCGGCATTCGCGTCGCCCTTCAGGCTTGCCGGGCGGTACATGATCTTGATGCGGGAGCGGAATGCAAGCTGCATCCGGTTCGGATTGTCGTCGCCCGTTGCCTTCGGCGGTACTTCGAGCACGTTCAGCCAGAACAGCGATTCCTTGTCGGCCGGCAGCGGCTGGCCCGTATGCATCACGCGCAGCGTCTGCCCGGTGCCGGGCTCCATCCTGAACATCGCGGGCGTCAGCGTGAAAGGCACGTCGATCTGTTCCGGCAACGCGTTGCGATCGCCGTCGTCGATCCACGCCTGGACCAGTGCCGGGCGCTTGCCGTCGTTCGTGAGCTGGACCGTGACTTCGCGCTCGCTGGACGGAAAGACGACGCGCGTGCCGGCGATGACCACGCTGGCTTCGGCGTGCGCCGTGAGTGCCGCGGCAGCGACGGTCAGAATGCGGAGGAGTTTCAACGGTTTCATGTGCATGCTTCGTCGTATCGTTGGGACCGTGCTGCCCGTGCAACGCAATCGTTGCGCGGACAGCAACCGAATGGCGCGGGGCGATAGCCGCGTAGGCGACCGCCGTTCGCCGCCCGTTATTGGTAGATCAACGAATACTCGACGCGCGAATTCACGTCGCCGGCCTTCACGGCGCCCGATGCGTAGTACTCCGTGAAATAGTCCAGTTTCGCCTTGCCGTCGGCGCCGATGTCGACCGCCTGCGGCGGATTCGACGAGGAAGCCGAACCGATCATGATCTGCTTCTGCTGCGCATCCAGCACGTTGAGCTGAATGCCTTGTGCCTTGTCTTCGCCCTGGTCGAGCGTCAGGCGACCGGTGGACTGATCGACGTTCGCGCCGGGTTCGAACACCACACCGACCTTCACCGGATTACCGTCGCCGACGGTGCAGCCGCTCAGCGACAACGAGAACGGCGTGCGGCCGGCGACGTTGCCTACCGCGGTGAGCGCATTGGTGCTGATCGGCGGCAGATGAACGGTGAAGTTGCCGGATTCGCCGTCGATCTTGCACGTCGACGTGATGACCTTGCCGTCGAACGAAATGGTGCCGTCGGATGCGTGCGCCATGGTCGACACCGTCGCGCCCGCCGCGATCAGGAGGAAGGGCAGGACGCGTGCAATTTTCTTGATTTCCATCTTTGAATCTCCACAGGAATTAACGTATGAAAGCGCAGTCTTGTGATTTAAAAATCAAAATTGCGTTTCGGAATGAATTTTGAAGTTTTTGTGGAGAATCGTTAATGGGACGATTACGATGTTTTTTTGAATTTAATAGGACAAGTACGATAAAATTTTAAAAACGGTCGGATGCGGCCGAAGCCGAATGCCCTGAACCCGCTCAGGTCCACTGAGCGGCATGCAGGAGGAAGGGAATAGATGGGCGGCAAGGGCGGATTCGATCGTGCTCGTATCGGCCGTCGGCGGTGGACGTCGTACCGCCTCTCACCGTTTTGTGGTATGCACGTGTTTGCCGTTGGAATAAAGGACGCACGGCGGGAGAAAGCCGCGGTTGATTCGCATTCGACGCGACGCAATATCCCGCGATTCGATCGCGGCGTGGTGCGCTGACCTGCGAAAACCGGGTGCACGGGCGCGTGATCGGACCGCGCAAGGCAAAACGGCCGCTCGAGTTCGAGCGGCCGTTTTGCCTGGGTGGCCGCTCGAACGAGCGGCAGATCCGCGATCAGCCTGCGCGCTTGCGCACCGCGCCGACGATCACGAGCAGCACGATCGCGCCGATGATCGACGCGATCCAGCCCGCGCCCTGGCCCGGCGCATACCAGCCGGCCGCGCGGCCGACGTAGCCGGCGACGAGCGAGCCGACGACGCCGAGCACGATGGTCATCAGGATGCCCATCTTGTCGTCGCCGGGCTTGAGCGCGCGGGCGAGGAGGCCGACGATGAGCCCGACCACCAGGGTTTCGATGAATTGCAGCATGAACGCCTCCCTATTGCTGTTGAGCTGTTGACGAATGGAAGTTGACCCCTGCGGTGCGCACGGGTTCCATGCGGCGGCAAGCCGACGCGTGGCGTGCGCAGTATCGCATGCGTTCGCGTCCGGCGGATGTCACGTGGCGGACGCGTCGGCCACCGGGGCGAGGCGGCGGTAGCCTTCGGTCGCCTGCAGCAGCGTGCGCGTGTAGTCGCGTGCGACCTGTCCGGCGCGCACGTCCTCGATGCGCAACTGTTCGACGATCTCGCCGTGCTGCATCACCGCGACGCGCTGGCACAGGAAGCCGATCACCGCGAGGTTGTGGCTGACGAGGATCATCGTCAGGTTGCGCTCGCGATGCAGGCGGCGCAGCAGATTGAGGATCTCGGCCTGCACGGACACGTCGAGCGCCGACGTCGGCTCGTCGAGCAGCAGTACGCGCGGCTCGACGATCAGCGCGCGCGCGATCGCGACACGCTGGCGCTGACCGCCCGACAACTGGTGCGGGTAGCGGAAGCGGAACGCCGGGCCGAGCCCGACCTCGGACAGCGCGCGGGCGATCCGCGCGTCGGCGTCGCCGATCGCATGGATCGACAGCGGCTCGCGCAGCGTCTGGTCGACGGTGAAGCGCGGATGCAGCGACGCGTACGGATCCTGAAACACCATCTGCACGTGGCGGCGAAACGCACGATCGGGCGTGCCGCCCACCGGGCGGCCGTCGATCGACAGGCTGCCGGACGCGAGCGGCGCGAGGCCCGTCAGCGCGCGCAGCAGCGTCGACTTGCCGGAACCCGATTCGCCGACGAGCCCGAACACTTCGCCGTCGCGTACCGCGAAGCTCGCATCGCGCACGGCGTCGACATGACCCGTGCGGGTCGGGAAACGGATCGATGCGTGGTCGACGTCGATCATCGTGAGGCCTCCTGTCGATCGGTGCGTACGGCGGCCGGCGGCGCGGGATCGAGCCATGCCGGGTCGCGCCGCAGCACCGGCAGTTCGTCGGGCGGGTTCGCGAGCGGCGGATGCGCCGCGAGCAGCCCGCGCGTATAGGGATGAGACGCATCGCGCAGGTCGCGCGCGGCGCAGATTTCGACCACGCGCCCGGCATACATCACCGCGACGCGGTCGCAGAACGACATCACGAGCGGCAGGTCGTGGCTAATGAACATCAGACCGGTGCCGTGTCGCGCGATCATCGCATCGAGCACCGCGAGCACCTGCATCGACACCGCGACGTCGAGCGCGGAGGTCGGCTCGTCGGCGATCAAGAGGCGCGGGCCGGTCGACACCATCATCGCGATCATCACGCGCTGGCCCATGCCGCCCGACAGCTCGTGCGGATACGCATCGGCGACGCGCGCCGGGTCGCGGATCTGCACGGCGGCGAGCGCGTCGACGATCCGCTCGCGCAGCGCGCGGCCGCGCAAGCCCGGCTCGCGCAGCCGGAACGCTTCACCCATCTGCTTCGCGACGGTCATGACCGGGTTCAGCGAATATTTCGGGTCCTGCAGGATCATGCCCATCTGGCTGCCGCACAGCCGCCGGCGCTCGCGCGGCGACATCGCGAGCAGGTCGTGGCCCGCGAAGCGCATCGTGCGCGCCGACCAGCGCGCGGCGTCGGGCAGCAGGCCGAGCAGCGCGCGGCCCGTCAGCGACTTGCCGGAACCCGATTCGCCGACGATGCCGAGCCGCTCGCCCGGTGCGAGCGTCAGCGACAGGTCGCGCACGGCGTCGGTGACGCTGCCGTCGTGCCCGCGGAAACCGATCTTCAGCCCGTGGATCTCGCAGAGCGGCGCCGGCGCGGCGGTGGAATTCATCGGCATGTCATGCTCCATGGCGGGGATCGAAGACGTCGCGCAGCCCGTCGCCGAGCAGGTTGAACGCGAGGCTCACGAGCAGGATCGCGATGCCGGGCAGCGTCGCGACCCACCACGCGTCGAGCAGCACGTTGCGGCCCGATGCGACCATGAAGCCCCATTCGGGGCTCGGCGGCTGCGCGCCGAGGCCGAGAAAGCCGAGGCCCGCGACGGTCAGGATGATGCCGGCCATGTCGAGCGTCGCACGCACGATCACCGACGACATGCACAGCGGCATGATGTAGCGCAGCAGGATGCGCGGTCCCGACGCGCCTTGCAGCCGCGCCGCATGGATGTAGTCGGCCTGCGCGATGCGGATCGTCTCCGCGCGCGCGAGCCGCGCATACGCGGGCCATGCGGTGATCGAGATCGCGACGACCGCGTTGATCACGCCGGGGCCGAGCGCGGCCGCGAAGGCGAGCGCGAGCACGATCTTCGGGAACGCGAGCGCGATGTCGGTGATGCGCATCAGCACGCTGTCGACGAAGCCGCCGCAATAGCCGGCCGTCGTGCCGATCAGCAGACCGATCGGCACGACGATCACGACGACGAGCAGCGCGATGCCGAGCGTCAGGCGCGACCCCGCGATCAGCCGCGAAAGGATGTCGCGACCGAGCTGGTCGGTGCCGAACCAGTGCGACGGCGAGCCGGGCGGCAGCAGCCGGTCGGCCAGCACCTGGCGCAGCGGATCGTGCGGCATGATCAGCGGGCCGACGATCGCGACCGCGATCAGCGCGATCAGGATCGCGAGCCCGAACAGGTTGAGCGGATTGCCCGCGAAGCGGCGCCAGCGGCGGTAAGCGAGGCCGAACGCGGCCTGCGAGCGCGACGCGGGCGCATCGGAAAGAAGCCACGCGCGCAGCGTGAGACGCTCGGCATTCATGATCGGGCGGCCTTCGGGGTGGACGGGGAAAGAAGCGGGGCGGAAGCGGTCATGTCGAAGCGGCCCTCAGCGCGCACGCGGATCGAACACGCGGTACAGCGCGTCGGTCAGCAGGTTGACGGTGATGAACATCGCGCCGATCACGAGCGTCGCGCCGAGCACCGCGTTCATGTCGGCGTTCAGCAGCGCGCCGGTCAGGTACGAGCCGAGCCCCGGCCACGCGAACACGATTTCGGTCAGCACCGAGCCCTCGAGCAGGTTGCTGTACGTGAGCGCGATCACGGTGAGCAGCGGCACCGCGATGTTGCCGAACGCGTGCCGCCAGATCACGCGCCGCTCGGA
Organism: Burkholderia sp. MSMB1835; assembly: GCF_001526365.1. Lineage (NCBI taxonomy): Bacteria > Pseudomonadati > Pseudomonadota > Betaproteobacteria > Burkholderiales > Burkholderiaceae > Burkholderia > Burkholderia sp. MSMB1835. The sequence continues at coordinate 208,128 of NZ_LOYP01000052.1, forward strand.
CAGGCCCTTCGCGCGCGCGGTGACGATGTATTCCTGGCTCAGCTGGTCGAGCATGAACGAGCGCGTCATGCGGCTGAGATACGCGACCGAGTAGTAGCCGAGGATCGCGGCCGGCAGCGCGATGTGCGACACCGCGTTGCGCAATACGTCCCACTCGCCGGCGAGCGCCGCATCGAGCAGCAGGCTGCCGGTGCGTGGGTCGACCATCCCGTCGTACACGGGATCGAGCCGGCCGGGGCCGCCGACCCAGTGCAGCCGCGCATAGAACAGCAGCAGCCCCATCAGCCCGAGCCAGAATACCGGCACCGAGTTGCCGATCAGCCCGACGAAGCGCGCGATGTGATCGATCGGCCGGTTGTGCTTGACGGCGGCCGCGACGCCGAGCGGCACGCCGATCGCGATGCCGATCAACGTCGCGATCGTCGCCAGTTCGAGCGTGGCCGGGAACACGCGCCGGATGTCGTCGAGCACCGGGTTCGCGGTCAGCAGCGACACGCCGAGGTTGCCGTGCAGCACGTCGCGCGCATAGATCAGGAATTGCGTGACGAGCGGCTTGTCGAGCCCGAGCGCGATGCGCTCGGCCGCATAGGCGTCGGCCGATGCGCGATCGCCGAGAATCGCGAGCACGGGATCGATCGGCACCTTGCGGCCGATCACGAACGTCAGCGCGAGCAGCCCCGCGAACGTGACGGCGAGCGTGAGCGCCCAGCGCAGCACGCGCAGGGCCCAGCGCACGGCCGGGCGCCGCGCGGGCAGCGTGCGCAGGGCTTCGAGGGAGGAGGCGGGAGTCGACATGCGGCGAATCTTATTGCTTCTTCAGGTTGCGGTACGACACGAGGTCGTTGATCGGCCCGACTTCGAGCCCGCTCACCCCGGGCCGCGTCGCGACCTGCGCGACTTTCTCGAACATGATCACGAACGGCGAGTGCGCGAGCACTTCCTTCTGCATCGCCTGATACCGTTGCGCGCGTTTCGCGGCGGCCGGCTCGGCGAGCGCGGCGTCGGTTTCCTTCGTCAGTTGCGGGATGTCCCAGCTGTTGCGCCAGGCCAGCATTTTATAGCTCGACTTGTCGGAGTTGTCCGGATTCCACGCAAAACCTTGCGCGTTGCTGTGCGGGTCGATGTAGTCCGCCGACCATTCGCCGATGTAGATGTCGTGCTGGCGCGCGCGGTATTTCGCGAGCGTCTGCTTGTTGTCGCCGGGGATCAGCTGAACCTTGATGCCCGCCTGCGCGAAGTTCGCCTGCACGGCCTGCGCGATCTCCGTGTACGGATAGTCGTTGCGCACGTCCATCGTCACCGAGAAGCCGCCGGGCACGCCGGCCTTCGCGAGCAGCGCCTTCGCCTTCGCGACGTCGAGCTTGTACGGGTTCGTGTTCAGCGTGCCGAGGAAGCCTTCGGGCAAGAAGGTCTGGTGCACCTTGTAGGTCGTTTTCACGACGTTGCTCTGAATGCCCGCATAGTCGACGAGCCATTTCAGCGCTTCCTGCACGTCGGGTTTCGCGAGCGTCGGGTTCTTCGTGTTCAGGCCGAGATACAGCAGCGTCGCCTGCGGCGATGCCGCCACCTTCGCCTTGCCGGACTTCACCACCGACGCGAGATCGTCGGGGCTCAGGTCGCGCGCCGCGTCGACGTCGCCGTTTTCCAGCAGCAGGCGCTGGCTCGCGGCTTCGGGCACGTGGCGCAGCACGATGCGCTTCATCGCGAGCGGCAGCCGGTAGCCGTCGAAGCGTTGCAGCACGAGGCTGTCGCCGGCCGTCCACTTGACCAGCCTGTAGGCGCCGGAACCGGCTTCGTTGGTCTTCAGCCACGCGTTGCCGAAGTCGTTGCCCTGCTGGTGCGACAGCAGCAGCTTCTTGTCGAGCACCGACGCGGGCCACGAGCCGAGCACGTTCAGCACGAAGGTCGGCGCGTACTTGCGGTCGGTCGTGATCGACACCGTCGCGTCGTCGAGCTTCTTCACGTTCGCGGCGACGTTCGCCTTCGTGAGGCCGATGCCGGTCAGCACGGCGGCCGGCCCCTTGTCGAGCAGCACCGCGCGCTGGATCGACCACGCGACGTCGTCGGCCGTCAGCGGGTTGCCCGAATGGAACTTGAGGCCGGTGCGCAGCTTGAATGTATAGGTCAGGCCGTCGGCGCTCACCGTCCACGACTGCGCGACGTCGCCGTTGAATTTCGACGGATCGCGCAGGTCCACGCGCACGAGCCGGTCGTACGTGTTCGCGACGTATTCCTCCGGCACCAGCTCGTAGATCTCGCCCGGGTCGAGCGTCGTGAATTCGTCGAGCAGCGTCGCCATCACGAACAAGTCCTTCGGCGTTTCCGCATGGGCGGTGGAAAACGGAACGGCGGCGAATACGGACGCGGCGGCCAGCGCCGCGACGAGCCGGGATGTCGGGAATTTCATGTGCGCTCCATCGGTCGTTGAAGTCGGTGAACGTGAACGGAAAAGGGGGGCGTGTTTCGTCGTTACATCAGGCGCCACGGGCCGCTCGCCGCGTTGTCGATCTGCGGCAACGCGCGCGAGCCGGGCAGCTCGTAGTGCCACCATTCGCTGTCGATGTGCGCGAAGCCGGCCGCGTGCATCACGCCGAGCAGCAGCAGGCGGTTGCGTTGCACGTGCTCGGGCAGTCCCGCATGAAAGTGGCCCGATGCGGCGACCATCTCGTCGAAGCCGGTGCCCATGTCGAGCGGCGCGCCGTTCGCGCCGACGAGCGTCAGGTCGAGCGCGGTGCCGCGGCTGTGATTCGAGCCGCGGCCGAGATCGGCGACGAAGTTCGGATCGGGCAGGAAATCCCACAGCACCTGCTGCGCCTGCGGCGGCCGGTAGGCGTCGTAGATGCGCAGCGTGAAGCCGGCCTGCGCGGCGACGTCGACCGCGCGGCGCAATGCGGCTTCGGCCGGCTCGAGCAGCAGACAGTGCGCGTTGCGGTAGATCGGCTTGCCGGTCAGATTGCGCTCGGTCGCATAGACGAGATCGATATCGACGCGATGCGTGGCGGGCGTGATTTCGACGAGGCGGTGATCGTTCATCGGCAGGGTGGGCTCGCTCATGATTCGAATTGGTCGAACGTGCGCTGCAGTTCGCGGTTGCGCGCGACGCGCCGGTCGATCGCGGGGCCGAGGCGGTCGACCACGGCGGTGATCAGCAGGTTGAACAGACAGGTGAGCGGTGCGAGCGAATCCCAGAACTGGCCGACGTCGGTTTTCACCTGCAGCAGGTCGGCCGGCCATTCGCGCGCCCACGGGCACGACAGATCGGTGACCAGCGCGAACGGCTGGCCGAGCTCGGCGGCCGCCTGGCAATAGCGGCGCGCGCTGCGCGAATACGCGCGCGTATCGGTGACGACGCAGTACGGCCGCTCGAATTCGGAGTTCAGCGAATCGACGTACGAGCCCGACTGGCCGTCGGAATAGAACACGCGCGGGCGCAGGTATTCGAGGTAGCTGCTGAATGCGTTGCTGATGCCGCGCGTCGACTGGATGCCGAGGATGAACACGGCGTCGGCCTGTGCGATGCGGTCGGCGACCTGCGCGAACACCGGGCCTTCGGCCAGGCGGTACACGTGGCGGATCGCATCGAGCTCGCGCTCGAGCGACGACGCGAGCGGGCTGTCACTCCCGGTGCCGCGGTTGCGTTCGGCCGGCTGCGTGCCCGCGACGCGGCGGTATTCGTCGAGCCGGTCGGTGATCATCCACGGACGATCGCCGCCGCCGCGCAGTTCGCGTTTCAGGTCGTCGAGATTGCGGTAGCCGACGCTGCGAAGAAAGCGTCCGACCGAGATGCCGCTGGTGCCGGCCTGCTGCGCGATCTGGTCGGCCGTCTCGAGCCCGAGCCGGTCGAGGTTCGCGAGCATGTAGCTCGCGATGCGCTTGGCCGTCGGCGTCAGCTCGGCAAAGCGGGATTCGACGGTACGGGCGAACGCGCAAGTCATCGGATGTTAGATCGTTGTCGTCTGGTGAGCGAATGTCATCCATCTAACAAAGCCAAAATCATTCGCGCCAGCGGATAAAAACTATGGTGTGAGGATGACTGATAGGGTCGGTCCAAAAGCGGGATGTCGGCGCGTAGGCCGCTTTTTATGCCTGTCATGCATATTTTGCGTTTATGCATGTGAGGAATAATTTGCGTTTATGCCTGTCAGGAATATACTGCGCATATTGCCTACAGGAATACGCGCCGTGAATTTCATCGTCAATACGCCCGCGCAACTGGGCGAAATCCTGTCTTCGGCGCGTCAGGCCAAGGGCCTGACGCAAGCCGAAGCGGCCGTGCGAATCGGGGTGGGCCAGTCGCGGCTGTCGCTGCTCGAAACCACGCGTACCGAAAGCCTGTCGCTCAGGCAATTGCTGGAGTTGACCGCGCTGTACGGGCTCGAACTCAGCATTCGCACCAAGGACGGGCGCGACGCCGCCGCCGCCGAGTGGTAAGCGATGGGCCGCAAATCGCACACGCGCGCGCTGTCGATCTGGGCGAACGGCCAGAGGGTCGGCACATGGCGGATTCCCGTGCGCGGCGACATGGAACTGCTGTACGACGCCGGCTGGAAGCAGTCGGCCGTCGGCCGCCCGTTGTCGCTGTCGCTGCCGTTCGGTGTCGGCGATGCCCCGTTGCGTGGCGAACGCGTCAATCATTACTTCGACAACCTGCTTCCGGACAGCGACGCCATTCGGCGCCGATTGGCCGCTAGGTTCGGCACGCCGACGACCGAGCCGTTCGATCTGCTTGCCGCGCTCGGTCGCGATTGCGTCGGGGCGGTGCAATTGCTCGGCGAAGACGATGCGCCAGCCGGCCTCGATCGCATCGACGGCACGCCGCTGTCGGACGAGGACGTCGCCCGCGTGCTCGATCAGGCGAGCGGTGTGGCGACGGCGGGCGAAGACGACGACGATTTCCGGCTGTCGCTCGCCGGTGCGCAGGAAAAGACCGCACTGCTGTTTCACGACGGGCGCTGGATGCGCCCGCACGGCGCCACGCCGACGACGCATATTCTCAAGTTGCCGCTCGGGCTGGTCGGCAACAAGCGGGCCGATCTCACGGCCTCCGTCGAGAACGAGTGGCTGTGTCTCGCGATCCTGCGCGCGTTCGGGCTGCCGGCGGCGCGTGCTGAAATCGTGCGTTTCGGCGCGCACAAGGTACTGTCGGTCGAACGGTTCGATCGGGTGTTGCATCGCGACGGCGGGTGGCTGTTGCGCTTGCCGCAGGAAGATTTCTGCCAGGCGCTCGGCGTGCCGCCTCACCTGAAGTACGAGTCGCAGGGCGGCCCCGGCGTACCCGATCTGGCCGGCCTGCTGCGCCGTTCGGAGACGGCGCGCGAGGATCTCGACACGCTGTTCGCCGCCCTGATCGTGTTCTGGATGCTCGCTGCACCGGACGGGCATGCGAAGAATTTCAGCCTGCGGCTGCTGCCGGGCGGCCGTTTCCGCCTCACGCCGCTCTACGACGTGATGTCGATCTGGCCGGTCGAAGGCGATGGCGCGAATCAGTGGTCGTGGCACAAGGCGAAGCTCGCGATGGCCGTGCACGGCAAGCGCAAGCACTATGCGATGCGCGATATCACGCGACGGCACTTTACCGCGATGGCCGAATATTGCCTGCTCGGCGATATCGCGACGCCGATCGTCGAACGGCTCGTCGCCGCGACGCCGAACGTGATCGAGTCGGTCGGCGCGGCACTGCCTCCCGGTTTTCCGGCCAGGGTCGCGGAGCGCATCCTGGGCGGATTGCAGTTCGCCGCGCAGCGGCTCGCCGACATGCCGCGGGAGTAAGCCGCGCCCGACGCGGCCCGGTTAGCCGGTGGTCGACGGATCGGCGTTCACCCGTTTTCCGTTTTTCACGATCGGTTCTCCGAATCGGCTGCATCGCATCGGCGATGGCACGTGGCGCGCCTCGATCGCTTCCGGTCGCCATGCGCGACGTCACGACCTGCCGCGGTCGTATTTCCGCATTCACCGCACCTGACCGATTCGCCGACATCCGCCGCCACCCGGCGTCCCTCCGCACCGCAATAATTACAAAATTAAAGTCGATCAGATTAAATCATTAATTCAGGTTAATAATTCATTTAAGTTTTTTCGTGATTTGGATTTAACTTGCGTCACGGGATGTTTGATTTTCGATAATCCGAAAACGGCAAGTATTCCGTAACTGGAATTCTCTTGATCGCAAGAATGAAGAGGAAATCATGACGAATCTTTCTCGACGCAAAATGCTGGCAAGTACGGCCGGCGCCATTGCCGCCGCGGGCATCGCGGTATCGGCCAAGGCCGCCTCGTTCGGCAATCCGGACAGTCCGCCGGAAGGCGCGGTGAATGCGCGCAATCGCCAGAGCCTGACCGACCCGGGGCCTAAAAATCCGGCCATCGCCAATCAATTTCCATCTTTTCAGGATCCGCCGGCCACCGATATCAACGGGATGCCGTTATTCTGGGCGTCTTTCAATAATGCCCATAAACGCATTCAAAATGGCGGCTGGGCGCGCGAAGTGACGCAGGACGATTTCGCGATTTCCGAAACCATTTCCGGCGTCAACATGCGGCTGACGCGCGGCGGCATTCGCGAGATGCACTGGCACCAGCAGGCCGAGTGGGCCATCATGCTCGACGGCCGCTGCCGGATCACGGTGCTCGACGAGCTCGGCCGGCCGTCGGTGCAGGACGTCAAGACCGGCGATCTCTGGTATTTCCCGCCCGGCCTGCCGCATTCGCTGCAGGGCCTCGGCAGCGACGGCGCCGAATTCCTGCTCGCATTCGATAACGGCCGCGCATCGGAATTCAACACGCTGTTGCTGACCGACTGGATCGCGCATACGCCGCCCGACGTGCTCGCGCTCAACTTCGGCGTGCCGGCCGATGCGTTCAGGAACGTGCCGCTCGACAACCTGTGGATTTTCCAGGGCGACGAGCCGGGCCCGCTCGCGGACGCGCAGCGCGCGTCGGCCGCGTCGGCCGGTGTGCCGCCGCATCCGTTCGTCTTTTCGCTCGGCGACATGAAGCCGGTCAGGAAGACGCGCGGCGGCGAGGTGCGGATCGCGGACAGCACCAACTTCAACGTGTCGACGACCGTCGCGGCGGCGCTCGTCACCGTGCATCCGGGCGGCATGCGCGAGCTGCACTGGCACCCGAACGCCGACGAATGGCAGTACTACCTGCAAGGCGAGGCGCGGATGACGGTGTTCGACACGGGGCCGAAGGCGCAGACGGCCGACTTCCGCGCGGGCGACGTCGGCTATGTGAAGAAGAGCCTCGGTCACTACGTGCAGAACACCGGCCGGACCGACCTCGTGTTCCTCGAGATCTTCAAGACCGACCGCTATGCGGAGGTGTCGTTGTCCGACTGGCTCGCGCATACGCCGCCGAAGCTCGTCGAAGCGCACCTGAACGTCGCGCCGGACGTGATCGCGCAGTTTCCGCGCAATCGTCCCGACGTCGTGCCGCTGTAACGCCGCCATCGTCCTGCCATGGCCGGCACGCGGCAGGCCGGCCGCGGCACGTGCGCCCGAATCGGTCTTACTCATTCGAACGGAAACTCCACCATGCTTCCCGTCCCGAGCAAACCTGCCGGCGGCTTCGCGCTGCCGGGCCGCTCCACCGAGCACACCGACGGCGCGGCGCGCGCCGCGCTGGAAGGGCGCCGCACCGGCGTCGCCGCGCTGCTGCCGTTCGTCGGCCCGGCCGTGATCGCGTCGATCGGCTACATGGACCCCGGCAACTTCGCGACCAACATCCAGGCCGGCGCCGCGTACGGCTACCGGCTGTTGTGGGTCGTGCTGGCCGCGAACGCGATCGCGATGCTGTTCCAGGCGATGTCGGCGAAGCTCGGCATCGTGACCGGCCGCAACCTCGCCGAACTGTGTCGCGACCGCTTTCCCGCGCCGGTCGTGTGGGCCATGTGGATCGCATCCGAGATCGCCGCGATGGCGACCGACCTCGCCGAATTCCTCGGCGGCGCGCTCGCGTTCGGGCTGTTGTGCCACCTGTCGCTGTTCGCGGGGATGGTCGCGACCGCGTTCGCGACCTGCGCGATCCTCGCGCTCGAAAGACGCGGCTTCCGGCCGCTCGAAGCGGCGATCGCGGCGCTGGTCGGCGTGATCGGCGCGTGTTATCTCGGCGAGTTGCTGATCGCGCCGCAGGACTGGCGTGCGGCCGCGTTCCACCTGGTGGTCCCGCAGATTCCGGATCATGCGGCGCTGACGATTGCAGTCGGGATCATCGGCGCGACGATCATGCCGCACACGCTGTATCTGCATTCGGGCCTCACGCAGGATCGCACCGCGCCGCGCGACGACGCGCAGCGGCGGCGGCTCGTGCGTTTCTCGAACCGGGAGGTCGTGATCGCGCTCGGGCTCGCCGGATTCGTGAATCTCGCGATGGTGATGATGGCGTCGTCGGCGTTCCACGTGGCCGCGCCGGGCATGACCGACATCGGCGACGCCTATCACACGCTGGTCCCGGTGCTCGGGCCGGCGGCCGGCGCGCTGTTTCTCGTCGCGCTGCTGACGTCGGGCGTATCGAGCTCGGTGGTCGGCACGATGGCCGGGCAGGTCGTGATGCAGGGCTTCATCCACCGCCGCATGCCGATCTGGGTGCGGCGCGCGGTGACGATCGCGCCCGCGTTCGTGGTGGTCGCGCTCGGCTGCGACGTCACGCGGGCGATGGTGGCGAGCCAGGTCGTGCTGAGCTTCGTGCTGCCGATGCCGATGATCGCGCTGCTGATGCTGTCGGCGCGCAAGGACGTGATGGGCGCTTACGCGATGCGGATGCCGCTGCGAATCGTCGCCGGCGCGGCGACGGTCGTGATCGTCGCGCTGAATGCGTACCTGGTCTGGGCGGCGTTCGATTGAACGCGTGCGGACGGGCGCTTACTGCTGCATGTCCGGCGCTTCGCGCAGCCGCCAGATCGCGTTGCACTGCTGGCCGCCGAGGCTCGTTGCGCGCAGCGTGACGACGGCGCCGGCCGCTATCCGGTACCAGAAATGCGCCATCAGTTCGGTGCCTTTGCGCTGCGGGTGGCCGTCGACCCGCACCTCGCACAGCAGCGGCGACGGCGAGCCGGACGGGTGCGTGACATAGACGTTCAGCCGTGCGATGTCGCGGGTCGCGGCGAACACGATTTCATGGTTTCCGCTGCCGACGAGCATCGTGCCGCCCGGTTCGTCGATCGCCTGCAGGTAGGCGCCCGCGCTCGTCTCGAGCGCCGCGGACGCAACGGTCAGCCCGGCCGACTGCACGTAATCCGCCGCCGCGATGCGTGCGGCGAGCGCATCGGACGGGGCCGGCGTGCCGTCCGACAGCGCGAACGGCGTGCCGTCGCGCAGCGCGGCGTCGGCGTGGTTCGTGTAGTAGCGCCACCGGTCGAGGAAGCGGATGTCGCCGGTCATGTGCAGCGCGCGGATCGGCTCGCCGTGATGCCTGAGCGTCGTCTTGCCGCTGCCCGCATCGAACGATTCGTGAATGCCGTACTTGCTGACGAAGTTCTGGACCGGGTCGAGCAGCGCCGTTTCGCCTTGCGCGCTCCACAGATGCAGGAACGTCGTATCGAGGCCGAAGCATTCCTGGAAATCGGTGCCGATGCGGGCGATGCAGTCGCGCAGGTGGTCGGCATAACGCGCCCACGCGTCGGCGGTGCCGGCGACGAGCCCGGCCTGCAGCGCACCGCCGTGGCGCGCATTGACTTCGTCGACGACGAGGCGCCAGTGATGGTCGCGCCGCTCGCCGATCAGCGGCGTGACGACGAACGTGCAGAACAGCGGGTCGGGGCACACGTGGATGCGGTCGTCGCCGATCCGCGAGAACAGGTCGAACTGCGGCGCGCAGAACCAGATGTCCGCGTCGTACAGCGCGAGCTTGCGGATCTGCGGATGGCGCGCGCAATACCCGGCGGCCTCGATGAAGCGGCCGACCGGCAGCGCATAGGCGCTCGACGCGTCGATCACGTCGACCGACTGGCTCGCGAGAATCTGCCGCTTGCGCTCGGACAGCCCGTAGCCGATCACCGCGATCCGCCCGTCGTAGCCGGCGTGCCGCAGCGACAGCAGGAACGGCACGAGCATTTCGTACCACGCGCGGTTGTTGTCGTTGATCGCCACGCACACTGCGTGCTCGCTCGAATGCATGTTCTCGTCCCGTTACGTGTGCCCAGCGCGGTATCCGCGCGATGCAGGTCATTGTAGATCGCCGCCGCCGCACGGGCCGGCGCCGGCCCTGCGGCCCGCGGCGATTACCTGTACGGCGGTGTGGCCGCGCGTGCAGGCGGCCGCGATTATTTCGCGAGCGTGCGGTATGACACGAGGTCGTTGATCGGCCCGATTTCCGGTCCGGTCGCGCCGGGGCGCGTGGCGACCTGCACGACCTTCTCGAACATGATGATGAACGGCGAGTTCGCGAGCACGGCCTTCTGCAGCGCCTCGTAACGCTGCGCGCGCTTCGCGGGCGACGGCTCGACGAGCGCGGCCTCGGTGTCCTTCGTCAGTTGCGGAATGTCCCAGCCGTTGCGCCACGCGAGCATCTTGGTCGGCGACTGGTCCGAGTTGTCCGGATTCCACGCGAAACCGCGCGCGTTGCTGTTCGGGTCCATGTAGTCGGGCGACCATTCGCCGATGAAGATGTCGTGCTGGCGCGCGCGGTACTTGCCGATCGCCTGCTTCGCGTCGCCGGGGATCAGCTTCACGCGGATGCCGCCCTGCGCGAAGTTCGCCTGCAGCGCCTGCGCGATCTCGAGGTACGGATAGTCGTTCGGCATGTCCATCGTCACGTCGAAACCGTTCGGCAAGCCGGCCTTCGCGAGCAACGCCTTCGCCTTCGCGACGTCCTGCTTGTAGGGCCGCGCGTTCGACGCGCCGAGGAAGCCCTCGGGCAGGAAGGTCTGATGCACCTTGTAGGTCGTGCTGACGATGTTGCGCTGGATGCCGTCGTAATCGACGAGCCACTTCATCGCCTGCTGGACCTCGGGCTTCGCGAGGTTCGGGTTCTTCGTGTTCAGGCTCAGGTACAGCAGGGCCGACACCGGCCACGACGCGACCTTGATCTTGCCGGCCTTCGACAGCGCGGCGAGGCTGTCGGGGCTCAGGTTGCGCGCGGCGTCGGCGTCGCCGTTCTCCAGCAGCAGCCGTTGCGCGGACGCTTCGGGCACGTGACGCAGCACGACGCGTTTCATCGGGTACGGCGTGCGGTATTTGTCGAAGCGCTGCAGCACGATGGATTCGTTCGGCGTCCACTTGACGAGCTGGTACGGGCCCGAGCCCGCGTCGTTGGTGCGCAGCCAGCCGCTGCCGAAATCGTTGCCTTGCTGGTGCGACAGCAGCAGCTTCTTGTCGAACACCGATGCCGGGCACGCGCTCAGCACGTTGAGCACGAAGCTCGGCGCGTACTTGCGGTCGGTTTCGAGCACGACGGTCTGCGGATCGATCGCACGCACCTTCTGCATCACGTTCGCCTTGGTGAGGCCGAGATCGGCGAGCACGCCGGCCGGCCCCTTGTCGAGCAGGATGGTGCGCTGCAGCGACCACGCGACGTCGTCGGCGGTGACCGGGTTGCCGGAGTGGAACGTGAGGCCCGGGCGCAGCTTGAACGTGTAGGTCACGCCGTCGGCGCCGACCGTCCACGATTGCGCGATCTGTCCGTCGAAGCGCGTCGGGTCCTTCAGGTCGACGCGCACCAGCCGCTCGTAGGTGTTCGCGACGTATTCGGACGGCACCAGCTCGTAGATCCCGCTCGGGTCGAGGGTCGTGAATTCGCCGAGTTGCGTGGCGACGACGAAGATGCCGGGCGGCGTGGCAGCCTGCGCCGGCAGCGCCGGAACAAGCGCGACGAGCGCGGCGCTGACGAACAGCCGGGACAGCAGGTGCTTCATTCGGGCTCCATCGAAAAGGAATCGTGGTGCGATTCTCTCATCGACGGGCACCCGGATGAAAATATTCGGCAGGCGCGCCGGTTGGCGCGTCGCGACGGGCCGGGCGGCCCGCGCGGGAGGGCGTCAGATCGCGCAGCGCGCGACCGCGAAGCGCATCGCTTCCTCGGCCGGCTCGCTGCCCGAGCCGCGCACGACCTTGATCACCGAGCCGTTGCCCGACGGCGTCAGCGTGACGAAGTACGAATTCGAGCCGACGGCGATGTCGGTCACGCCGTTGTGCTGCGATTGTTCGGTGCCCGACAGGCGGCTGTCGAGGCAGTTCGCGATCGCGTAGGCCGGGCGTTGCGACGACACGTAGATCATCGGTGCCGTACCCGAGCCGGCCGAGTCGGACGACGGAGCGGAACCGCAGGCGGCGAGCAGGGCGGCGGGAAGGAGCAGCAGGAATCGTTTCATGGTCGGTCGTCGGGGTCTCGTATCGAGGCTGGAGCGCGGGGTGGCGAAACGCGAAGCTTCGCGACGAAACCGCCCGGAATCGGGCCGCTTTTGACGGACGACGATGCAACGGGCGGCTGACGACGGAGTATACCCGCAGCATTCGACACCGTCGGCGCGTTGAAACGATTCGATACAAAGCGCCCGCTGCCGGCCGGGCGCTTGCGTCGGTCGTCGCCGTGATCGGCGCATCGCGCGGCCGTCGCGATGCCGGCGCGCAGTCCGGCGCCGTGCACGCGGATCAATGCGCGCCGGCCGCCGCCGCATCGGCATCGCCGCCGCCCGAGCGCGCCGGTTTCGTGATCCAGATGAGCGGGATGATCGCGATGAAGATGATCGCCGACACGTAGAAGATGTCGTTCAGGCCCATCACGGCCGCCTGCGAATCGACCGACGCATTGAAGAACGCGAGTGCCGAATCGGGGCTCAGGTGCAGCAGCGAACGGCTCGTGTCGAGCTGTTGCGTGAAGACCGGATTGGTGACGCTCGCCTGTTCGGTGAGCCGCACGTGATGCAGGATCGTGCGGTCGTTCCACGCATTGCCGATCAGCGACGTCCCCACCGCTCCGCAGAACGTGCGGCCGAAATTCGACAGGCCGGCCGCGGCCGGAATCTTTTCCGGCGGCAGCCCGGACAGGATGATCGACGTCAGCGGCACGAAGAACATCGCCATCGGAATGCCCTGCAACAGCGTCGGCAGCACGAGATCCCGGCGCGACACGTCGGTATAGAACGTCGTGCGCATCATGAACACGGCCGCGAAGCCGACGAACGCGAGCGTCGCGATATAGCGCGGATCGGTGCGCGGCAGCAGACGCCCCATGACCGGCGTGAGCAGGATTGCGAAGAATCCGAGCGGCGCGGTGGCCAGCCCCGAATCGACCGCGCGGTAGCCGAGATAGCCCTGCATCCATTGCGGCAGCAGCACGAGCGTGCCGAAGAACATCCCGTACGCGACGGAGATCGCGATCGTGCCGCCCGCGAAGTTGCGCTGCGTGAAGAGTCGCAGGTCGACGATCGGGTTGGCTTCGTGCAGCTCCCACACGAGGAAGAACGCGAAGCCGATCAGCGCGACGATGCCCAGCGCGACGACCACCGGCGAGTTGAACCAGTCGAGATCCTTGCCCTTGTCGAGCATGATCTGCAGCGACGCGACCCACAGCACGAGCAGGAGCAGGCCGACCGTGTCGATCGGCATGCGGCGCGTGGCCGATTCGCGATCGCGGAACACGAACCACGTGACGGCGGCCGCGAAGAAGCCGACCGGAATGTTGATGTAGAAGATCCACGACCAGTTGTAGTCGTACGTGATCCAGCCGCCGAGCGACGGCCCCGCGATCGGGCCGACGAGCGCCGTCATCGACCACAGCGCGAGCGCCGTCGACGACTTCTGCCGTGGCCATGCGCCGAGCAGCAGCGCCTGCGACAGCGGCGCGAGCGGCCCCGCGACCGCGCCTTGCAGGATCCGCGCGGCGAGCAGCGTCGGCAGGTTCGGTGCGATTCCGCACAGCCACGACGCGAGCACGAACAGCAGGATCGACGTGACGAACAGGCGCACCTGGCCGAAGCGCTGCGTGAGCCAGCCGGTCAGCGGAATCGACACCGCGTTGGCCGCCGCGAAGATCGTGATCACCCACGTGCCTTCGTCGACCGACACGCCGAGGTCGCCCGAGATCGTCGGGATCGCGACGTTCGCGATCGACGAGTCGAGCACGTTCATGAACATCGCCAGCGATACCGCGATCGTGCCGATGACGAGCCGGCCGCCCGACAGCGGGCCTGAAGACGAGGGAGAGGACATGGCGTTCCTGCGTAATGGACGAAGGCCGAACGCCGCGCCCGCACGCGACGCGCCGGCGTGCGGCGAAGCGCGGAACGGACGGACGCACGCGCGCCGCACGGCGGCCCGACGAGCGGTGCCGTCGCGTGCGGTGGTCGGTTCGATCGGTGAATCGGAATGGCGAAGCCGGGGCGGGCGTCGCGGGGCGGGCTGTCGCCGGTCAGGAGGGCGCGACGCGCGTGACGCGTCGGCGGGCAGCGGGCACGTGGCTGCCGTAGCGGGTGTGGTCGTTTTTCATCGCCACAGGCTAACGATGCGGCGCACGACGATCAACGCTTGCGCGCTCATTAATTCCTTTCCTGCACCGCAATAATGTAGCCGCCGTGCATCGATTGCCGGCCCTACGGCATGGTCCGCCACGCCGTGAAGACTTCGGTCAGGAACTCGACGAATGCGCGCACCTTGCTGTCGAGCGTCGCGCGTTTCGGGTAGAGCGCGTGCAGCTCGACGTCGTCGGTGCGATGCCAGTCGGGCAGCACGATTTCGAGTTCGTTGCTCTCGATCCGCCGTGTGGTGAAGTGGGTCGAAATCAGCGCGATGCCGCCGCCGCTCGCGGCCTGGCGCAGCACCGTGACCGATTCGTTCGAGATCAGCACGGGCCGCACCGGCACGTCGGCGACGTCGCCGGCCGCGTTGGTGAGGCGCAGCGTCAGGCCGGGCGCGTCGCGGCCGACGAACAGGATGTCGTGATCGGCGAGATCCTGCGGCGTGTGCGGCCGGCCGGCGCGGTCGAGATAGTGCGGGCTGGCCGCGAGCTTCGCGTGCGACCAGCCGAGCGAGCGCGCGACATAGCCGGAATCGGTCAGCACGCCGGTGCGCAGCGCGACGTCGAAGCCGTGTTCGACGAGGTCGAGCGCGCTGTTGTCGTAGATCAGCACGAGCTGGACCAGCGGGTAGCGCCGGCGAAACTCGGCGAGCGCCGGTTCCAGTTCGAACAGGCCGATCGCGTAAGGCACCAGCACGCGCAGCGTGCCTTCGGGTTCCGTGCGCAGCGCGCGCACCTGACGATCCGCGTCGAGCAGGATCTCCTCGGCGCGCAGGCAGCGCTCGTAATAGTCGCGGCCGGCTTCGGTGACGGACACGCGGCGCGTCGTGCGGTACAGCAACTGGACGCCGAGGTCGTCCTCGAGCTGCCTGATCTTGCGGCTCGCGCGACTGAGCGGCATGTCGATCTGCGTGGCCGCGGCGGTGAAGCTGCCGCGTTCCACCACGCGCAGGAATATCCGGATGCTCTCGAGGTCCATGCGGTTCGTTTCGGTGTTTGGCCTGCGTGCATCTTACCGTCGCGGGCCGGAACGTTGCGGATCGAGCCGATTATCCTGCCCGGCGCAATAACGCATCCTGCCCGCGCCCCGTAGTGGCGGCTGCCGCGCGACCGTATGCTCGCCGGATGAAATTCGCTTTCCCCAGCATGCCGCCGCTCGCGGCCGTCCGGGCCGCGCTGCGCGACGCGCGTCCGACGCTGCCGCCCGGCGCGCTTGCATTCACACTCCGCAATACGGCCGCGTCGTTGACCGCGCTCTATATCGCGTTCCGGATGAATCTCGACGATCCGATATGGGCCGCCTCGACCGTGTGGATCGTCGCGCAGGGTAGCCGCGGGATGGGGCTGTCGAAGAGCCAATACCGGATTCTCGGCACCGCGATCGGTGCGGCCGTGGCGCTCGCGCTGACCAGCGCGTTCGCGCAGACGCCTCAGTTGTTCCTGCCCGCGCTCGCCGCGTGGATCGGCCTGTGCGCGGGCATCGCGACGTTCCAGCGGAATTTTCGTGCGTATGCGGCGGTGCTCGCGGGCTATACGGCCGCGATCGTCGCGATGGACGCGGTATCCGCGCCGCTGCATGCGTTCGACATCGCCGTCGCGCGTTTTTTGTACGTGGTGGTCGGCATCCTGTGCGGTGCGCTGTTCGAAACGGTCTTCGCACCCGGCGCGCCGCTGAAGGATGTCCGCACGCGACTCGCGCGCTATCTCGACCGCGCGGTGGCGGTCGGCGCGGGCGCGCTGCGCCGCGAGCCGAACGACGCGGCCGTGCACCGGTTGTTCGCGGACGCGCTCGAACTCGATACGGCGGCCGAATATGCGGCGGCCGGCGCGCCGCCGGTGCGCAACATGATCGGCCATTTGCGCGTGGCGGCGCTCGGCGTGCTCGCCGCGCAGGCCGCGGGGCTGGCGATCCGCGAGCATGCGGCGCGCGGCGGCGATGCGCCGGAGCCGCTCGTCGACGAGGCGGCACGCGTGCTCGACCGGGTCGCCGTATCGGGCGACGCCGGGCACGAGATGGCGGCGCTGCGCGCACGCGTGGACGACGCACTGCGGGTCGAAGCGGCCGCGCCGGCCGGCCCGGACACGTCGCGCCTGCTCACGCTCGATCGGCTGTCGGCGCTGCTCGGCGGCTTCGACCGTGCATTCGCGAGCCAGGCATTGCTCGACCGGCCGGTGCCGCCGCCTGCACGCGTGCGCTATGCGTTCCACCGCGATCCGGTGCTCGCGTGTCACAACGGCGTCCGCGCGTTCGTCGCGGTGCTGGCTGCGTCGGCGATCTGGATCTTCACCGCGTGGCCGGCGGGCGGCGGGTTCGTCGCGATCACGGCCGTGGTGAGCGCGCTGTTCTCGACGCGTCCCAATTCGGTGCGTGCGATCGTCGGTTTCCTGAAAGGCACGGCATGCGCGGCGGTCGCGGGCATCGTCTGCAACTTCATCCTGCTGCCCGCGGTGTCGGGCTTCGAGATGCTGGCCTACATCCTCGGCGTGTTCCTGATCGGCACCGGGCTCGCGATGCGCCATCCGCGCACGGCCGCGATGGGCAGCGCGTTCTCGATCTTCTTCTGGAATTTCACGTCGCCGAACAACACGACGCGGATCGGCGACGCCGCGTTTCTGAACAGCGCGCTCGCGACGCTGCTCGGCATCGCGTTCGGCGCTTTGGTATTCGCGCTGGTGTTTCCCGGCGATCCGGGCACGAGCCGGCGGCGGCTGCATCGCGCGGTGCGCCGCGATCTCGCGCGGCTCGCGCGCGATCCGCGGGCATGGTCGGCGAGCGCATGGCTGAGCCGCACGGCCGACCGTCTCGCACGCGAGCTCGGATTCGCGGGTAGCGTGCCGCAGACGCTGATCGAGCACGACATGCGCGATCTGCTCGCGATCTGGGGAATCGGCGACAGCCTGCTGTCGCTCGCCGAACTGGTCGCGCGCGAGCCGGCCGCGCGCCGCGCGGCGGCGGCGGTGCGTGGGCGCGTCGCACGGGCGGATTTCGCGCGGCTCGAGCAGACGTGCAATGCCGCGGCCGGCCTGTTGCGACGACGCGTGGCCGCGCGCGACGGCGACGCCGCGCATGCGTTGCTGCACGGCGTGGTCCTGCTGCGGCGGATCGCGGATGCGGCCGCCGCGCATGGCGATTTCCTGCGCGGCCGCGGCGATCGAACAGGATGACCGCTCAGGTGAGGCGGTAGGAGGGGCCGGGCGTCACCTCGGCCGGCAGCGGCTCGCGGTTCAGTTCGAGCAGCGTGCGCTCGATCTGCCGCGTCATCGCATCGAGCGCGAGATGATTCGGGCCGTCGCCGAACGGTTCGGCGATCGCATGCGCGATGGCGTCGAGCGCGATCAGCGTATAGGCGACGAAAACTGTCACAAAAGGTGTCGCAGCACCGATCGAATCGACGAGACCGAACGGCAACAACACGCAATACGCGTAGATGGTCCGGTGCAGCAGCACGTCGTATGAAAACGGAATCGGCGTCGACGCGATGCGCTCGCAGCCGCTCACCATCGCGACGAGATCGTCGAGGCGCGCATCGAGCATCCACAGGCGCGTGTCGGCGAGATGGCCCGCATCGGCGCGCGCGGCGAAGGCTTCGCGCAGCGCGTGCACGATGACGATCGGGCGAAACCGGGAAGCGGCGACGCGCGCGTAGGTGGCGCCGTCGAGCAGCGCGCGCAGGTCCGCGGCCGGATCGGTGCCGCGCAGTTGGTGCTTGAGCGCGTAGACGAACGCGACGACCGTGCGCACGAACGCGCGGCGCGAGGCGTCGTCGCGGTCGAGCGCGCCGTAGCAGAGCGCCTGCGACACCAGCGTGCGCGTGGCGGTCAGCACGCCGCCCCACAGCTGCCGGCCTTCGCGATAGCGTTCGTAGCTGGCGTTGTTGCGAAACCCGGCGAAGATCGCGAGCGTCAGGCCGATCAGCGTGAACGGCGTCGGGTTCAGCGGCACCTTCTCGCCCAGCACGCGGCCGCCGCCCCAGACCGCGACGACGCTGATCGCGAGCGTCAGCACGAGCTGCGGCAGGATGGTCGGCAGCACCGAGCCGTTCCAGACGAGCAGCATTCGCAGCCAGTGCTCGCGCGGACGAACGATCATCGTCGCGCTCCGTCAGGCGGCGATCGAGGCCGGCGCGGCCGCGCGATGCAGCAGCACGGGCACCGATTTCGACGTCGGCGTGTTGCACACGTCGCCGACGCTGTCGAGCGGCACGAGCGGGTTGGTTTCCGGGTAGTACGCGCCGATGCAGCCGCGCGGAATGTCGTACTCGACGAGCAGGAAGCCGTCCGCGCGCCGCTCGATGCCGTCGTGCCACACGGTTTCCATGTCGACCCATTCGCCGGCCTTCAGGCCGAGCATCGCGAGATCGTCGCGGTTGACGAACACCACGCGGCGCTGGCCGAACACGCCGCGATAGCGGTCGTCGAGCCCGTAGACGGTCGTGTTGTACTGGTCGTGCGAGCGCGTCGTCATCAGCGTCATCAGCCGGTCGCCGTGCAGCGCGCGGGCGCGCTGGATCGGCGTGTCGGTCGGCAGCGCGTGCGCGATGAAGTTCGCCTTGGCCGTCGGTGTCAGCCATTCGCGGTCGCGCGATGCGACGCGCAGGTGGAAACCGCCGGGCCGTGCGATGCGTGCGTTGTAGTCGTAGAAGCCATCGACGGTCGCCTCGATCGCGTCGCGGATCTTCGCATAGTCGTTCTTGTACGCGAGCCAGTCGATCGTGCCGCTGCCGAACAGCGCGTGGCCCATGTGCGCGACGATCGCGGGCTCCGACATCAGGTTCGGCGAGGCCGGCTTGTTCATCCCGTACGACACGTGGACCATGCTCATCGAATCCTCGACCGTCACGCCTTGCGCGACGTCGTCCTGCAGGTCGATCTCGGTGCGGCCGAGCGTCGGCAGGATCAGCGCGTCGCGGCCGTGGATCAGGTGGCTGCGGTTCAGCTTCGTCGTGATGTGCACGGACAGTGCGCAGCGCCGCATGCCTTCCCACGTGCGCGGCGTGTCGGGCGTCGCCATCGCGAAATTGCCGCCCAGACCGATCAGCACCTTCACACGGCCGTCGAGCATCCCTTCGATCGTCTCGACGACGTCGTAGCCGTGATGGCGCGGCGGTTCGAAATCGAACACGTGGCCGAGCCGGTCGAGGAACGCCTGCGACGGCTTTTCCTCGATGCCGACCGTGCGGTTGCCCTGCACGTTCGAATGGCCGCGCACCGGGCACAGGCCGGCGCCGGGGCGGCCGATGTTGCCGCGCATCAGCATCAGGTTCGTCAGCATCTGCACCGTCGCGACCGAATGCTTGTGCTGCGTGATGCCCATGCCCCACGTCGCGATCACGCGTTCGCTGCGTGCATAGAGCTGCGCGAGCGCGTCGATCTGCTCGTACGGCACGCCGCTTTCGGCCGTCAGCGCGGACCAGCGCTCGGCGCGCAGATCGTCGGCGAACGCGTCGAAACCGGCCGTGTGCTCGCCGATGAACGCGGTGTCGACGACGCGCGGCGCACCGGCGGCACGCGCGGCGTCGTCGAGTTCGAGCACGCGCTTGGCCATCCCCTTGATCAGCGCGAAATCGCCGCCGATCGTCGGCTGGATGAACGTCGATGCGATCTTCGTGCCCGACATCGTCAGCATCTCGAGCGGGCTTTGCGGATCGGCGAAGCGTTCGAGGCCGCGCTCCTTCAGCGGGTTGATCGACACGATCGTCGCGCCGCGCTTCGCGCACTCGCGCAGCTCGCCCATCATCCGCGGATGGTTGGTCGCGGGGTTCTGGCCGAAGATCAGCAGCGTGTCGGCATGCTCGAAATCGTCGAGCGTGACGGTGCCCTTGCCGACGCCGACCGACGCCGGCAGCCCGCGGCTCGTCGCCTCGTGGCACATGTTCGAGCAGTCGGGGGAGTTGTTCGTGCCGTACCGCCGCACGAACAGCTGGTACAGGAACGCGGCTTCGTTGCTGGCGCGGCCGGACGTGTAGAACGCGGCCTGGTTCGGGTCCGGCAGCGCGCGCAGGTGGCGCGCGATCAGCTCGAACGCGTCGTCCCACGCGATCGGCACGTAGCGGTCGGTCTGCGCGTCGTACACCATCGGGTCGGTGAGCCGCCCGTGCTGCTCGAGCTCGAAATCCGACTGTTCGAGCAGTTCGGTCACCGTGTGCGCGGCGAAGAACGCCGGCGTCACGCGCTTGCTCGTCGCCTCCGCCGCCACGGCCTTCACGCCGTTCTCGCAGAATTCGAACGTCGATGCGTGCTGGCGGTCGGGCCACGCACAGCCCGGGCAGTCGAAGCCGTCCGGCTGGTTCTGGCGCAGCAGCGTGCGGTAGTTGCCGCCGGCGACCTTTTCCTTGATCAGGTTGATCGTGACGGCTTTCAGCGCGCCCCAGCCAGCGGCCGGATGGGTATACGGTTCGATGCGCGCGGTGGCGGATTTCTTTTTCATGATGCGGGTGTCGGGGTCGATGCGTGCAGAGTACGCGCGGCGCCCGTGCCGCTGTGTGTACACCTGTTCACTTCAAAAAAGAGTACAGTTTCGGCCATCCATACCATGCGGATCGCAACTGTGTTGCTGAAGGGAAGCTGAAAGGAGGCACGTGAAGCGTTACGAACAACTGGCCGACGATCTCCAGGCGCAGATCGAGCGAGGCGTGTACCGGCCCGGCGAGCGGATTCCGTCGGTACGGCAGGCGAGTCGCCAGCAGCAGCTTAGCGTCACGACCGTGCTGCGTGCGTACCTCGTGCTGGAAAGCCGCGGCCTGATCGAAAGCCGGCCGCAGTCGGGCTACTTCGTGCGGGCGCGCGCGGCGGCCCCGGCCGAGGCCGAGCTGCATGTCTCCGCGCCGGCCGCCGAGCCGTCGGCCGTGGACGTGAGCCGGCTCGTGCTGTCGACGCTGCGCTCGATCGCGCGCGACGACGCGGTGCCGCTCGGTTCGCCGTATCCGGACGCGTCGCAGTTTCCGGTGCAGCGCCTCGCGCGCTATGCGCAGACGATCGGGCGGCGGCGCACGCGCTGGGGCGTGATCGACGACCTGCCGCCCGGCAACCAGGAGCTGATCCGCCAGATCGCGCGGCGCTATGCGGAGCGCGGGGTCGCGGTCGAGCCGGGCGAGATCGTGATGACGATCGGCGCGACCGAGGCGATCAACCTGTGCCTGCAGGCGGTGGCGAAGCCGGGCGACACGATCGCGGTGGAGTCGCCGACGTTCTACGCGATGCTCCACGCGATCGAGCGGATGGGCATGCGCGCGCTCGAAATCGCGACGCACCCGGGCGACGGCATCGATCTCGACGCGCTCGAGCGGGTCCTCGCGCGCGAGCCCGTCGCCGCATGCATGGTGATGCCGAATTTCCAGAATCCGCTCGGCTTCCAGATGCCCGATGCGCGCAAGCGCGCGCTGGTCGAACTGCTCGCGAAGCACGGCGTGCCGGCGATCGAGAGCGACGTCTATCACGAGCTGCACTTCGGCGACACGGCGCCGAGCGCGCTGAAGTCGTTCGATCGCGACGGGCTGGTGCTGCATTGCGCGTCGTTCACGAAGAGTCTGTCGCCGCGCTACCGGATCGGCTGGGCGATGCCGGGCCGTTATCGCGACCAGGTCGAGAAGCTGAAATTCCTGAACACGCTCGCGACGCCCGCGATCGAGCAACTCGCGATCGCCGAATACCTGAAATACGACGGCTACGATTTTCACCTGCGGCGCATGCGCAAGCAGTATGCGCAGCAGGCGAGCCTGATGAGTGCGATGGTGCGGCGTTTCTTCCCCGAAGGCACGCGGCTGTCGCAGCCGCAGGGCGGGTATGTGCTGTGGGTCGAACTGCCGCCGCAGGTCGACGCGATGAAGCTGTATACGCTGGCGCTCGCGCAGCGGATCACGGTCGGGCCCGGGCACATGTTCTCGGCCGGCACCGACTATCGGCATTTCATCCGGCTCAACTACAGCTATCCGTGGTCGCGGCAGATCGAGGACGCGTTGAAGGTGCTGGGGCGGCTCGCGTCGGAGTGCGCGGCGCGGTGAGCGCCGCCGCCCGACGGCGGGGCAGGCGGCCGCTGGCGGCCGGCCGTCGTGGCCGGTATCAAGCCGCGCGCGGCGCGTGCACGCCCGCTTGCGCGGCGTCGACCATCTGCCGCATGTCGAAGCCCGACGGATGCTGGTACACGCGCAGCCCGAATTCGGGCAGCACCGCGATCAGGTGGTCGAACAGGTCGGCCTGGATGGTTTCGTAGTCGACCCACGTCGTCGTATCGGTGAAGCAGTACAGTTCGAGCGGAATGCCCTCGGCCGTGAGCGGCAGTTGTCGCGCCATGTTCGTCATGTCGCGGCGAATGCGCGGATGGCCCTTCAGGTAGTTCGCGACGTACGCGCGGAACGTGCCGAGATTCGTCAACTGGCGGCGGTTCGCCGGGCAGTCGCCGGCCGCGCCGAGCGTGCCGTTCCATTGCTCGATCGCGTCGACCTTGTCCTCGAGATAGTCCTTCAGCAGCGTCAGGCGCTCGAGCCGTTCGATCTCGTCGTTCGTGAGAAAGCGCACGCTCGTCGCATCGACGAACAGCGCGCGCTTGATGCGGCGGCCGCCCGCTTCGGTCATCCCGCGCCAGTTCTGGTAGCTCTCGGTGATCAGCTTCCACGTCGGCACCGTGATGATCGTGTGATCGAAGTTCGCGACCTTGACGGTGTTCAGCGTGATGTCGATGACCGTGCCGTCCGCCCCGGCCGACGGCATCGTGATCCAGTCGCCGATCCGCAGCATGTCGTTCGACGACAGCTGCACGCCGGCGACGAGGCCGAGCAGCGTGTCCTTGAAGATCAGCATCAGCACCGCGGACATCGCGCCGATGCCGGACAGCAGCAGGCCGATCTGCTTGCCGGTCGCGTCGCCGATCACGACGAGCGCGGCCGTGATGAACATCACCAGCTTGACGAGCTGCATCGCGCCTTTCAGCGACAGGCGCGGCTGGTCGCGCTGCGAGGTGCGGTGCGTATGCTCGAGCGCGGACAGCGTCGCGCTGATGGTCATCGTCACGAGGAACACGATCAGCGCGAACAGCACCTTGTCGGCGACCTGCGCGACCAGGCCGGGCATGCCGGGCACCGCGCCGAGTCCGAGCTTGATCACGACGAACGGGACGATGCGGTTCAGCCATTTGAACGCGCCGAATTCGAACAGCGCGTCGTCGACGCGGGTGGCGGACAACCGCGCGAGACGCGCGACCACGCGAAACAGCAGGAAGTGGACGACAGCGGTGATCGCGCCGGCGGCGGCGAGCAGGACGACGATGCCGACGAGCGGCGTGAACCAGGATTCGTTCAGGATCATAGGTGCAGACGGAGGCTTTCTTGTGCGTTGAATCGGCGCCGCGAGGCGGCGCGCGCCCGGTGAAGGGCGCATGAAAGGGACCGTGATTGTGCCATCGGGTTCCGGATGCGTGCGGTGAGGGCCGGTCGATCGGCTCCCGAATCGGCTCGCCTTCGTGCAGGTGTCCTCTGTATCGAGGTGAAGGCGGATGGCGAATCCGCGTCACCGCAAGCCGGCGCTCGCGGCAGGAACGGCGCGGCTCGACGTGCTGCTCGGTTTTGCATTCGGCGTGGTTGCGATGGCGTCGTTGTCGCCGTGGTGTTTCGCCGGACTGCCGTTTCACATGCATGTTGCGCACGGAGCGGCCGCGGCGCTGCCTGAATGCGGGGCTCGGCTTGTTGCTCGTGGCGTCGATCGTGCCGATGTGGTTGCCGTAGCGGGAGGCCGCGCACGCGGCGCGGTCCGTCTTCAGCGCGAACCGGCCGGTGTGTGGCGGGCTCGTCCGTCGCCGCCTGCGCCAGCCGAGCGCAACGGCAGCCGCAGCGTCGTCGCGAAGCTCGCCGCATGCAGCGCGCACAGCAGGCCGAACGCCCACGCGTACGCGACGGCCTGCGTGCCGCCCGCCGACGTCGATTCGGCCTGCAGCCGCCACGCGAGAAACAGCGTGCATAGCGTCGTGAACGTCGGGCCGCCGAGCCGTTGCACGATGTTGAGCGACGTGGTCGCCATCGGCAGGTTGCGGCGCTCGACCGACGCATACGCGGCGGAGATCGACGGCGCGCCGATCGCGCTCTGGCCCATGCCGCGCAGAAACAGCGCCGGCACGAGCACGAGCGGATCGTAGCCGGTCAGCGCGAGGAACACGAACGGCAGTGTGGCGACGAGCGCGAGCAGGGCGCCGGCGGCGGCCAGCCGGCGTACGCCGAACCGGCTCGTCAGCGCGCCCATCGACGGATAGGTGACGAGCATGCCGAGCCCGAGCGGCGCGAGCAGCCAGCCCATTTCGCCGGGCGAGCGCCCGCACGCCTGGATCAGGAACACGGGAATCAGCATCTGGCCTGCATACAGCGCGCCGTTCGACAGAAACTGCGTGCCGGCGGCCGCGCCGAACACGCGCGAGCGAAACAGCGCGAGATCGATCAGCGCACGCTCGCCCTGGCGGCGCTCGAAGCGCAGGAACGCGCCGAGCAGCAGCGCCGAGCTCGCGACCGCCACGATGCCGGGCGTCGAGCCGATCCGCTCGACGCCGTACAGGAACAGCACGAGGGCCGGCGACAGCAACGCGAGGCCGATCCAGTCGAGTTCGCGCCGCGGCGCATCGTCCCGGTCGCCGGGCAGGAACCGCGCGGCCAGTGCGAGCGCGAGCGCGCCGACGGGCAGGTTCACCAGAAACAGCCAGCGCCACGACGTGTGCTGCAGGATCGCGCCGGCCACGACCGGGCCGAGGATCGGCGCGAGCAGCACCGGCACCGCCGCGTAGCCGATCACGCGCGCCATCTGCTGGCCGGCGACGCGCGCGATCATCATCTGCGCCATCGGCGCGAGCAAGCCGCCGCTGACGCCTTGCAACACGCGGAACGCGATCAGCGACGGCGCGGACCACGCGAGCCCGCACAGCGCCGACGTGAGCGTGAACGCCGAGAAGCACCACAGGTACAGCGCCTTCGCGCCGATGCGGTCGACGAGCCAGCCGTTCAGCGGCAGCACCAGCGTCAGCGCGAGCAGGTAGCCGCTCGTCACCCACTGGATCGTCGACAGGCTGGCATGCAGGTCGGTCGCGAGGCTCGACAGCGACACGTTGACGATCGTCGCATCGAGCTGCGACAGCAGCGAGCCGAGCGTCGCCACCGCGCTGACTTTCCAGATCGACGGATCGAGCCGGCCGGGCGCGTGGCCCGGCGCCGGCCGGATGCGCTCGTCGCTCACGCGCCGCGCCGGTCGAGCAACGCGACGATGTCGCGCGTCGTGCCCGTTTCGCCGAGGCGCGGGAACAGCCGCTCGACGCTGTTGACGTGTGCGTCCGCGTTGAGGTCGGTCATCGCGTCGACGGCGAGCGTCACGTTGTAGCCGAGTTCGTGCGCCTGCCGCGCGGTCGATTCGACGCCGATGCTCGTCGCGACGCCGGTCAGCACGATCTGCGTGACGCCGGCCGCCTTCAGATGCGCGTCGAGACCGGTGCCGGTGAAGGCGCCCCAGGTCTGCTTCGTCACGATGTGGTCGTTCGGCTGGCGGTTCAGTTCGGGCACGAGTTCGGTCCAGTCGGCGGGGAACTGCGCCGTGCGCGGCGGTTGCTCGGTGCGGCCCGGTGCGCCGCCCGCGACGTTGACCAGCACGACCGGCAGGCCGCGGCTGCGGAATGCGTCGAGCAGTTCGCGGGTGCGGGCGATCACCGGTGCGACCGGATGTGCGGTGGGGAGGCCGACGATGCCTTTCTGCAGGTCGATGACGACCAGCGCCGTGTTCGTGTCGAGACGGGTTGCGCTCATGATGGGACTCCGGAGGAGAGGGCGAGGAAAACCGTGCGCGGATGCCGCGTGGCGCACGGGCCGGTTCATTGGTCGCCGATGCGGCGAATCAGCGGGATGGCCGCGGCAAGCGTGTCGATGTCTTGCGGATCGAGCTTCTCGATCGCGGCGCCGAGCCACCGGTGTTTCGCGGCGCTGCGCTTGCGTCGCGCGTCGAGGCCGGCGGCGGTGAGTTTGAACAGGATCTGGCGGCCGTCGGTCGGATGCGGTTCGCGCTCGACGAGCGCGTCTTCCTCGAGGCTCGCGAGGATCGCCTTCATCGACTGAGGCTTCATCGCCTCGGCGCGCGCGAGATCGGCGGTCGTCATCGGCCCGTGCCGTTCGAGCCGTGCGAGCGCGCTCGTCTGGGACATGCCGAGCCCTTCGGAATCGATCTCGGCGCGCAGCCGGCGGATGAGCTGGCCGACCGCGAGGGTCAGGTCGGCGGCGACGGTTTCGGCGGAAACGCCGGGTTTGCGTGGCGGGTTCATGCGGCGAAGCATAGAACACGACAGTTAAACTTGCAAGTTTAACTGTCGAATTGATCGCCGGATGGCGGCGCCTTCCGGTGCGACTACGTGACTACGCGACTACGCGACTACGTGCGTCGATGCGCGATCGGTACGACTTCGCTGTATCGCGGGGTCGCGTTTTCGTGCAGCAGATCGCCGAGGTACTGGCCGAGTTCGTGGGCGGCGAGCGTCGACGGGATCTGCAGATCGGCCGGGCGCCGCTTGCCATCGGCGCCGAGGTCGAACACGGCCCAGCGGCCGTTCGTGCGCACGACGGCGAGCAGCCGGCCGAACGCGTTGAAGCGGTATTCGTGCTGCATGACGTCGCTCCCGTTGCGTGAACGCGCCGGCTGCCCGGATGCGGTTACCGGATCGAGCAGGACAGCCAGCGATGGATCCGGATGGCGTCGCTCGATACGCCGGCACGCGTCGGTGCGCCGAGCAGCACGACCGTTTCGCGGCGGCCTTTCACGCGCATGCGCATCACGACGCCGTGCCCCGATTCGTTGATGAAGCCGGTTTTCTGCAGCCGGATCGGCAGGCGGCGGTAGCGCACGAGCGGGTCGGAGTTGACGTACACGAGTTCGCCGTTGCCGGGGCGCACGGTGGTCGACAGATCGGTCGAGAAATAGCGGATCAGCGGATCCTGCGCGGCCGCGCCGACGAGCCGCGCGAGGTCTTCCGCCGTCGACACGTTGTGCGGCGACAGGCCGGTCGGCTCGCGGAAGTGCGTGTGCCGCATGCCGAGCCGGCGCGCTTCGCGGTTCATCGCGTTGACGAACGCGGTGCGCCCGCCCGGATAGTCGCGGCTCAGCGCGGCGGCCGCGCGGTTCTCCGACGACATCAGCGCGATATGGAACATCTCGCGGCGCGACAGTTCCGAGCCGACCTGCAGGCGCGAACCGGTGAACTTGATCGTGTCGCGATCGCGCGCGGTCACGCGCAGCACGCCGTTCAGCGGACGATCGGCGTCGCGCGCGACGACGGCCGTCATCAGTTTCGAGATCGATGCGATCGGCCGTACGGTGCGTGCATTGCGAGCCAGCAGCGGGGTGCCGGAATCGACGTCGAGCACGTAGGCCGCGCGCGAATGCAGCGACCGGACCGCGCGCGGCGTGTAGCCGCAACTGGCGAGCAGCTTCGGTTTCGCGGGCGGGTGCGGCCGCACGGCCGTCGTGCGTTTCGCGCGTCGCTGCTGCGGCGCGGGCGCCGCGTGGCGTTTGACCGCCTGATGCGTCACGCGCGGGCGGCGATGCTTGACGGCCTTTTTCTTGCGATGAGGCTTCTTCTTGACGGCCTTCGTGTGGGCATGCGGTTGGGCGTGTACGGTGCGATGCGGCTGCACGCGTTGCGCGGACGCATTCGTGGCGAATGCGAGCAGCAGGAACGACAGGGCGAGGATCAGGGTGGTCCGGGCGCGAGGCAGGCGCGCGATGAGGCCGGTCAAGCGAAAGTCTCCTTTTCACGCGCGATGCGGCTGCGCGGAATGCGTGGGCGGTCAGCGGTGCGGGAAATTATACGGTCGATCGCTGCGCGATGACGATCGGATGACGCGCAATGACGCGTGATACGAGAGGATTTCCGTCGTTTTCGCGCTGCCGGACAGCGGTGCGCGTGGGATGAAAGGCGGGCGGGTGTGCGGTTCAGCGCGGCCAGTTCCTTCGCGACACGACCGCAAAACTGATCGCGATCGAACCCGTCGCCGCGCGTGGCGGCGCGTCGTCCAGCGCGTCGCCGAAGCGGAAGCGGCGGCTGCGCCCGTCCGTGCATTTGGCACGACGCTTCGGTGCGCGCGCATCGGCGGCGACGGCGCATGCGGTCGTATCCGCGACATCGGATGAGGGTTCGGCCACGCAGGCGGCCGCTGGATCGAGGGACATGGACGTGAATTCCGGGAAGGGCATGTCCGTATTGAACGCCATTGCATTCGATCGGTAAAATGAATATTTCGATCGTTACGATTCCGTTGAAGAATGGAACTCAAACTGTTGCGCACGTTCCTGACGGTCACCGAGCTGTGCCATTTCAGCCGCGCGGCCGATGCGCTGCACATGAGCCAGCCTGCGCTCAGCAAGCAGATCGGCGCGCTCGAGGCGAGCCTCGGCGGCAAGCTGTTCGAGCGCGGCCGGCATGGCGCGGAACTGACGCCGTTCGGCGAACGCTTCCTGCCCGACGCGCAGGCGCTCGTGCGCGATGCCGACGAAATCCTGGCGCGTGCGCGGGAAGCGACGAGCGGGCAGCGCGGGCACTTGCGGCTCGGCATCTGCCTGTCCGTGCTCACGCTCGTGCCGAAGCTGATCGCCGAATTCCGTCGTTGCAATCCGGGTATCGCGGTGACGCTGAGCGATCTGTCGTCGTCCGAACAGACACGCCGGCTGCGTGCCGGCAAGCTCGACGCGGGCTTCCTGCGTGTGCCTGCCGACGAAGGCTTGTCGTCGTTCAAGGTGATCGACGAGGCGCTCGCGCTCGCGGCGCCGCCGCATCTCGGCTTCAAGCGCGTGCCGGCCAATCTCGACGTGCTCAACGAGATCGGCTTCATCGCGCTGCAGCGTGCGCGCGGCCCGGGGCTGGCCGCACAGATCGACCGGTGGTGCGTCGCGCGCCGCTTCGTGCCGCAGGTGATGCAGCAGGCGGAGGACGTACAGTCGGTGCTGACGTCGGTCGCGGCCGGCGTCGGCGTCGCGTTCATCCCGTCGAGCGCGCGGTACCTGCTGCGCGACGCGACGGTGCTGCCGCTCGACGGCCGGGACGCGAAGTGGCGCGTGGGGCTCGCGTGGCGGTCCGATCGCGACGATCCCGTCACCGCGCGTTTCGTGTCGTTCATGCGCGCGGCCCTCAAGGGGGCGTGACGCGGCGTATAGTGTCCGCGATCGTTTTCTCAATGCATGCCGGCGCCGACGCCGGCCGACGAACCCGAACCGATGACTTCAGAAACCGACGCCTCCCCGCTCGATCCCGCACTCGTTGCCACGCTCGCGACGCTGCACGAAGCCGCGAGCGATCCGGCCGGCAAGACGTGGTCGCTGCCGAAGATCGCGAAGCGGACGCAGCTGCCGATGAGCACGCTGCGACGCGTGCTCACGCAGCTCGACGCCGCGGGCCTGAGCGCGACGACGCTGAACGAGGACGGTACCGGCACCGCCGCGCTGACCGACGAAGGGCGCGCGGTGTGTGCGCAGCTGTTCGGCGCGAACGACGCCGAATGAACGAAAAACGGGCCGCGGATGCGGCCCGTTCGTCACCGAACGACGGCAGACCGGGTCGTTCGGCCCGCGCGGGTGGCGCACGGGCCGGCGCGTCGTCATCCGCGCGACGTCAGAACCATTGCTTGTAGCGGCGCACGTAGATCGTCTTGACGATCTGCGCGAGCACGATGTAGCCGACCATCGTCGCGCCGAGCCACAGCCAGTAGGTGCCCGGCAGGTGCATGAAGCCGAGCGCTGGCGCGAACGGCGAGAACGGCAGCCAGCAGCCGATCGCGATCGCGGTGAAGGTCGACAGCAGCACCGGCAGCGACGCCGTGCTTTGCAGGAACGGGATCTTCTGCGTGCGCAGCAGGTGCACGACGAGCGTCTGCGACACGAGGCTCTCGATGAACCAGCCCGAATTCATCACGATCTGGCCGCTCGAACCGCCGTTCAGGTGATACAGCGCGCCCGCACCGAACACGGTCCACATCAGGATGTACGTCGTGATGTCGAATACCGACGACGTGGGCCCGACCCACAGCATGAAGCGGCCGATGTTGCCGGCTTCCCACTTGCGCGGCTTCTTCAGGAACTCGGGGTCCATCTTGTCCCACGGCAGCAGCATTTGCGACGTGTCGTAGATCAGGTTCAGCACGAGCAGCTGCGTCGCGAGCATCGGCTCCCACGGCAGAAACGCGCTGGCGACGAGCACCGAGAACACGTTGCCGAAGTTCGAGCTGGCGGTCATGTTCAGGTACTTCAGGATGTTGCCGAACGTCTCGCGGCCCTTGATCACGCCTTCCTCGAGCACCATCAGGCTCTTTTCGAGCAGGATGATGTCGGCGGTTTCCTTCGCGATGTCGGCGCCGCTGTCGACGGAGATGCCGACGTCGGCGTCGCGCAGCGCGGGCGCGTCGTTGATGCCGTCGCCGAGGAAGCCGACCGTGTGGCCGTTCGCCTGCAGCGCCTTGACGATGCGCGCCTTCTGCAGCGGCGTGAGCTTCGCGAACACGGTCGTGCGTTCGACGACCTGCGCGAGCGTGGCATCGTCGAGCGCTTCGATCTCCGTGCCGAGCATCGGCTTGCCGGGTTCGAGGCCGACCTGGCGGCACACCTTCATCGTGACGGTCGGGTTGTCGCCCGTCAGCACCTTCACCGCGACGCCGTTCTCGCGCAGCGCGGCGAGCGCCGGCGCGGCCGATTCCTTCGGCGGATCGAGGAAGGTCAGGAAGCCGCGCACGACGAGATCGCGTTCGTCGGCGGTGCGGTACTGCGCGCGTTCGTCGCCGCGCGGGATCGTGCGCGTGGCGACCACGAGCACGCGGAAGCCGTCCTCGTTGTACGCGGTGGCTTGTTCGAGCAGCCGCTTGCGGGCGACGAAGTCGAGCGGGCGCACGCCGTCTTCGTCCTGCACGTGCGTGGAAACCGCCAGCATTTCCTCGACCGCCCCCTTGCAGATCAGCAGGTGCGTGCCGTGCGTGTCCTCGACGACGACCGACAGGCGGCGCCGCACGAAGTCGAACGGCAGTTCGTCGATCTTCTTGTAGCCCTGCGGTTTCACGCGTTCGCCGATCTCGTCGGCGCGCGCGACGACCGCGATGTCGATCAGGTTTTTCTGGCCGCTCTGGTGGAAGCTGTTCAGCCAGCCGAGCCGCAGGATGTCCTCGTTCTTGTGGCCGGACAGATCGAGGTGGTGTTCGAGGATGATCTTGTCCTGCGTGAGCGTGCCGGTCTTGTCGGTGCACAGCACGTCCATCGCGCCGAAGTTCTGCACCGAGTTCAGCCGCTTGACGACGACCTTGCGGCGCGCCATCGCGACCGCGCCGCGCGCGAGGTTCGCGCTGACGATCATCGGCAGCATCTCCGGCGTCAGGCCGACGGCCACCGCGAGGGCAAACGTGAGTGCGCTCAGCCAGTCGCCCTTGGTCAGGCCGTTGATCATGAACACGATCGGCACCATCACGAACATGAACTTGATCAGCAGCCAGCTGACGCTCGCGACGCCGCGGTCGAAACTCGTCTCGACGCGCTTGTGGCTCACGACGTTGCGCGCGAGCGAGCCGAAGTACGTGTCTTCGCCGGTCGCAACGACGACGGCCGTCGCCGTGCCGCTGACGACGTTGGTGCCCATGAAGCAGACGTTCTCGATGTCGAGCAGCGACGCCGGTGCGTCGTTGGCCGCGGCGGGCGCATGCGTGCTCGCGGATTTGCCGGCCACCGCGCCGAGCGTGTCGTACTTCTCGACGGGCAGCGCCTCGCCGGTCAGCACGGCCTGGCTGATGAACAGGTCGCGCGACGCGAGCAGGCGCACGTCGGCGGGGATCATGTCGCCGGCCGAGAGATGCACGATGTCGCCGACGACGACCTCGCGCATCGGCACCTCGCGGCGCGCCGGCTCCGCCGTGTCGGTCACCGCGCGCTGCACGGTCGCCGTCGTGCGGACCATCGCCTTGAGCTTCTCGGCCGCGCGCAGCGAGCGAAACTCCTGCACGAAGCGCAGCAGTGCGCTGATCGTGACCATCGTCAGCAGGATCGTCATGCCGACGTAATCGCGATCGTCGGGTGCCGCGAAGTAGACGTCGGTGCAGAAGCTGATGGCGGCCAGCACCAGCAGCACGTAGACGAACGGGTTATGGAACGAGAGCAGCAACTGGCGGGTCCAGTGCGGCGGCTTGTCGTGCGCGATTTCGTTCGGGCCGTAACGCTGCAGGCGATCGGCGGCCTGGTCGTAGGTGAGGCCGCGCGTGCTGGTGTGCAGCGACTTCAGCGTGGCTTCGAGCGGGCGGGCCGCTTCCTGCGCGGCGCGCATGATGCGCGGGTCGTGCTGCTGGCCGGTGCCGGCCTTGATGAAGCCGCGCTGTTTCTTGGGCGAGGTGTCGTGTCGTGTCGTCATGAATCGCTCCTTGCGCACGAGGCGGCGGGCGGGGAGCGACCGTGACGTTATCGACGCACGAGCGCTCCCCGCCGCGTCGCGTCAGGCGCGATCGGCTGTGGATCGGTAAGATCGGTAAAGGCGGGAACGCTCGCCGGCGCGCATGATGCGGACGGCGTGTCGATGCGCAGCGTCGCACCGGCGAGCGGTAATCGACTACTGTCGTCTGAGTTCATCTGCACTCCTGTCGGTTGCGGATAGTCGGCACGGGCGATCGGCAGCGGCGCGCGCAACGAGGCGCGCGGCCGGACGGCACGCGAACGGAGAGCGCACGCGGCCGATGCCGCGCGCAACACGAACGCACACGCGCGACGGCGCGTCGCGTGCATTCGACAACATCGAAAATTCGGCGGGGGATCTGGCCGGTAATCAGGCCGGAAGGGCGCCGCATCCTGCTTCCCGGGATGCGGCAGAAGACGAGGCTCTGCGCGTTTTCCTCAGGCAGCAGTCAAGTTGGTCGGACACCAACTACAACTCGCATCGGTGTTCACAGAACACTCCATGTA
Organism: Burkholderia sp. MSMB1835; assembly: GCF_001526365.1. Classification (NCBI taxonomy): domain Bacteria; kingdom Pseudomonadati; phylum Pseudomonadota; class Betaproteobacteria; order Burkholderiales; family Burkholderiaceae; genus Burkholderia; species Burkholderia sp. MSMB1835. Next base: position 241,500 of record NZ_LOYP01000052.1, read on the forward strand.
ATTAGACGGGAGCGATGGTAATGGCTCGCCGTGCGAAGCGTCAACCCTTTTGTCGGCCCTTTTTTCAGGCGTTTTTTCGGGATACTCGATCGTGCCGATGCACGTTCGCGGGCATGCGCGACAGCCCGTCACGAAACGGCCGCGCGCGTGCCATGTCGGCATGCGCGCGGCCGCATCGAACGCGGTGCGGATTACTGGTTCGCAGTCGCGACGGCGGCGCCTGCATCGAGGATGCCCGAGCCTGCCGGCATTGCCGTGCACGACGTACCGGCCGCCAGCTTCGCCGCGCGCGTGCCGCCTTGCAGCTTCTGCAGGATCTGCGCGGGCGTGAGATTGCCGTTCACCGACAGCATCAGTGCGGCGGCCCCCGTCACCTGCGGTGTCGCGAGGCTGGTGCCGTTCGCGAGGCCATAGGTGTCGGCGCCCGGCGTTGTCGTGCCGGTGTTCGACGTCGACAGGATGTTGACGCCCGGTGCGCTCAGCGCGACATCGGCGCCGAAGTTGCTGAACGATGCGCGGCGGCCCGTCGCATCGGTCGCGCCGACGGTGATCACGCCGCGGCAGTTCGCGGGCTGGTCGAGCCCGGTCGACAGGCCGTCGTTGCCGGCCGCGACGACCACGGTCACGCCCTTCGCGGTCACGTCGTCGATCGCCTGCTGGAACGTCGTGCTGCATGCGCCGACCCCGCCGAGGCTCAGGTTGATGATCTTCGCGGGATTCGGATTGTTGGGCACGCCGTTGACGGGAATGCCGGCTGCCCAGCGCATGCCGTCGGCGATGTCGCTCGTCACGCCGCCGCACTTGCCGAGCACGCGCACCGGCAGGATCCGGCTGAGCCACGATACGCCGGCGATGCCGGTGGCGTTGTTGGCGGTCGCACCGATCACGCCCATCACGCGCGTGCCGTGCCAACTGCTGTTGCTCGGCTGGCTCGCGCAGTGATAGTACGGGCCGTTGGCGTCGTCGAGTTCCTGCTGCGTGACCCAGTCGCCCGGATCGGTTGCGTCCGGGCCGCGCGTCGAGCCGTTGTTGCTGGTGTTGACGTTGCTGATGAAGCTGTAGCCTTGCTGTATCAGGTTGCCGACGAGGTCGCCATGCGGCCGGTAGCCGGTGTCGAGCACGGCCGTGACGACGGTCGGCGAACCCTTGGTCACGTTCCACGCGGGCGGCATGTCGATGCCGGCGGTCGGGTCGGACAGGTACCACTGCTGGTTGTAGAGCGGATCGCTCGGCGTGTCGCGGATCTGCATCGGGTGATCCGGTTCCGCGTAGTCGACGTCGCTGTCGGCCGCGAACGCCTGCGCGAGTGCGGCGGCATCGGCGGCGGCCATGCGCTGGCCGAGCGACAGCACGGCCGCGCCGTTCGAGATCGTCCGCTCGACCTGCACGTTCACCAGCGTTTGCGGGACCGTGCTCGCGTACGCGCGTGCGCTGCCGGTTACCGGTGCCGTCCAGCGCGTCATCGCGCGCTGGATCACCGCGTCGAGTCGCGAGCCGTTGTCGACGGCCGCCATCGCACGCGTGGCCGTCAGCGTCTTCAGCTTGACGATCAGGTGATCGACCGGCGGCTCGACCGGTGTGGCCTGCGCAGCCATCTGCACGGCGGCCTGCTGCGACGTGCACGCATTGCTGCCGGACGACGCGGGCGGGGTGGTCGGGGCGGGCGCGGGAGCGGGCGTCGGTGCCGGGGCCGGTGCAGGCGCCGCGTTGGAAGAAGACGGGTTGCTGCCGTCGCCGCCGCCACCGCCGCAGCCGGCGAGGGGCAGCAGGGCGGCGGCAGACAGCATGCCGGCGAGCATGCGCGCATGTGCGGGGCGCGCCAGCGCGAAATGGAAACGTTTGGCTCTCATGTTGAAACTCGATCCTCGTAGATAACCGTCGTGCCGGCGGTGGCGCCGGTCCGGGCGAGCCGGACCTTGTCGTTTTTGTCTGACGGTTGCAGCGGGTTGCTGCGACGCGCCATGCACTGGGTAACGGCGTGCGCGGCGGCTTCTTGAGTGCGTTTCGCGAGAAAAACGACGGGCGCCGCAAACGATTACGTTGCTGCGTTGCAGCACGAACGCACGTTTGGAACGGCCGGCGGGGATGGCGCGGCCGCGCGCGCCCGGGTCGGTCGGGCGAGACGAGCGGCGCCGGGCGGTTTGCGCTGCACGGAAAACCTCGTTGAGGATCGGGCCGCGGCGGAAGGGTGTTTTACGGTTCCCCCGATGTGACGCGAATATTGTCGGGCGTAGGATCGCGATTCGCTCAACGTTTCGTCAGGAGACACGCATGGATCGCCGTTTACGTTGGCTCGCCGTCGCGCTGGCCTGTGCGCTGGCCGGCGCCGCGCACGCGCAGGCCCTTACCGGTACGCTGAAGAAAATCAAGGACACGGGTGTCGTGTCGCTCGGCATTCGCGAGTCGTCGGTGCCGTTTTCGTATTCGGACAACCAGCAGAAGAACATCGGCTACTCGCGCGACATCGCGTCGCGCATCATCGATCAGTTGAAGACGGACCTGAACCTGCCGAACCTCGCGGTGAAGGAAATCCCGATCACGTCGCAAAACCGGATTCCGCTGCTGCAGAACGGGACGATCGACTTCGAATGCGGCTCGACGACGAACACGCTCGAACGTCAAAAGCAGGCCGCGTTCTCGAACAGCATCTTTTTGTACGGCATCCGTTTCAGCACGCGCAAGGATTCGGGCGTGAAGGATTTTGCGGACCTGGCCGGCAAGACGGTCGCGACGACCGCCGGCACGTCGGACGAGCGCCTGTTGCGCAAGCTCAACGAAGAGAAGGCGATGAACATGACGATCATCAGCGCGAAGGATCACGCCGAAGCGTTCATGAACGTCACGACCGGGCGGGCGGTGGCGTTCGTGATGGACGAGCCGCTGTTGTACGGCGAGATCGCGAAGGACCGCAACCCGGGGGCGTACACGGTCACCGGCACGCCGCTCGTTCACGAAAACTACGCGTGCATGATGCGCAGGGACGATCCGGCGTTCAAGCGCGTCGTCGACGGCGTGATCGCGAAGATGCAGACCTCGGGCGCGGCCGAGAAGCTGTACGACCAGTGGTTCACGCAACCGATTCCGCCGAAGGGCGTGAGTCTCAACTATCCGCTGTCGGCGGAGATGAAGCAGCTGTTCAGGAATCCGACGGACCAGGCGCAGTACTGAGCGTTGCGATCGCGATCTCGTACGGGCCTGCACGGCCCGATTGTCGCGGGGGTTTCGGCCGGTTTCGGGGCGGCCGAGAACCTGCTCCGTGCCGTTCGCGCCGGATGCTGAAATCCATTCCCTGATCCCCGCCTGACGCGTCGCGCTCGCGCGGCGCCGCACCTTTGACGGGCGCCATCCGGCGCGCCGTTTCCGCCCGTCCTTTCCCCTTTTTTCTGACGCGTCCCGCGCGCCGAACGGCGGCTTGCGCATGCGCGCCCCGTTCGTATCCGGGGACGCTGCTTGCCGCGTAAACCCGGATTCAGATTTCAATTTGAACTGGTCAGAATCGGCCGAAATTGTTCAACAATTTTCGGCGGAAAATCCCGGAAAGCCGCACAGCGCGGCGCGTGGGACGCGTTGCGCTGTTTCAGCGCGAGAGCCGAATAACCCGGGAGCTTCGCCATGTCCGCTCGTTTACCGCTTCGCCATTTCCTCCGCGGCGCGCTCGTGCCGCTGGTCTTCGCGTGCTCGCTCGCGCACGCGGCGCCGCTGCAGACGGTTCGGCCCGGCACGCTGCTGGTGGGCTCGGATCTCACGTATCCGCCATACGCGTATCTGGACGCCGGCAAGCCCGCCGGCTTCGATGCCGAGTTCTCGCGGATGCTCGCTCGCCACCTGAAGCTCGAGCCCGTGTTCCTCGACACGCGCTTCCCCGACCTGATCCTCGGGATGAAGGCGCGGCGCTTCGACGTCGTCGCGTCCGCGCTCTACGTGACGCCCGATCGCGTGAAGCAGGTCGATTTCGTGCCGTACCTGAAGACCGGCGCGTCGCTGCTCGTCGCGAAGGGCAGCGCGTTCCTGCCGAAGACGCCGCAGGATCTGTGCGGCAAGCGGGTCGGCTCGATCAAGGGCGCATCGTGGACGCCGAAGCTGCGCGCGGTGTCGCAGGACACATGCAAGGCGGCCGGACGCGGCGAGATCGCGATCCTCGAATTCCCCACGTCGCCGGAAGCGACGTCCGCGCTGATGTCGAAGGCGGTCGACGTGCAGATCGAGGACGCGGCCGTCGCGCAGGGGATTCCGAAGCAGACGAACGGACGTATCGAGATCGGTTCGACGACCTTGCTGTATCCGATCGTGATCGGCCTGGGCGTGACGAAAGGTGACAGCGGCCTGCAGGGCGCGCTCGAGGGGGCGTTGAACGATGCGCGGCGCAGCGGTGAATACGGCCGCCTCGTGAAGCAATACGGGTTGCAGGAGCCGACGCCCGCCGACGTCGCCCACGCGCTCGGCACTGCGAAATAAGCGCGCGGCCGGCAAGACCTGACCATCGCGTGCCGCGCCGGGCGGCCGCATCACCCTGCGGGGTCGAGGAGTCTTCGATGCAGTTCGATTGGCACTATGCGTTTCAGCTGTTGTGGGACAGGGATTTCTGGCGCGCGTGCGTCGTGGTCGTCGAGCTCAGCGTCGCGGCATGGCTGCTCGGTGTGTTGCTCGGCTTTCCGGTGGCGCTCGCGCGGCAGTCGCACCAGCCGTTGCTGAAGCGGGCGGCGGCCGTGTACATCTGGTTTTTCCGCAGCCTGCCGCTGCTTGTGCTGCTGGTCTTCATCTACAACCTGCCGCAGGTTTTTCCCGCCACCAGCGCGGTGCTGTCCGATCCGTTCACGGCGGGCCTGATCGCGATGGTGCTGAGCGAAACCGCCTATTTCGCGGAGATCCATCGCGGTGGGATCCTGTCGGTGCCGCGCGGGCAGCTCGAAGCCGGCCGCGCGCTCGGCATCCGGTTCACCGGCATCCAGCGGCTGATCGTGATGCCGCAGGCGATCCGCATCGCGCTGCCGGCGCTCGCGAACGAGTTCATCACGATCGTGAAGCTGACGTCGCTGGTGTCGGTGATTTCGCTGGCCGAGATCCTGCTCGTCGGGCAGCGGCTGTACACGCAGAACTTTCTCGTGTTCGAAACGATGCTGGCGGTCGCATTCTATTACGTGCTGATCGTCACGGTGTTCAGCCGACTGCTCGGCTATCTCGAGCAGCACCTTGACGTCAGCCGCCGTACGCCCGCGCAGGCCGCGCAGGCCGCGCAGGCGAGCCTCGAACTACCGCTGTCGGCGCCCGCCGTCGCGCCGCGGCCGCGCGCGAGCGCCGAGTTCGCGTTGCGCGTGAAAGGCGTGCAGCAACGCTACGGCCGTCACGAGGTGCTGAAGGACATTCATCTCGACATCGTGCCGGGGCAGGTGGTGTCGATCATCGGCCCGTCCGGTTCCGGCAAGACTTCGTTGATCCGCGCCATCAACGGGCTCGCGCCGGTGAACGCGGGCGAGATCGACCTGTACGGAGAATCGTTCATTCGCGCGTCCGACTCGCATCCGCCGCGCGTGTCACACGAGCGCATCCTCGATATCGGCATGGTGTTCCAGAGCTTCAACCTGTTCCCGCATCGCACCGCGCTGCAGAACGTGATGATGGCGCCGTGCTATCACCGGCAGGCCGACACGGCGGCGATCCGGCTGCAGGCACTGTCGCTGCTGTCGAAGGTCGGAATGCTCGAGCATGCGAACAAGTATCCGCATCAGCTGTCGGGCGGCCAGCAGCAGCGCGTCGCTATTGCACGCGCGCTCGCGACGCGGCCGTCGATCATGCTGTTCGACGAGCCGACCTCGGCGCTCGATCCGGAACTCGTCGGCGACGTGCTGAAGGTCGTCGAAACCCTGGCGAAGGACGGGATGACGATGATCATCGTGACCCATGAGATGAATTTCGCGTTCAAGGTGTCCGACCGGATCGTATTCATGGAGAGCGGACGCATCCTCTACGACGTGCCGCCGGACCGGATTCGCGGCAGCGCGGACGCGCGCGTGAAGGACTTCCTGAAGCACGTTCACTTCGCATGACGAACGATACGGTGGGAGCGCGCATGGACCCGACGAATTTCCGACACGGCGACACGAGCGAACCGTCGAACGCCGACCGGTTACGCGCATGTCTCGAGCGTGCCGATGCGCATCCCGGCGACATCGGAATCGCATGGCTCGCGCGTCGCGACGAAGCGGCGGCCGCGGAAGCACGCGCACGGGATGGATCGCCGCGCGGCGGCGCGAACACGGCGCCCTTGGCCGGCGCCGTGCTGACGGTGAAGGCCTGCTTCGATTGCGAAGGCTGGGTCACGCATGCCGGTTCGCGCGTGCTGGCCGATGCGCCCGCGGCTCGAACCGACGCGGTGCTGGTGTCGGCGCTGCGCCGCGCCGGTGCGGTGCTGATCGCGCAGACCGCGATGACCGAGTTCGCGTACGGCGCGCTCGGCGTGAATCGTACGTACGGGACGCCGACGACACCGCTGGATCCATTGCGCGAGCAGGTCGCCGGCGGCTCGAGTTCGGGCGCGGCGGTTTCGGTGGCGCTCGGCGCGGCCGAGCTGTCGCTGGGTTCCGATACGAGCGGTTCCGCGCGCATTCCGGCGGCATTCTGCGGTGTGACTGGCTTCAAGCCGTCGCGCGGGCGCTACGCGACCGACGGCATGCAGTTTCTGTCGACCAGCTTCGACGTACCGGGCCTCGTGGCCGCGACGGTCGGCCTGTGCCGGCGGGCGGATGCCGCGCTGCACGGTCGCGACGCGCCGCGGCACGAGCCGGCGCGCGTCCGCGGCCTGCATTTCATCGTGCCCGAGCCGTTCGCCACCGACGACCTCGACCCGGTCGTGGCGCGCGCCTTCGATGCGTGGTTGTCCCGACTCGCCGCGCAAGGCGCGCGGATCCGGCGCCGGCGGCTCGATTGCGTGGCGGAGGCCGGCGCGGTCGCGCGCGCGGGCGGCATCATCGCGGCGGAAGCGTTCATGCTGCATCGTGAGCGGCTGGCGACGGCGGCCGACCGTTACGATCCGCTCGTCGGGCCGCGCATCGCGGCGGGCGAACAGGTGCGCGCGCACGACTATGCGGCGGCACGGCTGCGCCTGGCTGCGCTGGCCGACATCTACGAAGCCGAACTCGGCGACGCGGATGCGGTGCTGACGCCGACGGTGCCGATGCTGCCGCCGCGCATGGCCGATCTCGCCGACGAAACCGCGTACCACGCACTGAACGCGCGCGCGTTCCGGCTGACCGAATTCGCGAACCGGCTCGACCTGCCGAGCATCAGCGTGCCCGGCAACCTGCGGTACCGGCAGCCGGTTGGTTTGCTGATCACCGGCCGCCGAGGCGCGGACGCGCGACTGCTCGACGTCGCGGCCATGGTCGAACATGCGCTGACCGATTCCGCATGACCCGCTTTCCGCCGGCAGGGCTTGCCTTGCCATTCGTCATCGTCACTATTCAGAGGTACTCATGATCGTCATCAGATCGGCCGATATCGCCAATACCGAACGCCACGCCCGCGGTCCGGGCTGGGACAGCAAGCGCATGATCGTCAAGCAGGACGGCGTCGGCTATTCCGTGCACGAGACGCGTGTGCACGAAGGCGCGGAACTGCATCTGCATTACAAGAACCACTTCGAAACCAACTATTGCGTGGCCGGCGAAGGGGAGGTCGTCGATACGGCGACCGGCGACGTGCACCGGATCACGCCCGGCACGATCTACGCACTGAACCTGAACGATCCGCATATCCTGCGCGCGACGCGCGGCGACCTGCATCTGGTGTGCGTGTTCAATCCGCCGCTCACGGGGCGCGAGACGCATCGGGAAGACGGCAGTTACGCACTGCCGGCGGGAGAGCACGCGTGACGATGCGCGCGGCCGCTCCGACCGCTGCATGCCGTGTCGTGCGGCATGCAGCGGCGGTGCGGTATCCGGCGTCACGCGTCAGGCTGCGTCGCGATGGCTGCGCTTGATCGCGTCGACGAGCATCCGCTCGGAGTCGTCGAGATAGCGCGCGAGCGCGGTGACGGCCTCGCTGCGGCGGTTCTGCGTGAGCAGGTCGTAGATCTGGTATTCGCGCTGGATCCAGTCGGGCGTCTGCACGCGCTTCTCGTCGGGATCGGCGGCGAAGACGAGGCGCAACTGCGCCGAGATGGTCCGGAAGAATTCGTCGAGCAGCGCCGATTTCTGCAGCGCGACGATGTGCTGGTGAAACCGCAGGCTGTGCGTACCGACGGCCTGCCAGTTTTCCTTGTCGAGTTCGCGCTCGGCCGCGCGAATCGCCGCCTGCATCTTCTCGAGCAGCGCCGGCTGCGCGAGTTCGGCCGTGTTCAGCGCATGCAGTTCAAGCGTGCGGCGTGCAACGTAGAGGTCGCGCACGTCCTGACGATTGAGCGTGCGCACGACGACGCCCTTGTGCCGCACGAACGTGACGAGCCCTTCACGGCCGAGCTGGTGCAGAACTTCGCGAAGCGAGTTGCGCGACGTGTCGTATTCGGCCGCGAGGTCCATCTCGATCAGCGCGGTGCCGGGCGGCAGCTTGCCGCTGATGATGTGTTCGCGCAACTGATGGCTGATCCGGTCGGCGACCGACTGTCCTCGCGCTTTTTCACTTGCCATTCCGTTCGCTCGCTCCTCTCCTGATCGTGCGCCGCCGGCGTGGCAGGCCGGCGGTGTTTCGCCATTCTACGGGCTTCGGGCCCGGTCACGCCGTCTTGTCGTGCTGCCAGTCGGCATGCGGCGGCTGCATCCCGTGCTGGCCGCGGTACGGCGCGACGGACGGCGACGACCAGCCTTCGAGCAGGCTCGGGTCGAGCCGGTACACCTCGACACCGAGCGGCCGGCACACGTCGATCGGATCGCGCGCGCCGGGCCCCCACATCGGCACCGACAGGTCGCCGCCCGGACAGGTGGACATCGCGCACAGCACATCGATCTCCGCGAAGAACTCGAGATAGTCGCCCGGCTTCGCGGGGCACGCCTTCATGAAGTACTTGTCGTCGTCGTTCAGCCCCGTGCACTGGAACACGTTGAGCACGTCGTGCACGTCGAACTCCGTCAGCCCGTACGGCGCGACCGCGCGCACGAGGTTCGAGTGGCAGTGGAAATGAAAGTCCTCGCCGGTCAGCAGCTTGTTCACGTAAGGGTCGCAGCGCGTGCCGAGCAGGTCGTGCACGCGGCCGCCGTCGCCGTCGACACCGTAGCCGGCGAGCGTGTCGTCGGTGATCGTCGCCATCGGGCGCAGGTACGGCAGCGTCGACCAGAGCCGGTCGAACGTCGTCACGTGCGCGGCCTGCAACTGGCGCGTGCGCGACGCCCACATGCGTTCGCGCGGATTGTGCAGGTTCCACATGTTGAAGTCGGCGACTTGCGGGCCTTCCAGCGTGACGATCCGGAACACGTGGCCGGCCGGCACCGTCCACGCGAAGCCGCTGCGGATCGGCACGATGTGCGACGCGATGCGCTCGCGCGCGTCCTGACGCCGGGCGATCTCGGAATAGAAGGTCCGGTCGACGTTCAGGACGGAGCCCTTGGTGACCTGGTAAGCGGCGGGATAGTTCGACATGACGCGGTGCTCTCGGGGGAAAGTTGGCAGATGCGGCGATCCGGCCGGAATCCTTTGTGCTGGCCGGTCAGGCGTCAATTCCAATACTGGATTGTTCAACAATTTATCGACGCTTCGGGGAGTATAGGGGGAAGGCGGGGAGGTGTGTCAATGGGTGGAAAGTACCGAGGGCGGGGCGATGCTGCGTGCGCGCGCAACGGTGTGGCGGCACGGCGGTGATCGCGGCCCGTCCGCGTGGGATATCCGCGCGATCGCCAATTAAAAAAACCGCCGGCAGGGGCCGGCGGTCTTGGTTTGGCGGTCGGTCGCTTGCGCGGCGCAAGCGCGCGTCAGGCCTTGATTTCAGCCCCGCGTACGGCCGGCTGTGCCGGTGCGGCCGGCGCGATCGAGCGTGTCGAAGGCTGCGCCGGCACGAGGACGACGACCGGTTCCGGCATCGCCCACAGCGGCATCGCGAAGCCGACCGTTTGCGGCATCGGCATCGCGAACGCGTTGGCGAGCGCGATGTGCTGGAGCGCCATCATTTGCTGCTGCATCGCGACCATCTGCGCCTGGGCCGCCTGCATCCGGTACTGCGCGGCCTGCAGCTGCCGCAACGCGGCCGCCGGCGGCATGCCGCCCGACGACGACGTCTGCATCTCGAAGCTCGCGCCGCCTTGCGGGCTGTGCCAGCTCCACGTGCTGACCTTCATCGGGCCGACGGCCGTCTGGACGACGCGCGTTTCGGCTTTCACGGGCACGGTCTGCCCGTCGACGTTGACGAACATCGGTTGGGCGGCGGCCGCCGCGCCGGCCTGCCCGGCCAGGGCAAACATGGGCGCCAGCGCCAGCGCGCCCGCCGCCATATACGAACGGAATCGCATCTTCGTATCTCCATCAAACGAGACTGATCGAATCAACAATGACGTGCGGCTCACGGAGTGAGCCATCCGAGACAATGCGGCCGGCGGCTTAAATCAACATTAAAATCGCGACCGGCCGGACCGACCGGCGCCCTCCGGGACGAGCCGCAACCGGTATTCAACCGCGCCCGCGCCAGGGGAATCCTGTCGCGCGGTGCAACAACAGGCACAATACGGAATTCGTCGCGACCACACGCGTGTTCGTCACTCGAACATCGACGATGCGGCACGGCTGCCTGTCCTCCTTCCCAGTCGTCATGAACGCCACGTCCACTCCCGCGCGCGAGTCGAATTCGCCGCGCTTTCTGCTGTTTCTGATCTGTCTGTTCGCGTCCGCGGGGCAGCTCGCCATCGACATCTACGTGCCCGCGCTGCCCGACATGGCCCGTTCGTTCGCGACCACGCCGCAGGCGATCCAGTCGAGCGTGTCCGGTTACATGGCGGCCTACGCGCTCGGGCAGCTGATCTTCGGGCCGATCGCCGACGCCTACGGCCGCAAGCGCGTGCTCGCGTTCGGGCTCGTGATCTACACGATCGGCTGCCTGCTGTCGCTCGGCGCGCCGAACCTCGAGACGTTCGTGCTGGCGCGCTGCCTGCAGGGCTTCGGGATCGCGACCACCAACCTGCTGGCGAAGGCGATCATCACCGATTCGTTCTCCGGCCAGGCGTTGATGCACGCGTTCACGTACATGTCGATCGCGTGGGGGCTCGCGCCGATCATCGCGCCGGTGATCGGCGCGCACCTGCAGGAATGGTTCGGCTGGCGCGCGTGCCTCGTGTTCCTGCTGGTCTACTCGCTGGCGATGTGGGCGCTGCTGTGGCGCTACCGCGAAACCTTGCCGAAGCCGGTGCATCTCGAGCCGCGCACGCTGATGGCGAACACGGGCAAGGTGCTGGCGAGCCCGGTGTTCCAGAGCTGTTTCCTCGCACAGGGGCTGTGCTACAGCATCCTGCTGGTGTTCAACATCGTCGGGCCGTTCATGGTGCAGACCACGCTGCACAAGCCGCCGACCTTCTTCGGTTATCTCGCGCTCGGCATCGGCCTCATGTATTTCCTTGGCGGCCTGTCGAACCGGATTCACGGGCGCGGGCTGCCGAGCGCCGAGCAACGGCTGCGTATCGGTGCGCGCGTGATGGCGGGCGCGTCGGTCGCGATGCTCGTGCTGGCGCTGACCGTCGGCCTGCGCGTGTGGACGCTCGCGACGCCGGTGCTCGTGATGGGCTTCTGCGCGGGCGCGATGTATCCGACGCTGATGGCCAAGGGCAATTCGTTGTTTCCGCATATCGCCGGCCTGACGAGCGCGATTCTCGGCTGTGCGCTGCTGCTCGTGTCGTCCGCGATGATGGGCCTGGCCGGCTTCGTGTCGATTCACGTGCTGACGCCGCTGGCGGTGTTCTTCGTCGCGCTGTCGTTCGTCGTGGTGTGGATGGTGACGAAGCTGCTGAGGTATCTGTCGCAGCAGCAGGCGGCGCCGGTGGTGTGCGCAAGCGAAGGGGCGGCGTAAGCGCCGGCCGGCGACCGACTCATGAACCGGATCCTGCTGAATCGCGTCGCCCGTTCCGACGCCGCCGATCTGATCGCCGCCAACCGTGCGAGCCGGCGTCATCATCTGCCGTGGGTCGATTCGTTCGTCGACCAGGCCGGGTTCGATCAATGGTTCGCCCGCTGCCTGACCGGGCCGAACGTCGGATTCGTCGCGCGCGAACGGGCGTCGGGCGCGGTGGTCGGCGTGGTGAACCTCAACGAGATCGTCGGCGGTGTGTTTCAGAGCGCTTATCTGGCGTACTACGGCATGGCGGAGGCCAGCCGCAAGGGGCTGATGACGGAAGCGTTGCGCGCGACGATCGGCGTCGCGTTCGGCGAACTCGGGCTGCACCGTCTCGAAGCGAACATCCAGCCCGGCAATCATGCATCGATCGCGCTGGTGCGACGGCTCGGGTTCAGGCAAGAGGGGTTTTCGCCGCGCTATCTGCGCATCGGCGGCGAATGGCGCGACCACGAGCGCTGGGCACTGCTGGCGGACGACGCGCGCGAAGCCGGCGCCTGACGGCCGATTTCCGTCACATCACGTCGCGTCGCATCCCGCGTCGCTTACAGCGGATGTGCGGCCCCGGCCTGCTGCAACAGCGACACGGCAATCGGATCCGGCAGCCCGTTCGGGTCGATCGCCCCCGCCTTGGCCAGCGCGACGAGATCGCTGTCGACGCCCGGTTGCCCGACCACGAACGAAGTAGTCAGGAACGCCGGCGCGGTGAGCGTGACCGCATAGCGCTGCTGCAGGTTCGTCACCACGGCCGATTGCGCGGACTGCACGGTGTCCGGGCTGTTCATCGCCCGCTGGTAGCGCAGGGTGCCCTGGAAATTGCCGATCAGCCCGGCCGTGTTCGTCCCGAGTTGCGCCGCGAGATAAACGAGCATCAGCTCGGTCTCGGGCGTCGTATTGAAGGTGCCGCCCGCGTAGGCGAGCGAATGCAGGCTCGCGCCGCCCGACGCCACGGTGATCACGCATGGCAGCGCCGCGTTGAGCGTCACACGGTAGTTGCCGCCGCCGTCCGTCAGCGTCGTGGCCGAGCCCGCCGCGCAATTGACCGTTACTTGCGCACTCGCGAGCGCGTCGCCCGTCGCGGCCGTGCCCGACAGCGAGACGGTTTGCGTGTTGTCGTTGAAGCACACGTCGACGCCGAAGCAGGCATCGCCGTTGCAGGCCTGGAGCGCGGCAAGCGTTGCAACGCACAACGCGCCCAGCGCGGGGCGGGTGAAGCGCATAAGGCGAATGTTCATGGTCGCGGGCAATCCGAGAGAATGAGGCAACCGGTGCGCGTGGGGAATGCGGCGCTGTTGTCATTCTATGTCCTGATCCGGGGAAAGCGAACACGGCCGGCCGGTCACGCCGGCGCGCCGGCTCAGGGCTTGCGCGCGGCCGGCTTCGCGAACGCGCCGCGCACCTCGAAGCCGATCGCATCCGCGACGTTGCCGCGCGCATCGACGAGTTCCAGCCGGTGCCGGCCCGGCCACGGCAGCCATGCGACGCGGTCGGCATGCCCGATCACCTTGTCGTCGAGCCGCCACGCGAATTTCGTCGCGCGCCCGGCCGAGCGCTCGAACCAGATCCGCTGGTTCTTCGGCGGAATGTCCGGGTCGATCGCGAAGATCGTGCCGTCGGTCGGCGCGCCGATCGTCAGCGGCGCACGCGCACCGTCCTTGCCCGGTGCGACGGGCGCCGCGAGCCGGATCGTGTCGACCGCCGTGCCCGCGACGAACCACTCGTTGCGAGCCGGCTCGATGTCGCGCTCGAACGCGATGCGGCGGGTCTCGACGCCGGCCGGCGCGCGCGGCGCACGGCTCGGCAGGTCGCGGTGCAGATAGCCGACGACGGCCGACCACACGGGCGACGCGCCCGTGACGCCCGACACGTCCCACATCGGCGAGCCGTCCGCATTGCCGACCCACACGCCGACCGTATAGCGCGACGTGAAACCGATGGTCCAGTTGTCGCGCATGTCCTTGCTCGTGCCGGTCTTGACCGCCGAGAAAAAGCGCGTCGCGAGCGGGTTGTCGAAGCCGAAGGTGCGCACGCGCGCGTTGTTGTCGGACAGGATGTCGGTGACGACGAAGCTGGCGGCTTCGCTGAACACGCGCGTGCCGGCGTCCGCCCGCGCGGACGCCGATGTACCGGAGGTCGACGTCGGCGCCGTGGCCGGCAGGTCGACGACCTTGCGCGCGACGCCGCCGTTCGCGAGCGCGCGGTATGCATTGGTCAGCGACAGCAGCGTGACGTCCGCGCTGCCGAGCGCGAGGCTGAAGCCGTAGTAATCGCCTTCCTGCGCGAGCGGCAGGCCGAGCGCGGTCAGCGTGCGCGCGAAGCGGTGCGGCGTGACGAGCACCAGCGTGCGCACAGCCGGTACGTTCAACGAGCCGCCGAGTGCGCTGCGCACGCTCACCCAGCCCTTGAAATCCTTGTCGTAGTTCTGCGGAATGTACAGGCCGCCGCCGGCGGCGAGATTGATCGGCGCATCGTCGAGCAGCGACGCGGCCGTCAGCCGTTTCTCGTCGAGCGCCTGCGCATAGAGGAACGGCTTGAGCGTCGAGCCGGCCTGGCGCGGCGCGACCACGGCATCGACGTCGCGCGCGCTCGACAGCGCCCCGGATGAGCCGACCCACGCGCGGATCTCGCCGGTCGCGTTGTCGATCACGACCACCGCGCCGTCCTGCACGTTGCGCCGGTGCGCGGGCGCATTGAGTTCGGTCAGCGCGCGCATCAGCGTGTCGCGCGCGAAGCGCTGCAGCGGCGCGTCGAGCGTCGTGCGGACCTGCGCGCCGGCTGCGGGTTTGACCTCCGCCGCGATGCGTCGCGCGAAGTGCGGGGCGAGGGCGGCGCCGTCCGCCGCGACGTCGTTACGCACGGCGTTGGCCGGGCGCGCGGTGACGAGCTGCACGTAACCGTCGAGCGACGCGCATGCCTGCCCGGCATGCATGTCGCGCAGGATCCGGCACGCGCGCTCGGCGACTTTCGCGGGCGCCGCGTTGGGCGCGCGCACCAGTGCCGCGGCGATCGCGGCTTCGCGCGCGTCGAGGCCGGAAGGCGCCTTGCCGAACAGCACCTGCGACAGCGCGCCGAGCCCGATCGTCTCGCCGCGGAACGGCACCAGGTTCAGATAGGCCTCGAGGATCTGGTCCTTGCGCCAGCTGCGTTCGAGCCACAGTGCGTTGACGGCCTGCGTGGCTTTCTGCGGCAGCGAGCGCTGGCCCGAGCGGCGCGGCGAATCGCCGAGCAAGCCCGCGAGCTGCATCGTGACGGTCGACGCGCCGCGCGTGCGCTCGTTCCACAGATTGCCCCACGCGGCGCCGGCAATGCCGCGCCAGTCGACGCCGCTGTGTTCGTAGAAGCGCTTGTCCTCGGACACGACGATCGCCTCGCGGAACGCGGGCGACACGTCGGCGAGCGACACCCAGTCGCCGCGCCGTTCGGCGAGGTCGACGCGCGTGCGCTGCAGCGGCGTGCCGTCGCGGGCGAGCAGCACCCAGTCGGAACTGCGCCAGTTGCGGCGCACGTCGTCGTAGCCGGGCAGCGCATGCGCGACGAGCGGCGCGGCCAGCACGACGGCGACGAATATGCGGCCGGCGAAGCGCGCCGGCCGCGACAAAGCCGGATCCATCATCGCGGTCTCGTCACTTGCCCGCGTCGGCCGGCTTCACGGTCATCGGCGGGTTCGGCCACAGGCCGTACACGGACGGTGCATACAGGGCCTCGACGCGCGTCGGCGGCAGTCCGAACGTGCCGACGTTGTTCAGCCGCACCGTGTACTCGACCGAGAATTTGCCCTTCGGCAAATAGTCGTAGTACGCGCGGTAGCCGTCGAAGTCGCGCTCGACGAACGTCGGCCACGCGCCGTCCGGCGTTTTCTCGCCCTGCGTCGCGGCTTCGGAATCGCGGCCGAGGCCCGACCCGAGGATCGTCGCACCGGCCGGGATCGGATCGTTGACGACGACCCACGTCATGTCGCTCTGTGCATCGATGTCGAGATGCACGCGTACGACGTCGCCGCGCGTCAGCACGCCGTTGACGGCGGGCGATACGGGCGTGACGGTCTTCGTGATCCGATAGCCGGCCGCGAACGGCGAGCGCAGCGGCACGGCCGCGAGGCTTTCGACGGTCGCCCACGGGCGGCCGGTGCCGTCCTGCGTGACCGACAGCGTGGCCGGCCCCTGCGACGCACGCGGCCACGGCAGCAGCACGCTGCGTGCGGCGGCCGCGCGGGTCGCGGGCGTGGCCGACGCGGGCGTGTCGGCGGGCGCGGCCGATGCCGCCTGAGACCACGAGATCGAGCGCGCGTCGCCGCCGAGCGCAACCTTCGTCGCGCCGGCGACCGGCGTGCTCTCGTAGGTTCGCGAGAAGCGCTCGACCGCGAGCAGGCCGAGCGCGTTCGACGTCGTCGTCTGCCATGCGCCCTGGCGTTGCAGCGCGAGCAGCCCGGCCGTCACGCGCGGCATCTCGTCCTTCCACGCCGGGTCGCCGGCGAATTCCAGCGCGAGACGCGCGGCGTTGGTCTCGTTGCTGGTCATCAGCCACCACAGGTCGTCGTCGCGCGCGGTCGAGAACACGAGCTGCGTGCCTTGATACGTGAGGCGCGCCCGCAGGATCTGCTCGACCTGCGCGCGTTTCTCGTCGCGTTGCGGGATGTCCTTCACGCGCGTCAGGATCGCGTGATAGTCGATCACCGCCGACGTCGGCCACTGGTTCGGCGCGATCTCGATCGAACCGAGCATGCGACCCTGCGCGGCGCCGTAGCGCGACAGCGCCTCGATCGCGGCGAGCTTGCGCAGGTCGCGATCCTGGCGCGGCGCCCACGCGTTGCGCTCGAGGCGGCCGTCGACGAAGCGCGCGAGCCCGGCTTCGAGCTGCGTGCGCAGGTCTTCCGGCAGCGCGAAGCGCGGATCGAGGCGGCTGGCTTCGTCGGACACCACGAGCAGGTACGACGACAGCGTCGGGCTGCCGTGATGCGAATCGTCCGACGACGGCGGGAAGTAGCTGGCCAGGCCGTCGCCGTCGAGGTAGACGGGCAGGCGCGCGATCAGCGCCTGCCATTGCGAGGGGTCGCGCAGCCCGATCGCACGCGACGTCTGCTGTTCGAGGCAGCGGTACGGATAGCGCTCGAACCAGCGCCGCACGCCGGGCAGGCCGTCGGCGAGCTTCGACTGCAGCGACACGGCGATGCCGCCGCGCGGTGCGCCCTGTGCGTTGCTTACCGCGCCGGCCGGGGCCGACACGGGCACCGTCAACGTGCCGTCGACCTGCGCGAGCGTCGCCTGCTGCACCGTTACCGGCAGCGCGGGCACGACCTTCTGCGCGACGGCCAGCGCGTCGGACGCGCGCTTGCCGCCTTGTTCGGCCGCCTCGATGCGCCAGTTCAGCGCACCGGCCGCATCGAGCGCCTGCTCGGGCACGGTGATCGTCCACGCGACGTCGGTCGCCGCATTCGCCGCCAGCGATACGGTTTGCGGGGCGACGTCGAGGCCCGTCACGCGCGGCGTCACGACGACCTGCATCGCGCGGTCGGTCGTGTTGCGCAGCGTGACCTGCGCGCGGAACGCGTCGCCTTCGCGCACGAGCGGCGGCAGGCCGGAGATCAGTTGCAGATCCTGCGTGCTGCGGATCGACGTGCTGCCCGTGCCGAAACGGTCGGGGCCGACCGCCGCGATCGCGACGATCCGGAAGCGCGTGAGCGCATCGTTCAGCGGCACCTCGACGGTCGCGCTGCCGTTCGCGTCGAGCGTCACGCGCGGGTTCCACAGCAGCAGGGTATCGAACAGCTCGCGGGTCGGCGCGCTGCCGCCGCCGCCGCCGGCCGGCACGGCCTTGCGGCCGAAGTGGCGGCGGCCGACGATTTCCATCTGCGCGGTGGCCGTCTCGACGCCGTACGCACGCCGGCGCAGCATCGCGTCGAGCAGGTCCCAGCTGTCGTTCGGCATCAGTTCGAGCAACGCTTCGTCGACGGCCGCGATCGCGATCTGCGTGCCGGCCGGTGCCGGCTGGCCGTTCGGCAGCGTGACCTTCACGTGCGCCTGCGCCTTGCTGCGGACCGTGTAGCGCGTCGCGTCGGTCGTCACGGTCACGCCGAGACGGTGAACGCCGGTGCCGACCTTGATCTCGCCGAGGCCGTAGCGGAACGCGGGCTTCGACAGGTCGACGAACGCGGTCGGCGCCTCGTAGTGGCGGCCTTCGCGCCAGAACGCGCGCGCCCATTCGACGGGCGCCTTCCAGCCCCACGTGAAGAACGAGTACCACGGCACCTCGCGAATCCGGCCGCGCAGCGCGAGCACCGACACGTAGACGTTCGGCCCCCACGATTCGCCGACCTTCAGGTCGACGGTCGGATTCTTGCCGTTCAGCTCGACGATGTGCGTTTCCATCACGCCGCCGCGCTCGACCGCGACGAGCGCGGTCGCGTAGCGGAACGGCATGCGCACCTGGAAGCGGGCCGTTTCGCCCGGTTCGTACGAGGTCTTCTCGGGGATCACGTCGATCCGGTCGGTGTTGTCGCCGCCGAACCAGAGTTCGTCCTCGCGCGTGACCCATACCGACGTCGACGCATTCGACGTACGGCCGTCGCCGTCCTTCGCGACCGCGATCAACTGCACGTTGCCGGCCTGCTCGAGCGTCGCGTCGCAGGCCATGCGGCCCTTGTCGTCGGTCTTGCCCGAGCACAGCACGCCGAGGTCGCGCGTGTCGCTCTTGTTGTCGTACGCATAGAACCCGCCGACCATCCGCTTGCGCGACGACGTCGTGATGCGCGCGACGCCCTTGATCTCGATCGGCACCGACGCGCGCGGCTTGCCCTGCAGGTCGACCGCCAGTGCCTGCACCGGCACGCGCTGCCCGACCGACACCCAGCGGCCGGCCTTGATGCCGGCCGCCACCGCGGCCGGCCACAGGATCGTGTCGCCGCGAATCGTCTGCACTTCGCCGTTCGGATCGGCGAAGGTCGCCTCCAGCGCGATGCGCTTCGGCGCGTCGACGTCGGGCAGGCCCTTGAGCGTGACCGCGCCCGCGCCGTTGCGATCGAGCGTCAGCGGCAGCTTGTCGGCGATCAGCTTCGTCGCGTCGGGATCGTTGTTCGACGACAACGCGTGGTCGTCGTCCTGCGAATCGTCGTCGGCATTGCCGTCGCTCGTGTCGGGGCGATACGGCGTGAAGCTGAAATCCTCGAAACGGTCCGCGAACGGCGGCGACGCCCATTTCATCAGCGCCGACACCTGCACGGGCAGGTTCGATGCGCCGCCGCCCGACACGTAGTCGATCTGCACCGCGAGCGGCGCTTCCTTCACGGCGACGAGCGGGCTCTTCTGCGCGTCGCGCGCGCCGATCGAGCCTTTCAGCACCGGCAGGCGGAACGCCTCGACGCGGAAGCTGCCGCTGTAATAGGTGGCGGTCGGCGCGTCTTCCGGGCCGCCTTCGAGTTCGACGCTGTACTCGCCGAGCTTCGCGGCGGCCGGCAGCGTGAACTGCGAGTCCGCGCTGTGGTCGGCCGCCCACGTGAGCGGCAGCTTGTACGTCTGGCCCGTGCCGAGATGGCGGATCGTCATGCGCGTCGGGTATTGCGACGGGAACGCGAGGCTCTGCAGCGTCTCGGTGCGGATGAAATGCTTCATCGACACGGTTTCGCCGGCGCGCAGCAGCGTGCGGTCGAACACCGTATGCGCGCGCACGGTCGGTGCGCTGTCGGTATCGGTCGGCACGTTGAAGCGCCACGATTCGATCCCGCGGTTCCAGCCCGAGCTGACGAACGCCATGTCGGGGCCCGTCTTCGGATCGTCGACGCGCGCCGACACGAAATAGTCGTCGAAGCGTTGCTCCGACGAGCTGCACGCGCGCCTCGGCTCGAACGGCCCGTCGATCTTCAGCAGGCCCTGCGCGTCGGTCTTGCCGGCCGCGATTTCGTCGCCGTTGCAGTCCGACACGCGGATCTGCGCATTCGGCACCGGCTTGCCCTTGTCGAGCGTCGTGACCCACACGAGGTTGTTCTCGCGGCCCTGTTTCAGGTGCACGCCGAGGTTCGTGACGAGCACGGTGGTGCGCACGTACATGCTCGACGGCTTCGCGAGCAGCGAGCGGCCGAGCGCGGGCGACGCGAGTTCGAGCACGTAGAAGCCGGGCTTGTCGATCGGCACGCCGACCACTTCGAACGGGCGCAGCGTCTTCGGGTCGGCCTTCGGCAGCGTCAGCACCTGCGCGCCGGGCTCGCCCGTCAGCAGCGACAGCGAGCGCACGTCGATGCGGCGGTCTCGCGGCGCGGGCTGTTTCTCGCCGGCCGCGAGCGGCACGTAGACGGGGTGTTGGCCCTTGCGTGCGAGCAGGCCGGGCAACTGATCGTCGATCGAGCCGGCCGTCATCGACCAGTTGTCGAAGCGATCGACGGTGCGCATCCATTGGCGAATCGCGGTGTCGTTCTCGACCTTCAGGTTCGCGAATTGCGCGCCGCCCGCATTGAGGCCGGCGATATGCAGGTCGGCCTCGACGTTGCGCAGCGTGACGGGCACGAGCGCGGGCGTACCGGGTTCGGCAAAGCGCTCGACGATCCCGAACGTGCCCGACGAGAATTTCGCGAGCGGCGGCATCGGCGCGGTGCGCGTCGCGAGGGGGAACAGGTCGGCGTTGGACAGCGGCCGGTCGGTCACGTCGTGCAGGCCCGACGGCAGCTCGACGGTCAGCGCGGCCTGCGCGGGCAGCGGCGGGTTGAACGTGACGGTCGTCACTTCCTCGCTGCGATCGTCGGCCGCGAAGGTCGGTGACAGCGAACCGTCGGGGCCGCGCAGCTTGATCGCGTCGGCCTGCTTGCGCGAGATAGGCGCGTTGAACGACAGCGTGAGCGGGCGCAGCGGCGTGCAGGGCGCCTTCGCGTTCTCGCGTTCGCACGAGAAGCTCGCGGCGAACGGTGCGCGCACGGTGAAATCGAAACGCCGTTCGGTTTCGTTCGCGATGCCGCTCGGGCTCGCGACGCCCTTGCCGTACACCAACTGCACCTTCGCGCTCGCCGGCAGCGCCTGCGAGCACGACAGCGTCAGCACGCGCGCCGCCTCCTTCTTCAACCCGAAATGATCGAGCAGGGCGTTGCGCGTATCGTCGTCGGCCGCCGCGACGGGAATGCGGTTGCCGATGCCGGCCGCTTCGCACCAGATGTTCGCGAGCGCCGAGCGCGGCTCGGCCGGGCCGTTCAGCTTCATCACGAAGACCTGCCGCTCCTCGATCTCGCGGGAGCCGGGGCGCACCGACACCGGAAACGGGCCGCCCGTCTGGAACGTGAAGCGACGCGGGCCGCTGACCGCATTGCCCGCGACCGAACGCAGCGTGTCGTTGAGCGCGACCGAGCAGCGTACGCCGGGCGGCAGGTCGCTTTCGAAATCGTAAACCCAGGTCTTGTCGTCGAGCCAGTGGCCCTGGCCGCGTGCGGCCGCCGAATCGTTGCAGCTCATGCGCGCCGGATTCGGCGCGGAGGCCGAGCCGAAGGCGACCATCGGTTCGTCGAACTTGACGACGCTCTGCCGGACTTCGGTGACGGTGCCTTGCGGCGACACGCTCACCGTGCGCGCCGCGCCCGCATGCAGCGACAGCGCCGCGGCGCCGCCGAGCGCCGCGACGGCGCCGATGCGCCAGAGCAGCCGGGTCGGGTGGTTGGTTCGATGCTTTTGTTTGTTGTGCTTGTCGCGCTGCTTCATCGCTCGATTGCCCTCGGAGGGAAGCTTTCTGTTTGATTGCACGGGATTCTAACCGACCGTCATGCGCGCGCAGCACGGCGTGCAGTGTGTCGCCGGCGCGCGACACGGCGGTGCGTGCCGCAGATTTGTCGCGTCGACGACACAAAAATGCAGCGAAATGTCGATTGTCACGGATTGCGGAACATTAAATGGACTATAAAAAGATTGTTTGATCCGGCGTGTGCGCGTACATTGCAGGTCCGCGCCAATGTTTGAGAAATATCAAGCGTGGTTTTCCCGAATCCGGTGTTCGAGAGAAGGAAACATGCACAACGACAACACCCCCCAATCGCGTCGTGACAACGACGCAGCCGCAACCGGCATCACGCGGCGTCAATGGCTGCAGGGCGCACTGGCGCTGACGGCGGCGGGCCTCACGGGCTCGCTGGCGTTGCGGGCCCTGGCCGACGATCCCGGCACCGCGCCGCTTGATACGTTCATGACGCTTTCCGAAGCATTGACCGGCAAGAAAGGGCTGAGCCGCGTCACCGGCCAGCGCTATCTGCAGGCCTTGCAGAAGGGCTCGTTCAAGACGGCCGACAGCCTGCCGCAGCTCGCCGGCGCGCTCGCATCCGGCTCGCTGAATCCCGACCAGGAATCGCTCGCACTGACGATTCTCGGCGCGTGGTATCTCGGCATCGTCGACAACGTCGTGATTACCTACGAAGAAGCATTAATGTTCAGCGTGGTGTCCGATACGCTCGTGATCCCTTCGTATTGCCCCAACAAACCCGGCTTCTGGGCCGAAAAACCGATCGAGAGGCAAGCCTGATGGCCGATACCGATACGCAAAAAGCCGACGTCGTCGTCGTCGGATCGGGTGTCGCCGGCGCGATCGTTGCACACCAGCTCGCGATGGCGGGCAAGTCTGTGATCCTGCTGGAAGCCGGCCCGCGCATGCCGCGCTGGGAAATCGTCGAGCGCTTTCGCAACCAGCCCGACAAGACCGATTTCATGGCGCCGTACCCGTCGAGCCCGTGGGCCCCGCATCCGGAATACGGCCCGCCGAACGACTACCTGATCCTGAAGGGCGAGCACAAGTTCAACTCGCAGTACATCCGCGCGGTGGGCGGCACGACGTGGCACTGGGCCGCGTCGGCGTGGCGCTTCATCCCGAACGACTTCAAGATGAAGACCGTGTACGGCGTCGGTCGCGACTGGCCGATCCAGTACGACGACCTCGAGCATTACTACCAGCGTGCCGAGGAAGAACTCGGCGTGTGGGGCCCGGGCCCCGAGGAAGATCTGTACTCGCCGCGCAAGCAGGCGTATCCGATGCCGCCGCTGCCGTTGTCGTTCAACGAGCAGACCATCAAGAGCGCGCTGAACGGCTATGACCCGAAGTTCCACGTGGTGACCGAGCCCGTCGCGCGCAACAGCCGCCCGTACGACGGCCGGCCGACCTGTTGCGGGAACAACAATTGCATGCCGATCTGCCCGATCGGCGCGATGTACAACGGCATCGTCCACGTCGAGAAGGCCGAGCAGGCCGGCGCGAAGCTGATCGACAGCGCGGTGGTCTACAAGCTCGAGACCGGGCCGGACAAGCGCATCGTCGCCGCGATCTACAAGGACAAGACGGGCGCCGACCATCGCGTCGAGGGCAAGTACTTCGTGCTCGCCGCGAACGGCATCGAGACGCCGAAGATCCTGCTGATGTCCGCGAACCGCGATTTCCCGAACGGCGTCGCGAACAGCTCGGACATGGTCGGGCGCAACCTGATGGACCACCCGGGCACCGGCGTGTCGTTCTACGCGAGCGAGAAGCTGTGGCCGGGCCGCGGCCCGCAGGAGATGACGTCGCTGATCGGTTTCCGCGACGGCCCGTTCCGCGCGACCGAAGCCGCGAAGAAGATCCACCTGTCGAACATGTCGCGCATCAACCAGGAGACGCAGAAGATCTTCAAGGCCGGCAAGCTGATGAAGCACGAGGAGCTCGACGCGCAGATCCGCGACCGTTCCGCACGCTACGTGCAGTTCGACTGCTTCCACGAAATCCTGCCGCAACCCGAGAACCGCATCGTGCCGAGCAAGACGGCCACCGACGCGATCGGCATCCCGCGCCCCGAGATCACGTATGCGATCGACGATTACGTGAAACGCGGCGCCGTGCACACGCGCGAGGTCTACGCGACGGCCGCGAAAGTGCTCGGCGGCACCGACGTCGTGTTCAACGACGAGTTCGCGCCGAACAACCACATCACGGGCGCGACGATCATGGGCGCGGATGCACGCGACTCGGTCGTCGACAAGGACTGCCGCACGTTCGACCATCCGAACCTGTTCATTTCGAGCAGCTCGACGATGCCGACCGTCGGTACGGTGAACGTGACGCTGACGATCGCGGCGCTCGCGCTGCGGATGTCGGACACGCTGAAGAAGGAAGTCTGACCGTGCGGAAATCTACTCTCACCTTCCTCCTCGCCGGCTGCCTCGCGCTGCCCGGCCTCGCACGCGCGGCCGATTCGGCCGATCCGGCGCAGGTCAAGCGCGGCGAATATCTCGCGGTCGCGGGCGACTGCATGGCGTGCCACACCGCGAAGGGCGGCAAGCCGTTCGCGGGCGGCCTCGGCATGCCGGTGCCGATGCTCGGCAAGATCTATACGAGCAACATCACGCCCGATCCCGATACGGGCATCGGCACCTGGACGTTCGACGACTTCGAGCGTGCGGTGCGTCACGGCGTGTCGAAGAACGGCGACAACCTGTACCCGGCGATGCCGTACGTGTCGTACGCGAAGATCAACGACGACGACGTGCAGGCGCTGTACGCGTACTTCATGCACGGCGTGGAACCGGTCAAGCAGGCGCCGCCGAAGAACGAGATCCCCGCGCTGCTGAGCATGCGCTGGCCGCTGAAGATCTGGAACTGGCTGTTCCTGAAGGACGGCGTCTACCAGCCGAAGCCGGCGCAGAGCGCCGAGTGGAACCGCGGCGCGTATCTCGTGCAGGGCCTTGCGCACTGCAGCACGTGCCACACGCCGCGCGGCATCGCGATGCAGGAGAAGTCGCTCGACGAAACGGGCGGCAGCTTCCTGTCGGGCTCGGTGCTCGCGGGTTGGGACGGCTACAACATCACGTCCGACCCGAACGCGGGGATCGGCGGCTGGACGCAGCAGCAACTCGTCCAGTACCTGCGCACCGGCAGCGTGCCGGGCCTCGCGCAGGCGGCCGGCCCGATGGCCGAGGCGATCGAGCACAGCTTCTCGAAGATGACCGAAGCCGACATCGGCGCGATCTCGACGTACATCCGCACGGTGCCGGCCGTGGCCAGCGGCGACGCGAAGCAGTCGCGCTCGTCGTGGGGCAAGCCGGCCGAGGACGGCCTGAAGCTGCGCGGCGTCGCACTCGCGTCGTCGGGCATCGATCCGGCACGGCTGTATCTCGGCAACTGCGCGACCTGTCACCAGATGCAGGGCAAGGGCTCGCCGGACGGTTACTACCCGCCGCTGTTCCACAACTCGACGGTCGGTGCGTCGAATCCGACCAATCTCGTGCAGGTGATCCTGAACGGCGTGCAGCGCAAGGCCGGCAGCGAGGACGTCGGGATGCCGGCGTTCCGCCACGAGTTGTCGGATGCGCAGATCGCCGCGCTGACGAACTACCTGACCGGGCAGTTCGGCAATCCGGCCGCGAAGGTGACCGAGCAGGACGTCGCGAAGCTGCGCTGACGCGGCACGGCGACGAAGCAGGGCGACAACGTAAAAGAGGAGGAGCACAGCACATCGGGCGGGCCCCGATGCCGGTTGTTGCAGAGCGGGGCGAGCGGCGCGGATGGCCGTCCGACCCGGTTCACAGGCAATCCGGTGCGTGCGATAGCGCGCATCGTTTTCGTTGATCACACCATGACACCGAATCAACCGTTTCTCGCGTCCCAGCGCGATGTGCTGCTGCTGCTTGCCCGAATCCTGATCGTGATCCTGTTCGTGATGTTCGGCTGGAAGAAGATTATCGACTTCTCCGGTACGATCGCGTTCATGGGTAGCGAGGGCGCGCCGGCGCCGATCATCTCGGCGGCGATCTCCGTCGTGATGGAGCTGTTCGTCGGGATTGCGATCCTCGTCGGCTTCCAGACGCGGCCGCTCGCCCTGTTGCTTGCGCTGTATACGATCGGCACCGCCGTTATCGGTCACCACTACTGGACGATGACGGGCGGCGAGCAGATCAACAACATGATTCATTTCTACAAGAACATCGCGATCTCGGGCGGCTTGCTCGCGCTCTGCGCGGCCGGCCCCGGACGTTTTTCGCTCGATCGCGGATAAGCAGACCCGAGGCGCGTGCATGGGGCGCGCGTCGGACGGTCGAGACTTCGAGGGGGCATCATTTTGCGACTCAAATACTTCGCATGGCTGATTGCGGCCGCCACGCCGGCGGCCGCGTTTGCACAGACGAGCGTCACGCTGTACGGCCGGATCGACGGCGGCGTCGAATACCTGAACCACATCGCGAAGCCGAACGGCGGCAGCGGGACGCGCTGGAGCGCGGAAAGCGGCGACTGGGGCACCAGCATGTTCGGGTTGAAGGGCGTCGAGGATCTCGGCGGCGGGCTGTCGACGGTGTTCAACCTGGAAACCGCGTTCCAGGTGATGAACGGCCAGACGGGCGGCGGACGCATGTGGTCGCGGCGCGCGTACGTCGGGTTGAAGAGCAACACGTGGGGCCAGTTGCAGGCCGGCCGCAACCTGTTCATCGACAGCGACGGCGTGTGGGAATTCGATCCGTTCGTCCAGCAGGCGTTTTCGTCGGCGTCGCTCGTGCGTGGCCGCAACTGGCAGCAGACCAGCAACAACATCGAATATCACAGCCCGGTGATCGGCGGCTTCGACGTGCAGGCGCAATACGCGTTCGGCAACCAGTCACGCGGCTTCAACTACGGCGCGGCCGACGATTTCGGCCGCTCGGACGGGATCATGATCTCGTACCACTCGCCGGTGCTCGATGTGCGCGGCATCTACGACGAACTGCGCGACAACAACGGCAAGTTCAGCAATATCTTCACCGCGTCGCGTGAGTACTTCGTCGGCGCGAACGTGAAGGTGTCGAAGTTCAAGATCCAGGGGGCGTATACGCACTACCAGGCGCCGGACAGCCCGGCCGGTGTTGCGGATCGTGCCGATCACTACTGGCTCGGCGCGACCTATTCGGCGACGCCGCAGTGGGCCGTGACGGGCGGCGGGTATTACGTGAAGGTGGGTGACGGCGGCGGCGATGCGTCGCACGACCCGTCGGGGCACGCGATGATGTACGTGCTCGGCACCACGTACAACCTGTCGAAACGCACGTTCCTGTACGGCACGGTCGCGTATGTGCGCAACGGCGGGAATTCGAACTTCTCGCTGCTCGCGACGCCGCGTGACGCAACGTCGGGGACGAGCCCGATGACGGGCGAGTCGCAGACGGGTGCGTATGTGGGGATGATGCATACGTTCTGAGAGGGGCGGTTTGCGTAGGTGAAAGAGGCTCGGGTGATCGAACCCGAGCCTTTTGCGTTTACAGCGCTTGCGAAGCGTTGTGGCAAGCATATTGATGTCGGTGGGTGGAATCGGAGGCATCGTGTCGGCCGCGGCATTTCCGATGTAGCTGCTGCACGTTGCTCGACTATCGATTAGCTGGCAGAGAGCGCATGGCTTGCATGAGCATTGCGTTGCGGGGCGTCTGCGCTCGATGGCTTCACGGTTTTTGACGTTTATGGGCTGAAAGCTTCAAGGTAAACGACGGTTATTCGATTTATCGCTATCTGGCTCCGGCCCGGGCTACAGCCCCACGGGCAGCGTGCCTGTGCTACCTGACGATCTCGTTGTGCTCGAAAGCGTGACGTAAGTTGCATCCGGGTTGGATTTAACATGATGAATTCCAGCTCGGTCCGGTGTGCGGCTTGAATCGTGTCTATGCCGAAGGTCCCAGCATCGGCTGGAAGGTTCTGGGTCTTTTCCTCTTTCGACGAGATACCACTCTGCCGCCCGCGCTGCCCGGCGGCCGTTTTGTTACAACACGGTACGGGGTAGCCTGATGGTTTCCAATCTCCTGAACAAGGCACTGCGCACGCAATACGTGCAACACGGACGAATTGTCCGCCTCGATACCTCGCTTGGCGAAGACTGGTTGGTCCCGCTTTATGTCCGGGGGCGCGCATGTCTTGGCCGAGACTTCGAATTCACGATCGACGCAACGTCGACGCGGCTCGAAACGATTCCGGCGAAGGCGCTGATCCGGCAATCCGTGACGCTGTGGATCCGGCAAACGGACGGCAGCGAAATGCCGATTCACGGTTATGTGACTGCGTTCAGCCGCTTGGGCGGGGACGGAGCCAACACCTACTACCAGCTCCGTTTCAATTCGTTCCTCGCACTGCTGCGCCTCGGCAGTGACCGGCGCGACTGGATCGAGACGCCTGCGCAACAAACCGTGTCCGATGTGCTTGGGAAGTATCCGCAGGCGGCTGGTAACTTTACTTGGCAACTGCGTCAATCGTTGCGCTCGTATTCTCAGCGAATGCAATGGGAATCCGACTGGAATTACGTCCACCGTACCTTTGAAGAACTCGGCCTTTTTCCGCGTTTCGATATCGCGCAGGACGGCAAGTCGCACAAGGTCGTCATCATGGACGATCTTTTCTCGATTCCCGAATTGGAGCACAAGACCATTTCGTTTAGCCGCTCGGTACAAGACGAGGAATTCGACGGCCTGAGTGAGTGGATCGACTCGCAAGAAATCCAGTCGGCCGAACTCGACACGGGCACGTTCGATTACAAACGTCCGGACCTTTCGAAACACGTCACGATGCCCGCGTTCGATCTTGACGATGTACCGGGCTTGGGCGAGCAGTACGAATACACGGGGTCGCATACGTGGTCCGATCGCGACATGGGCGAGGCTCAGGCAAACATTGTCACCGAAGAATGGCGCTCACGGGCGCAACGCTTCTACGGTGTGGGCGCACTGCGTTGCGCATGGCCTGGTCGCTATGGCCTGCTGACCGGGCACCCTGTGCACGATGCGCAGCCGGAACAGGATCGCGAGATGGCGATTCTTTCCGTGAACTGGCTCATCCAGAATAACGTGCCGGGTCTTGAGAACCTGAGGCGTTTTCGCAAGAGCGTGCGCGCAGAGGTCGAGCAAGCGCGTGCGAACGGTGCAGGCTCGGCAGTACGCCATGACGACGGCGGTGTCGGATTCTTCCACGTCGAAATCGAAGCGCAACGGCGTCGCGTCGCGTTTCGCAGTCCGTTCGAACACAAGAAGCCCGTCATGCAGCTTCAGACGGGCATCGTCGGTGGGCCGGACAATGAAGAAATCTATACGGATGCGATGTTGCGGGCGAAGGTTCGGCTGACGTCCAACCGACTCAATGACGGCGACCAGAACGTATCGGCGTGGATACGCGCGGCGATGCCCGACGCGGGGCACAAGCGCGGCGGCATGTTTCCGCTGCGCAAGAACGACGAAGTTTTGATCGGCTTCATCAACGGTGATTGCGATCGCCCCGTGATCCTGTCGAGAATGCACGGCGGCGAAAGCATGCCGGAATGGCACACGCACGGGCTGACCTCCGGCTTGCTGTCGCGCGAATATGGCGGTGAAGGTTATAACCAGCTGATGATGGACGACGCCAGCGGGCAGAACCGCGTGCACTTGTACTCGACGAGTTATAGCTCGCATCTGCATCTGGGCTATCTGATCCAGCACTCGAGCAACACGCGTGGTGCGTTCATCGGGCAGGGCTTTGACCTCAAGTCATTGGGCTACGGTGCGGTGCGCGCCGAACAGGGCCTGTATGTGTCGACGCAACCCGCGGCGACCCAACCGCTGAGTGTGACGGCAGCGTCCGAACAGCTTACCCGCGCCGAAGCGATGCTGGCGACGACGTCGAAGGCGAGCCAGACGAATCGGGCGCAGAGTCAGCAAGACGGCCACGATGCACTGAAAACTTTCACGGACGCAACGCAGCACCCGGTGGCCGGCACGACCAAGGGCGGCCGCACGGCAGGCGGCGGCACGGGCAACGCGAACGGCTTCGCGAAGCCGATCATGCTGCTGTCGAGTCCGGAAGGCATTGCCGCATCGACGCAAGGGTCGGTGCATATCACGGCAAACAAGCAAACGAATGTGGTCGCCGGAGAGGACATCAACCTCGCAGCCGGACGGGCGTTGCTCGCCAGTGTGTTGGAGCAAATCAGCCTGTTTGCGGAAAAACTCGGAGTCAAGATCTACGCGGCGAGCGGCCCGATAGATCTTCAGGCCCAGAACGATTCGATGAGTTTGGCTGCTTCGCAAGATGTGAAGATTACGGCGGGCAAGAAGATGTATCTGTCGGCCGATGAAATCTGGATCGGTGCAAACGGCACGTATATCAAGCTGACGGCGAACATGATCGAGAACGCAACGTCGGGCCAGATTGTAGAAAAGTGCGCGAATTGGGAGAAAGCGGGAGCCGCAAGCGGCACGCTGAAAAACCCGCTGCATTCGTCGCCGGTATCGGCCGACGGCGGGCGTTTCACAGTGTTCTCCGGTTAAGCCGTGCGGCGGCATCGTTCCACTACAAAAAATCCTGAAAACCGAATCCGAGTCGGGAATCATGAGCAAGACAACGCCTAAAAAAAAGCACCATCCGCCGGCCGCTCCAAATTCGGCCCCCAACCCTGCCGAACCGGCGGATACGTCGCTGAGCTGGGCCTACCCCTTTACGCCGGTAGGCAAGGACGACGCGGCTGACCCGATGACCTATTTCAGGGCGCTGGCGAAGTGTGAAAACGGCTTTTATCCGCTCGGCGTCAGCGGCATGTGGCACGGTGGCGTGCACTTCGCCGACGGTAGCGCGGAAATGCTGAAGCAGGACAGCGGCGTGCGTGCGATTGCGGACGGCAAAATCGTGGCGTACCGGCTGAACACGAAATACGAGGAAACGCAGTACCCGGACAACAGTCTGGCGCACTTCTCGACGGGCTTTGTACTGGTCCGGCATGAACTGAAATTACCGCCGAAACCTGCCCCGAAGGAACCCGCGAAACCGGCTCCGGCATCGGCCCCCGCATCGGCTCCCGCGCCTGCATCGACTAACGCCACGCCTCCGGTACCGGTACCAGCCGACAATCCGTCGTCCAATAGCAAAGACAAATCCCTCGTGTTCTTCAGCCTGTACATGCACACGATGGATTGGGAAACCTATCAAAAGGGGATGGGGCAAGCAAAAACGGACCGGCATCCGGATCAGCCACTTCCGTCACCGATGTCGTATTGGGAGGGCGACCGGTACTATCGGGTGGGCGACAAGGCGAAGGACAAGCAAGCCGTTCCGAAGCCGAAAGCGCCTGCGCAGCCGCCCGCGACACGGACCGATGGGGCCGACGATCTGCCTATCAACAACACGAACCGGAACGAACCGCCGCCCGCAGATAGCGATCAAGATGTCACCCCTCCGGCGCCGGAAACAGGCTTGCACATTCGAGAGTTGCCGAACGGAAAGAGCAAGATTATCGGCGTGTTGCCGACCGGGGCGGAAATCATTGCGGGCGAAGGCGACCCTGCACACCCGGACTGGATCAAGATCAAGGCCATAAAATCGGGCACGGTTTTGTCTGCCGAAGTGGGTAAGCCGGTCTCCCCTCAAGCACAGTGGAGCTACGTGTTCAAAGGAGAACTGGACGCCGTTGTCGATCCGAAACCGCTTGATACGGTCGTGATCCTGAAGGAGCCGCAGCGCGTCAAGGCAGGCGAAGTCGTCGCGCATGTCGGTCAGTATCAATGGCCCATGAAGGCCAGTCCGATACCGCCGAAGCCGAACTACCCGATGTTGCATCTCGAAGTGTTCGCGGGGCCGGACCTGAAAGATTTCATTGATCAGAGCCGTGCGCGTGCGAAAGAACTGAACGATAAAAACAAACCGCTTCTGGAAATCGAGCCGGGGGCCAAGCTGGTAAGCGAAGTGCCCGCGCCGGATCAGAAGCTGACCCAATCCGGGTTGAAGCTCGTGCCGATAGGCGATGCAAAGGGTTCGCGCTGGATCAAGGTTCAGCCGAAGAGCGTGACGACTGTACCCGCGAAAGGCAAGCAGAAGGCCAAGCAAAACTTCGCAGACGTTGGGAAACCGATGTGGGTTGAAAGTACTCTTGCGAACACGATCAGCACGGCGAATGTTGCGGGATGGCAGAACTTTCCCCTGGACGTTTCCAAGGCGAACGGGCCGGGAGCGGACTTCCGGGACGTGTTGCGTCGTCCCGAACTTGACAAGCTCGATGAGGGTAATATCGCGGTCGATGACAAGGGCCATCATTGGTGGAACGTCACGATTGGTTCGAAGGACGGCTCCGCTCTCACTGGCTGGGTGTGCGACACCGATCACCCGCACGTACAGTGGCGTAGTCCTTGGGAGTGGCCGGGTTTCGAATTGATCGACAACGGCAGTGTCAGCCCTGCCGACATGTTCAAACGCCATATCCATACGACCGAGCAATATATGGCGGACGAGGAAGGGACCGAGTTTATGGGGGAATCGGCGAAGGTCAACGCTGGCGAACTCATCACTAAGCTCGAAAAGGCGATCGATACGGACCACGACGGGAAGGTGACGGCGAAGGAACTGAAGCACGCACTGGAAACGCGGTGGATGGCCGAAGCGGTGTCGCATCTTGTGGTGCGCAATGAAACCGAATGGGGGGGCGGTCTGGGCAAGTGGGAAGAACTCAGCCCGCTCATGCAGAAGCAGACCGAGATGTGGAAGACGGAGCTTGATCGACTCGCGAAGCTTCAGTGGTGGGAGCAAATCAAGGGTGTCGATGGCTTCCCGTCGGACCTTTCGCCGTGGCACCTCCATCCGATCGGGTTGATCGGCAATTTTATGACAAGCGGCGAACCTGCAACGACGATTTCGGATGACGGCATCTATTTTATCTTTATGCAAGAACATCTTGAAGGCACGACCAATAAATTGCACTGGCCGGGCGGTGCAAGTGGCGTAACCTTGGGTGCCGGTTATGACATGAAGGCGAGGACAGCCGAAAGCGTCGTTGCGGACATGAAAGCAATTGGGCTGGATGATGCAACAGCGACCGCGATCTCAGGTGGTGCGGGTCTTGAAGGTCAGGCCGCGCGAGATTTCTGCAAGAAAAATCTGAATGTCGTCAACCTAAGCGATGATAAACAAGTTGAACTCCTTCATAAGACTGTTCCTGCATATGTTCGAATGGTTAATAAGGCAGTGACAGTGAAATTAACGCAAACCGAATTCGATGCACTCGTAAGCTACGCATATAATCCCGGCGGAGGTTGGTCTAAGGTAACCGACATGATCAATCGTGGTCAAACTTCAGAAGCGATGACACAAATCGGCAAATACGTGTACTCTGGCGGTGAAATTTTTGATGGCCTAGTGAAGCGACGTAAGGACGAAGTAACGCTTTACACCATTGGGCGCTATGAGTTTCAGGGGCGGTCTATACAGTCTAAAAAATAATAGAATCATTGGAGAGAGTGTCACCATGAGAAAAATTCCGAAAATACGCCATGTCATTGTCACCTTTGCTCTTATCTTTGCCGCGTGCAATACATTTGGCGCCCCCCTTCCGGATGACATTGTTGGTAAGTGGCAGGTTAAGGAGGTTCACCTCAATACGGAATCGGGCCGTACCACCGAATACACGTGGAATGATTCCCGTTTGAACGGACGGATATTCGATTTCACGCATGATGATGTATTGGATGACGTCTATGAATTTGCAGATCATTGTGCGAATCCTGTCGCGCAGGACATCAATGCATCTCTGCGTGATCTAATGCTTAGAAGTTTGGGAGGGTACGAATACCCGGCGTCTGGGGATGTCGATCCAGTTCGTGACTACAAGCTGGATAGTGCTAAAGGAAGGCACATCCGATCGTTCAATCTCATCTGTGCGAAAGGTTTATGGCAAGGTGACCTCGGCCGGTCGGGTGGTGCGACCGGCAACATGAATATCGCCGGAGCTTGGATCGCCCTTGCCGATGATCAGAAGATGTACATGCGTTGGCGTGACGAAACCATTCTCGTGCTTACGAAGATTCCACTCAACGCGCCAATTAAAGCCTCCTTCCCTTGTGGGAAAGCGTCAACTGCGACCGAGCATGCTATTTGCAGCTCTTATCAGCTATCGGCTTTTGATCAAAGTATCGCAGAGTCTTTTACTCGCACGATGGCGCAAGCAAGAGCTTCTGGCTCGCAAACTGCTCCCCTTGCTCAAAGTCAGCGCCGCTGGCTCAAAGATCGTAATGCATGTGGCGCGAATGCTCAGTGCATCCTTAAGACAATGCGAAGGCGACTCGATGCGTTAGCTACAGCGGGTTCTAGCGGAGACTGAAAATGATGAATCTAATTCGCGTAGGTGATGCCACTGATCACGGCGGCAAAGTCGAAACTGGCTCGTCGTCGATGAAATTCGACGGCCGCTACGTGGCGCGCATGGGCGACCGCGTATCGTGTCCGCAGCATCCGGAGGTTTCGCCGAACGTCATCGAGGAAGGCGACGAATCGATGAAGGACAACGGCATCCCCGTTGCACGGCACGGCCACCGTGCAACGTGCGGCTGTCACCTGATTTCGAGTCTCGTGTAACGCTACAGAAGCGGCACGAGGCCCGGTCGCATCGGGCAGCGTACGATCAGAGAGCCGTCGTTCTTCGACACCACCACGAGCTGCGTAAAACTGTTGGCCGGGGCGTGGCGCGACAGGTACAGGTCGAGCAGCAGGATCAGCGCGCCCATGCTGTTTTCGACGAATGCCGCTTTCGTCGGCCGCCATCACGATTTCAAACCCTCTCATCAGTGTCGAGTGCGGCTTGGCGGCCAGCAATCGTTCGACATTGTTTCGCTTGGCGAACGAAATCGCCCCGACGTGTTCGGCGCGTCGATCGTTGGGGGCAAGCTGGTGCGTCAGCGTCAAAAACTCCGGCCCCCCGTCCCGCATCAACTGCGTCAGATTTGCGGTCGTCAGCGCGATCACGCGCCAATTGCGGTTCGTACACGTCAGGTCGGCGCTCAATTGCAACGGCATCTTCGCGGCGGCCGTCCCGTCCGCGCGGACCAGAACAAGCGACGTTCACGTCCGAGATGATGGATTGCGCGTGGGATCGTGGCACGTGATCCAGAACCGTTCGCCGGCTCCGACGCCCCACGCGATCGGCGGCGGGATAGCGCGCCGGCTAACGGATCGCGAACTGCATCGACCGAATAGATGCCGGTACGCGATGATGTGCAAGCTCGGCGCTGACGCTATCTCAACGCGCGCTTTCGCGCATCGCGATCCGATCGGCGCCGCGCATCAGAACTTGCACGCCTCGGTCGTC
The DNA here is from genome assembly GCF_001526365.1 of Burkholderia sp. MSMB1835. Classification (NCBI taxonomy): domain Bacteria; kingdom Pseudomonadati; phylum Pseudomonadota; class Betaproteobacteria; order Burkholderiales; family Burkholderiaceae; genus Burkholderia; species Burkholderia sp. MSMB1835. The sequence continues at coordinate 276,536 of NZ_LOYP01000052.1, forward strand.
GTCAGCGTCGCAAACGGGCCCGCAAGCGTCGCATTATGATGCGCGACGATCCGCTCGGCCGGCAGCGCGAGCGTATCCATACAAGTGTGCGCATCCGTAACGAGCACCGCTCGAAACCCGAGATCCCCGGCCGCGCGGCACGCCGTATCAACACAGTACTGCGTCTTCATCCCCGCGATCACGATCTCGCCGATCCTTGCAGCATGCAGCCACTCCGCGAGTCGCGTGCCCGCGAAGCAACTCGGCCGCGTCTTCTCGAACACGATGTCGCGAGCGGTATCGACCGCAAGTTCCGGCAGCAGCGCGGCCAGCGGCGCATCGGGCGCAATTGGCGAGCCGGCCGGACCGGTGTGACGCACGGCGAACACAGGAGCACCGCTGTCATGCGCGCGGCGAATCAGCCGGTTGACATTGGCCAGCACGCGTTCGCCGTCATGCGGGCGATCGGGGCCATGAAACAACCCGACCTGCATGTCGATGACGAGCAGCGCGCGTTTCGGGGAAGGGGCTTCGGACATTGCGTTTCTCCTGTTTGACCGATGCAGACGGAGAAACGACGAGACCCCGTCCGGAACCGGCGGGGCCTGTGGGAAGCGGTGACGCTACGATCTTGCGCGCACTCGCCGCACGGGCCCGCCGAAGGCGGTCGTGCGCGTGGTCGTCGAAAGGGTGATCGTAGCGTGGTGCATGGCATCGATGATGCCCGATGCGCGCGCGTGACGTCAATCACGCTTGACGTGTCGCGCACCGTCCGCCGCTCAATCCAGCGCCTTCCCCGCCTTCTCGTCCATGCAACGAATCGCAAGCAACGTCATCGCGCCACACCCGATCGCATACCAAGCCGGCGCATTCGGATTTCCGGTCGCCGCGATCAGCCACGTGACGAAGAACTGCGCGAAGCCGCCGAAGATCGCGACCCCGACGCTATACACCAGCGCACCGCCCGTCGCACGCACGGCCCGCGGAAACAACTCGCCGAGCATCGCGCCGGTCGCACCGATGTTGATCGCATGCACGATCGACAGCGCGGCGATGATCGACAGCAGCGACGCGGCGCCCGGCCAGCGATTCAGTGCGATGAACGCCGGGTAGATCGCGGCCATCAGCACGATGCGTGTCCACCAGACAATCCGGTTGCGCCCATACACGTCCGACAGAAGGCCGCCGATCGGCGTCACGAGCATCAGGATCGCACCGGCGACGCAGCCGGCCGTCATCGACAACCAGGTCGGCAAGTGCAGCACCTGTACGCCATAGATCGCCATGTAGAACACGATGATGTAGTGGATCGACGTGCCGCCGATCGTCACGCCGAGGCCCGCGAATACGGCCTTGGCGTGATGGCGCAGCACGTCGGCGAGCGGCAGCGATGCGACCGGCTCGTCGTGTGCGGCGGCCGGCGCGGCAGCAGGCACTTCCTCGACGGTGCGGCGCAGCCAGTAGCCGAGCGGCACGAACAGCGTGCCGATGATGAACGGCACGCGCCAGCCCCAGCTTTCGAGTTGCGCGGCGCTCAGCGTCGACGTCAGCGCGACGCCGGTGAGTGCGCCCGCGAGCGCGGCGAGCCCCTGGCTCGAGAACTGGAACGACGCATAGAAACCGCGACGATGCTGCGGCGCCTGTTCAAGCAGCAGCGTTGTCGATGCGCCGACTTCGCCGCCCGACGCGAACCCCTGCAGCAGCCGTGCGAGCACGAGCAGCAGCGGCGCGGCGATGCCGATCTGCGCGAAGGCCGGCGCGACCGCGATCGTCGCGGTGCCGAGCGCCATCAGCAGCAGCGTGAGGATCATCGCCTTCTTGCGGCCGGCGCGGTCCGCATACATGCCGATCACGAGCCCGCCGAGCGGACGCGTGACGAAGCCGACGCCGAAGCTCGCGACGGCAAGCATCAGTTGTCCGAACGACGAATGCACGGGAAAGAACAGCTTGCCGATCAGGATCGCGAAGAAGCTGTAGACCGTGAAGTCGTAGAACTCGAGCGCGTTGCCGACGGCGGCGGCCGCGATCAGCCGGCGTTTCTTCGCGGCGGCGCGAGCATCGGCCGGCGTGCCGGCGAACGGAAGGGCGGACGTTTCCATGAGGTTCCCTTGCTTTGAGCGCGGAACTGCGTGATGAAGGGCCGTCAGGCCGCGAGCCAGGCTTCGGCGACGCGAACCCAGTAGCTCGCGCCGATCGCGAGGATGTCGTCGTTGAAGTCGTAGCCGGGGTTGTGCACCATGCAGCCGCCCTTGCTGCCGATTCCGTTGCCGATGAACGCGTAGCAGCCGGGGCGCGCTTCGAGCATGAATGCGAAATCCTCGCTGCCCATCAGCGGCGCGGTGTCGGTTTCGACGCGCTCCGCGCCGAGCATCCGGCATGCGATGTCGGCCGCGAACGCGGTCGGTTCCGCGTGATTGACGAGCACCGGGTAGCCATAGTCGTAGTCGACTTCCGCGGTGACACCGAAGCTTTCCGCCTGGCCCTTCACGAGCGCTTCGATGCGGCGCGCGAGCAGGGCGCGCACGTCGGCGCTCAGCGCGCGCACCGACAGCTTCATCACGACGGTTTCGGGAATGATGTTGAACGTCTCGCCGGCTTGCACGCTGCCGACGGTGATCACGGCCGCATGCTGCGCGTCGACCTCGCGTGCGACGATCGTCTGCAGCGCGACCATGATGCTGCCCGCGGCCGACATCGGGTCGCGCGCGAAATGCGGCATCGCGCCGTGGCCGCCGACGCCGCGCAGCGTGATCGTCACGCGGTCGGCGGACGCCATCGCGGCGCCGGTGCGGAACGCCATGTCGCCGGCCGCGCGGCCCGGCATGTTGTGGATCGCGAAGATCGCGTCGCACGGGAAGCGGTCGAACAGGCCGTCGTCCATCATCGCCTTCGCGCCGCCGAAGTTTTCCTCGGCGGGCTGGAAGATCAGGTTCAGCGTGCCGGAGAATTGGCGCGTTGCCGCGAGGTGGCGCGCCGCGCACAGCAGCATCGCGGTGTGGCCGTCGTGCCCGCATGCATGCATCTTGTTCGCATGACGGCTCGCGTAGGGCAGGCCCGTGGTTTCCGAGAGCGGCAGCGCGTCCATGTCGGCGCGCAGCCCGACCGTGCGCGTGCCTTGCCCTTCGCGCAGCACGCCGACCACGCCCGTCTTGCCGATTCCGCGATGCACTTCGTAGCCCCAGCCGGTGAGCAGCTCGGCGACGAGATCGCTCGTGAGCGTCTCTTCGAATGCGAGTTCGGGGTGGGCATGGATGCGACGGCGCACCTCGACGAGCTCGGGGGCGATCGCGGCGATGCCTGGAATGACGGGGTTCACGGCTTGCAGCATGGAGTCTCCTGTGGGGCCGGTGGGGCGTTTGACGCGCATATGACGACCAAGCATATAAATTTCTTTTGGGTACCAGAAGCTGCTAAATTGCTTTGGTGCACACCGTCGGTTGCCGCTCGGGAATACCCTGAGCCATGGCGCGGCCGGCCGCACGGGGTTTCCACGGATCACGCATTGCCGCCATGAAATACCATCAGCTGAAAGCGTTCGTCACCGCCGCGGAAGAAGGCAGCATTCGCGCGGCCGCGCGGCGCCTGAACGTGTCGCCGGCTGCGCTCACGAAGGCTGTCAAGGAACTGGAGATCGCGCTCGGCGTATCGCTCGTCGTGCGCACCGCGCGCGGCGTGCAGCTCACCGCGTTCGGCCAGCAGTTGCAGGTGCGCGCGCGGCTGATCGTCGCCGAAATGCAGCGCGCCCGCGACGACATCGAGCAGGCACAGGGCGCGATGACGGGTTCCGTTGCGGCGGCGATCACGCCGGCGGCGGCGGTGACGATCCTGCCCGACGCGTTTCGGGCGTTCCGGCGCCGCTTTCCGGTGGCGCGCGTCAATCTGGTCGAAGGATTTCCCGGCGTCGCACTGCCGCGCCTGCACGACGGTTCGCTCGATTTCGCGGTGGCCGTCGTCGTCCCCGAACTGCTGGCGGCCGAGTTCGATCACGCGGAACTCTATGCGAGCCGTTCGCTGATCGTCGCGCGCAAAGGGCATCCGCTTGCGTCGGCCACGTCGCTCGCCGATCTCGTCGAAGCCGACTGGCTGATGAATCCGTCGCCGGAAAGCTCGACGCAGGTGCTGTTCAACTCGTTCGTCGCGTACGGGTTGCCGGTGCCGACGCGCGTCGTCGAATGCCCAAGCTTCGGTCTTGCGCACAGCCTGATGACCGGGTGCGACCTGATCGCGTCGATGCCGGAGCAATTGTTGCAAGGCGAATGGGCGCGCGACCAGCTCGCGGTGCTGCCGATTCGCGAGCGCTTGCCGGGCGTATCGGTGCAGGTCGTCACGCGCCGCGACAGCCCGCTGACGCCGGCCGCGGCGATGCTGCTCGATTGCCTGCGCGATTCCGCGCGACGCAAGGGGCTGCGGTGAGCCGGCGCCTCGCGCAGATCACGTAGTGATCCTGACGATCGTGGGGCCGGCATGTGCCGGCCGCATGTCATTTCGGCGCACGTCGCGCGAGCCGGTATCATAGCGGCCGGCTTGCCGCTACGGTCCGCCGCTACGGCCGGCCTCCCAGTCCATCGCCATCCGGCATCCAGCAATCAGAGGCATCACATGACCAGTGCAACCCAATTCGACAACGTATCGGTCGTCAAGCGCGCGAACGTCTATTTCGACGGCAAGTGCGTGTCGCATACCGTGCTCTTCCCGGACGGCACGCGCAAGACGCTCGGCGTGATCCTGCCGTGCGCGCTCAACTTCGGCACGGATGCGCCCGAATTGATGGAAGTGCAGGCCGGCAAGTGCCGCGTGAAGCTCGACGGCAGCAGCGAATGGCAGACCTACGGCGCCGGCGAATCGTTCTCCGTGCCGGGCAAGAGCCGCTTCGACATCGAAGTGCTCGAGACGCTCGATTACGTCTGCAGCTACCTGTAAGACGCTTTTCGCGCAGCAAAGAAAAAGCCCCGCCGAAGCGGGGCTCGTCGCAAGCGGATGGCGCAAAGCCATCCGGAGCGCCTGTTCTCGTTACATCGTTACAGGCAGGCGTTGATGTCGCCGGCGGATGCTGCGTCGCCGCGCACGCCGACCCACGTCTTCGCACCCGGCTGCCACGACGGACGAACCATCGCGGCGGCGCCGTTCGGCGGCTGCTGGCCCGGTGCGTACACGTCGGTCGCCAGGCCGTTGGCCAGCACGTTCTGCGAGATCACCTGTTGTTGCGACTTGTCGGCCCAGGTCTTGGCGATGCACGCCGAGACGTCGGGAGCCGCCTTCTGGCTTTGTCCCACGTTCTGCACGGCAGGTTCGGCGGCATGAGCAGAAATTGCCACGGTCAATGCGATGAGCGGTAAGTATTTCGCGTTCACGTTATCTCCCTCGAGTCGTGATTGATTGAGTGGGATGCGCAGCAATGCTGCGTGCTAGTGAGATCGCATCTGGCAGGCTCGGTTCCGGGCATTCCGAAACAAGTTGTTAACGCGCTTGCCAAACGGCGGCTCGGATGCTGCGCATGTTGCTGCGGCGCGGCATGCGTCGCGTGCGGCTCGACGTCATGCGTGGCGCGGTCGTTGCGCTGCCCGGTCGTGGTGTGGTGAGGTGACGGCCGCGGCGGACGGCATGTGCGTGCATGCCGTGCCGCGACTCTTTATCGGATGACGAAGTGGAATGGCTGATGAATGGCCCCGTCGCATGAGCACCATGATGACAAACTTTCGCTTGCCGAATTGTTAACCAACTTTAAACGGAGAAGCGGGCCGCGCCGCGACGCGGCGCGCGACGGGCGCGCGGCATCGTGCAACGACGTGCGGCGGGGAGGCGGTGCGCGGCGGGGCGCCGCGCACGCGGGTCGTGTCAGCCAGGCTTGCGCGAGCGGACGTCGCGCAGGTTGGGCGGGACGACCGGGCGGAGGCGCTCGCGCTTGTGTTCGTCGTCGAAGTGCTGGCGTGCCGGCTTGATCAGGTCGCTGCGCGACACGATGCCCGTGATGCGCAGCGATTGCTCGTCGGCGACCACCGGCAGGCGCTCGAGGCCGAGCATCGCGAGGCGCGACGCGACGACGCGGCACGTTTCGTGCGCCAGCGCGACGGCCGGTACGCGGTCGGCGAACGCGGCCGAGATCGGCGCGTCGGCGTCGGCCCGTGCACGCTGTGCGTCGAGCGTCGCGCGATCGACGAGGCCGAGCAGGCGGCCGTTCTGCACGACCGGATACGCGCGGTGCGTCTGCTTCGCGCCGAAGTATTGCGTGTCGACGGTATCGAGCGTCGCCGAGCCGTCGATCGTGACGAGCCGATCGGCCGACGTCATCACTTCGCCGACGTCGTGTCGCTCGAGCGGATCGACGCCGTATTCGCGATAGATGTGGTAGCCGCGGCGTGCGATCTTTTCCGTCATGATCGAGCGCTTCATCACGATGGTCGCGAAGCCGTGCGCGACGAGCGTCGCGGCGAGCAGCGGCAGCAGCGCGTTGGCGTCGTGCGTGAGGCCGAAGGCGAACACGATCGCGGTGAGCGGGGCGCCCAGCGTAGCGCCGAGCGTCGCGGCCATGCACACGAGCGGCCACAGCACCGGATCGCCGCCCGGCAGTACCGGCGACAGCACGGTGCCGAGGCCGGCGCCGAGCATCAGCAATGGGGCGAGCACACCGCCCGAGGTGCCCGAGCCGAGCGCGATCACCCACATCACGGCTTTCACGATCAGTAGCGCGAGCGCAACCTTCAGCGCGATGTGCTGGTGCAGCAGGTCGCCGATCACGTCGTAGCCGACGCCGAGCGCGCGCGGCTCGAGCCAGCCGCCGACGCCGATCACGATCGCGCCGAGCGCAGGCCACCACATCCAGTGCACGGGCAGCTTCGCGAAGGTGTCCTCGACGCGGTAGAGCGCCACCGACAGCCCGCACGCGAGCATGCCCGACAGCAGGCCCGCGACGATGCAAGACAGCAGCGCGACGGGCGTCGGCGCGGCGGTCGTCACCGGAAACAGCGGATCGACGCCGAAGAACACCGCGCGTGCGAAGCCTGCCACCGCGCACGCGAGTGCGACCGGCAGGAAACTGCGCGGACGCCATTCGAACAGCAGCAGTTCGACCGCGAGCAGCACGGCGGCCACCGGCGTGCCGAACACGGCCGTCATGCCGGCGGCCGCACCGGCGACGAGCAGCGTCTTGCGCTCGGCGGCGGTCACGTGCACGCATTGCGCGATCAGCGAGCCGAGCGCGCCGCCCGTCATGATGATCGGGCCTTCGGCGCCGAACGGCCCGCCGCTGCCGATCACGACGCCGGACGACAGCGGCTTGAGGATCGCGACCTTCGGCGACATGCGGCTCTTGCCGAACAGGATCGCCTCGATCGCTTCGGGAATGCCGTGGCCGCGGATCTTTTCCGAACCGAAACGCGCCATCAGGCCGACGATCAGCCCGCCGATCACCGGCACGGCGATCACCCATGCGCCGAGCGTGTTGTTCGCGGGCGAATGGTCGGCGAACGAGAACTGCTGGAAGAAGAACAGGTTCGTGAACAGGTGGATCAGGCTCAACAGCACGAACGCGGCAAGCGTGCTGAGCAGACCGATCCCGGCGGCGAGCAACGCGATCCTGGGCAGGCGTTCGTTGATCGAGAAATCGCGTTTGTGTGGTGCGTTCATCGGCGTGGCGAGGACAAGGGTCAATAATCGATCTGGGGAACCTGGAACGTGCCTTTGAGCGACTTCAGCTCGGCGCGGTGCATGGCCGCGAGACGGGCAAGCAGCGTTTCGCCGGCCTGTTCGAGGTGGACTTCAACCTGGCGACGGTCGGCCTCGCTCGGCTTGCGCTTCACGAGCCCGAGCGCTTCGCAGCGCGTCACCAGCGCCACGACGCCGTGGTGCTGCGCCTGCAGGCGTTCCGCGAGCTCGCCGATGGTCGCCCATTCGCGATGCGGATAGCCCTTGATGTGCAGCAGCAGCAGGTATTGCAGCGGCGTCACGCCTTCGCTTTGCGCGGCGCGCTCGGAGAAGCGCTCGAAGCGGCGCATCTGGTAGCGGAACTCGGACAGTTGCTGGAAATCGCTTTTCGCGAGCGCGCGTCGGGTATCGTTCATCGAGGTCGGTCGGGCAGTCGGTTACGGTGGCGGTAAATGTATCACAAAATGATATAAATGGCCGAAATACCGCTGAATGATTGCATTCTGCGTTTCGCAGGCGGTGACGGCGCGGGATGCGCGCTACGCGGCCTCGAGCATCCGGGTCTGCCGATAAAGGCCCGTGACGAGATCGGTCTGCGTGATGATGCCGACGAGCCGGCGCGACGCATCGACGACCGGAATATGGTGGTGGCCCGAATGCGTGAACAGCGGCACGAGCGCCGTGATCGGCATCGTTTCCGGCACCGATGCGACGTCGCGCGTCATCACGGACGCGACGCTCGCGGGCCGGCCGCCGAACGATTGCGGCAGCCGCGCGGACAGGCGCTGCCACAGCGGGGTCGGACGGCGCCACTGGCGCGTGAGGTCGGCGCGCGTGACGATGCCGGTCAGGCGGCCTTCACCGTCGACCACGGGCAGCGCCTTCACGCGGTGTCGGTCGAGCAGCGTCAGTGCGGCCGCGATCGACGTCGACGGCGCGACCTCGATCGCATTCTTCGTCATCAGGTCCGCGCACTTCAGCTGGCCGAACGTGCGCGCATAGGCCTGCATTTCGGTTTCGCGCAGCAGCGCTTCGAGATCGTCCGGATCGACGTCGAGCCATTCGCTGCGGCGTTTCAGCACCGCGTCGAGGTCGCCGCGCGTGAAGCCGCCGCGCGCCGGTGCGGCGCCGGCCTGCTGTTTCGCTTCGGGGCGCACGCCGCCGTGCGGATAGCGGTGCCCGGTCAGCGCGTGATAGACGAGCGCGGCCGACAGCAGGATCGCCGATTGCAGCGCGATCGGCTGCAGGACGAAGCCGAAGCCGAGCGAATGGATCGCCGGGCCGCCGACCACGGCCGTGAGCGCGACGGCGCCCGACGGCGGATGCACGCAGCGCAGCGCGAACATGCCGCCGATCGCGCAGGCGATCGCGACCGCGGCGGCCGTGATCGGATCGGCGATCCATTGCGCGCACGCGACGCCGACCGTCGCCGCGACGAGATTGCCGCCGATGATCGACCACGGCTGCGCGAGCGGGCTCGCCGGCACCGCGAACAGCAGCACGGCCGAGGCTCCCATCGGCGCGACGAGCAGCGGCACGAGGCCCGGCACGCCGGGCAGCAGCCGCATCGTGACGCCGACCGTCGCAATGCCCACGAGCGCGCCGGTGCACGAGCGCAGGCGCTCGCGCCAGCCGAGCGTCATCGGATGGGGAATGAAGCTGTGCAGCCATTGCCGCAACGTGCGGCGCGACGGGGAGGAGCCTGACGACATGGACGGTAAGCGGTAGAGATGACGACGCGGGGCGGGGCGACGAGCGCGAAATTATATCGCGTTGTGATACATGTTGTCGCGCCGCATCAAGACGTTGCACGCGCGCGATGCACGAGTCTTGCAAAGACCTTTCAACGGGTGGAAGCTTCCGCACGCGTAACCGCGCAAATTTGTCTGCAGCGGCGTACAATTCGGCGCAATCAATTCCCCCGTCATGCCAGAACCCCGTCCGCGATGCCCGCTCTCCCGCCTTTTCCCCGGCACGGCGATCGATTCGGCGCGGTTCGCGGCCGCGTTCCGTTACCCCTCTGACGCGAGCGCCGCCGACGCCTCCCCACTGACTTTCCCCAAGCCAATTCAATGGACATGCTCGAAAACATGCGCCTGTTCGTGCGCGTTGTCGAAGCCGGCAGCTTTACCGCGGTCGCGAAGGAAATCGACGCGACCACCGCACAGGTGTCGCGCGCCGTCTCGAACCTCGAGGCCCACGTACAGACGCGCCTGCTGCATCGCACGACCCGCCACCTCGGCCTGACCGAAAGCGGCGAGCGCTATTTCGAGCGCGCGAAATCGATCCTCGCGGAACTCGACTACGCGAACGCGGAGGCGCGCAACGCGCTGTTGCGGCCGAGCGGCAAGATGCGCATTCATGCGATGACGGGGCTCGGGCAGAGCCATGTCGTGTCGTCGATCGTGCGCTACCAGGCGGACAACCCCGACGTGTCGGTCGAGCTGACGCTGGCGCAGCGGATGCCGAATCTGGTCGAAGAGGGCTACGACGTGTCGATCGTGACGGCGTCGCAGTTGCCCGATTCGGGCTATGTCGCGCAGACCTGCGGCACGAGCTGCAGCGTGCTCGTCGCATCGCGCGAATACCTGGCGCGACACGGCACGCCGCACACGCCCGACGATCTGCCGAACCACGTGTGCCTGCGTCTCGACACGCCCGCGTCGCCGGCCGGCGAATGGCGGCTCGAGCGCAGCGACGGCGAGGAAACCGTCTACGCGCTGCAGCCGGCGCCGTTCCAGGTCAACGTGCCGGACGCGCTGTGCGTCGCGGTGCGCGCGGGGCGCGGGATCGCGTGCGTGGCGCTGTATACGGTGCTCGACGATATCCGCGAAGGGCGCCTGATCCGCGTGCTGCCCGAGTACCGGCTGCAGACGGTGAGCGTCTATGCCGTCTACGCGACGCGCCGCTATCTCGATGCGAAGATCCGCACCTTCCTCGATCACTTGCGCACGACGCTCACGCCGGCGCTGGAGAACGATCTGCGCGAGCTCGACCGGCTCACGACGGAGCATGTGCCGGGCGGCCGCCAGCCTGCGTGACGGCGCGTGCGTGCCGCCGCGCCGCTCATGCGGCCGGCGCGATGCGGATCCGCTCGAAGCGGCCCGCGAGCCAGACATACGCCGCAATGCCGATCAGCCCGTGCGCGGCGACGAACCATAACGCGCCGGCGAACGAGCCGGTGCTGGCGACGAAGTAGCCGATCACGAGCGGCGTGACGATGCCGGCGATGTTGCCGAGACCGTTGAAGACGCCGCCGCTCAACCCGACCATGCCTTCCGGCGCCGTGTCGGCGAGCACCGCCCAGCCGACCGCCGCGAGCCCCTTGCCGAAGAACGCGATCGTCATCAGCGCGATCACGACCGCGTTCGACGATGCGCCGTTCGCGAGCACGAGCAGCGTCGCCATCGCCATCCCCGCGACGAACGGCGTCTTGCGCGCCCTCGACGGATGCATGCCGCGCCGGATCAGCCAGTCCGACAGCACGCCGCCGAGCACGCCGCCCGTGAAGCCGCAGATCGCCGGCAGCGCGGCGACCCAGCCGGCTTCCATGATCGTCATCCCGCGCCCCTTGATCAGGTAGATCGGGAACCACGTGATGAAGAAGTAGGTGAGGGCCGTGATGCAGTACTGACCGATGTAGATCGCCCACAGGTTCCGGTGGCGGAACAGCTGCGACACGTCGCGCCACGACGTGCGCGGCCGCTCGCGCACGCGATTCGCCTCGAGATCGACGAGCGCGCCGTGGGCGCGCAGGTGGTCGCGCTCCGCGTCGGTCATGCGCGGGTGGCCGTGCGGCTCGCGATACCACGCGAACCACAGCACGGCGAGCGCGATGCCGAGCAGCCCCATCCACAGGAATACGTGCTCCCAGCCGAGCGCATGCGTGAGCCACGCCATCGCCGGCGTGAACAGCACGACGGCCATGTATTGCGCGGAATTGAACAGCGCCGACGCGGTGCCGCGTTCGGCGGTCGGGAACCAGCATGCGACGATCCGCGAATTGGCCGGAAACGCAGGCGATTCGACGAGGCCGAGCATGAAGCGCATCGCGAACAGCGCGAGCGTCGCGGCCGCGCCTTGCACGGCGAACTCGCCGACCGTGCCCTGCAGCATCGTGAATACCGACCACAGCAACAGGCTCAGGCCGTACACGCGTCGCGCGCCGAAGCGGTCGAGCAGCCAGCCGCCCGGGATCTGACCGATCGCATAGGCCCACGCGAACGCCGAAAAGACGACGCCGAGCTGCACGGGCGTGAGCCCGAGGTCGTGCGCGACGCCGGTGCCGGCGATCGACATCGTCGCGCGATCCGCATAGTTGACGACGGTGACCGCGAAAATCAGCGCGAGGACCGCATAACGGACCCGGCCGATCGTGCGCGCGGCGGCGGGCGAGGCGGCGACGGCAGCGCCGCTGGATCGATTGGACATGCGTGTCTCCTGGCCTCCGTCGTGCGGAGGCATCCGGTGTTGTAACGGGAGGGCGGTGCCGCGCTCAGCGCGTGACGCTGGTCGGCGGGCGCTGGCCCGCGAAGCACGCGGCGAGGTTGGCGAGCACGATGCGGCCCATTGCCTCGCGCGTTTCGTGCGTGGCGCTCGCGCGGTGCGGCTGCACGACGACGCGGTCGAGTTCGAGCAGCGCGGCCGGCACGTGCGGTTCGTTCGCGAACACGTCGAGACCGGCGCCGGCGATCGTGCCGTCGGCCAGTGCGCGCACGAGTGCGGCTTCGTCGACCAGCTTGCCGCGCGCGACATTGATCAGGAATCCTTTGGGACCGAGCGCAGCGAGCACGTCGGCCGTCACCAGCACGTTGCCGTGATCGGCCGAGGCCGCGATCACGAGCACGTCGCTGTCGCGCGCGAGCGCGGCGAGGTCGGGCACGAAGCGGTAGCCGCTGTCGCGATGTTCGCGTGGGCCGAAGTAACTGACGGGCATCCGGAACGCCTGCGCGCGCAGCGCGATCGCGCGTCCGACGCGGCCGAGCCCGACGAGGCCGAGACGCTTGCCGGTGACCTGCGTCGCGAGCGGCTGGGCCGTTTTGCCCCAGCGGCCGGCGCGCACGATGCGCTCGCCCGCGCCGAGGTCGCGCAGGGTCGTCAGGATCAGCCCCAGCGCCATGTCGGCGACGTCGTCGGTGAGCACGTCGGGGGTCGTCGTCACGTGGATGCCGCGTGCCCGGGCGCGCTCGAGATCGACCGCGTCGGTGCCGATGCCGTTGATCGCGACGATCTCGAGCGCGCCGAGCCGGTCCATCAGCGCGGCGGACAGGCCGTTCGCGCCGCCGGTCACGACGCCGCGAATGCGCGGCGCCACGCGATCGAGCAGCGCGTCCGGCCGCTCGGCCGCATACAGCCGGTGCACGATGTAACGCGCGGACAGTTCGGCGTCGATGGTGTCGGGCAGCGGCTGGGTCAGCAGGATGTCGATGGGCATGAAGGTCTCGGTCGTCGTGCGCAGCGCGGGCTGCGCATCAGGTGGAACCGAGTATAGAAATCGAATCGATATCGGTCTAACATCAAAAGACTATCGATTGATTCAAGATTTGAATGATTGAACTCCATCAGCTTCGCTGTTTCGTCGCGGTGGCCGAAGAGTTGCATTTCGGCCGTGCGGCCCGGCGGCTCTTCATGACTCAGCCGCCGCTCAGCCGGCAAATCCAGTTGCTCGAGCACGCGCTCGGCATCGCGCTGCTCGAGCGCAGCAGCCGGCAGGTCAGCCTGACCGCGGCCGGCGAACGCTTCCTGCGCGACGCGCGGCACATCCTCGAATTTTCCGCACGGGCCGAGCAGGCCGCGCAGCGCGTCGCGCATGGCGGGGCCGGGCGCATCACGCTCGGTTTCACGGCCGTCAGCGCGTACCGGATGATCCCGGTGCTGCTCGCGCACGCGGCGCATGCGTTGCCGGACGTCGACGTCGAGCTGCGCGAGATGGTGTCGACCGTGCAGATCGACGCGCTCGCGTCGCGGATGCTCGACGCGGGCTTCGTGCGCCAGCGCGCCGCGCGCCAGCCGCTCGAATACCGGCTCGTGCAGCGCGAACCGATGCTCGTCGCGGTCGCGGAAGGCGCGCCGCTCGCGGGCTACGAGCAGATCGGCCCGGACGAGCTCGACCGGCAGCCGTTCATCGCGTATTCGCCGAACGAGGGCAAGTATTTCCACGACATGATTTCGGGGATGTTCGCGGGCGCCGGGCGGCTGCCGAACTATCTGCATTACGTCGGCCAGACGCATACGATCCTCGGCCTCGTGCGCGCGGGGCTCGGCGCGGCGCTGGTGCCCGCGTCGGCGCGCGAGCTTCATGTGGACGGCGTGGTGTTCCGGCCGCTGGCGGGCGTCAACGTGGCGGCCGAGTTGTATCTCGCATGGCGCGCGGACAACGACAATCCGGCGCTGCCGGTGTTCAACGCGATGGTCGAGCGGTTTCTGACCCAGAGTACGGACGACGCGGGCGTTTAGCTGCGCGTGCTCGCGAGCGGGTGCCCGCCGCAGGTAACGCGCCGTCGAACCGGACGCATTGTGCGATTGCAGCCCGGCAATGGCGGCGCGGAGCGAAAGGAAAGGAAAGGAAAGGAAAGGAAAGGAAAGGAAAGGGGCTGGAAGACCTGCGCGCGGCCGTGCGGCGAGCATCCGCCGGCGCGCGCGCATCGGGACGTCAGTGGGTGATCGACAGGAACAGGTACGCGGCGAACAGCGCGACGTGCACGACGCCGTGCAGCACCGTCGTGCGCCCCTGGCTCAGCGTGAGCGTGCTGACCAGCAGCGTAAGCGCCAGCAGGACCGTTTCCATCGCGCCGATCCCGAGCGTGAGCGGCTGGCCGACCCAGATGAACACGGCCGCGACGGTCGGGATCGTGAGCCCGATGCTCGCGAGCGCCGAACCGAGCGCGAGGTTCATGCTGGTCTGCAGGCGGTTCGCCCGCGCGGCGGTGACGGCCGCGAGCCCTTCCGGCAGCAGCACGAGCGCGGCGATCACGATACCGACCGCGGCTTCGGGCGCGCCGAGTTTCAGCACCGCATGCTCGACGGCCGGCGACAGCAGCTTCGCGAGCAGCACGACCGCGACGAGGCTCGCGAACAGCAGCACCATGCTGATGATCGCGGTGCGGTTGCTCGGCGCCGCCGCGTGCACCGCTTCGTCCGCGCTGTCGTGCGCGGCGAGGAAGTAGTCGCGGTGACGCACGGTCTGCACGAACACGAATGCGCCGTACAGCACCAGCGACGCGACGCCGGCGAACGCGAGCTGCGATTTCGAGAAGAACGGGCCGGGCGCGGCGTTCAGGTAGTTCGGCATCACGAGCGACAGCACCGACAGCGACGCGAGCACCGCGAGCGCCTTGCTCGCGCCGCGCCCCTGGAAGTCCTGTTCGCCGTGCTTCCATGCGCCGACCAGCAGGCAGATGCCGACGATGCCGTTACAGATGATCATCACGGCGGCGAACACGGTGTCGCGGGCGAGGCCCGATTTTTCGGGGCCCGCGCCGAGCATCACCGACACGATCAGCGCGACCTCGATGACGGTCACTGCGACCGCGAGCACGAGCGTGCCGAACGGTTCGCCGACGCGGTGCGCGACGACTTCCGCATGGTGGACGGCGGCGAACACGGCGCCGGCGAGCGCGGCGGCGAACACCGCGATGACGAGACCTTCGACCGGCACGACGCGCGACAGCGCGAGTACCAGCCAGGCGGCAAGCGGGGCCCAGAGGGTCCAGCGCGGGAGCTGGTTGGACGAGAGCGGCATGAGGGTTTCCTTATGCGAGTGGCGGCGCGCGACGCGCCGTCACGGGTTGACGAAGCCCGGCCGTACTATCCGCCGAACGAAGACGATGAAACCGAAGGGGGGCGGCACGCAACGGCGCTGCCCTGGGTTCGCTGCCGCGAGGCGGCGAGGGGCGCGGGCGGGCCGAAGCCCGTCGCGGGATGAAACGGTTCGAAGCGGCTGTCCGCGGACGGCAAGACGAGCACCTGAGGCGACACGCGGGCCGGAAGCCCGATTCGACCCCGAAAAGGGGCGATGGACGGCGGTGACGGCGCGACACGCATTCCCCCTGGAATCCGGCAATTTGTCGAATTTTATCAGGCGTTCGGGGGTCACTATCTCATATTCGAACCTTTACGTTGACCTTTCGGTAAACAAAAAGTGCCCCGATCTTCCGATTTTCTGTCGTTGCAGGTTTCGTAACGGTTTTTTGCAAGACACATTCGGGCTCGCCCTGACATAAATCTACCGACCGGTCGGTTTATAATCGCTCGCACTTCCACTTCATGACGGATCGCAAGCGATGGCTGTTTCCTCTGCACATTCGGTGAACTCGGGCGCGCTCGCGCCGTCGGCCGTCGTCGGCGTGATCGGCGCCGGCGCGATGGGCGCGGGCATTGCGCAGGTCGCGGCGGCGGCCGGCCATGCGGTGCTGCTGTACGACCTGAGCGAGGCGGCCTGCGACAAGGCACTGGCCGGCATCCGCGCGCAGTTCGCGCGGCTGGCGGAGAAGGGCCGGCTCGAACCGGCGCAGGCCGAGGCGGCCGGCAACCGGATCCGCGCGGTGCGCGCGCTGGCCGATTTCGCGGGCGCCGCGCTGATCGTCGAGGCGGCGGCCGAACGGCTCGACGTGAAGCGCGAGATCTTCGCGACTCTCGAACGCCATGTCGACGACGCATGCGTGCTGGCGACCAACACGTCGTCGATCTCGATCACGTCGATCGCGGCCGGGCTGCGCGTGCCGCAGCGCGTCGCCGGCCTGCATTTCTTCAACCCGGCGCCGCTGATGGCGCTCGTCGAGGTGGTCAGCGGGCTCGCGACCGCGCCCGAGGTCGCCCGGATGCTTCATGCGACCGCCGCCGCGTGGGGCAAGCAACCGGTGATGGCGAAATCGACGCCGGGCTTCATCGTGAACCGCGTCGCCCGGCCGTATTACGCGGAGGCGCTGCGCGTGCTGAACGAGCAGGGTGGCACGCCGGCTTCGATCGACGCGGTGATGCGCGAAGCCGGCGGCTTCCGGATGGGGCCGTTCGAGCTGATGGACCTGATCGGCCACGACGTGAATTTCGCGGTGACCGAGTCGGTGTTCCGCGCGTACTTCAACGACCCGCGCTACACGCCGTCGCTGATCCAGCAGGAACTGGTGAATGCGGGCTTCCTCGGGCGCAAGTCCGGGCGCGGTTTCTATTCGTATGCGGACGGCGCGACGCCGGCCGCTCCCGATCTCGAGCCTGCGCGCACCGCGCCGGCCGAGGTCGCGCTGTTTGCACAGGACGGCCCGGCCGCCGCGCTGCATGCGCGCTTCGTCGACCGCATCGGGAACGCGCGGCGCAACGACGCGCATGCCGACGATCTGCTCGCCGTGGCCGGCCGCGCATCGATCGCGCTGACCGACGGCCGGACGGCCACCGCGCGCGCCGCGCAAACGGGCGTGGCGGATCTCGTGCTCGTCGATCTCGCGCGCGATTACGCGCAGGCCGGCCTCGTCGCGCTGACGCGCGCGCTCCAGTGCAGCGACGCGGCGTATGCGGACGCGGTCGGCCTGTTCCAGCAGGCGGGTTTTCGCGTCGTCGGCGTCGCGGACGTGCCGGGGATGGTCGCGATGCGCACCGTCGCGATGCTCGCGAACGAAGCGGCCGACACGGTGAACCAGGGCGTCTGCTCGCCGGCCGATCTCGATCTCGCGATGGAGAAGGGCGTGAACTATCCGTGCGGCCCGCTCGCGTGGGCCGATGCGATCGGCATCGGCCGCGTGCATCGCGTGCTGTCGAACCTGGCGGCGAGCTACGGCGAGGACCGCTATCGCGTGTCGCCGCGCCTCGCCGCGCTGCACGCGGCCGGTCGCACGTTCCGGTCGTGACCGCCTCGTTACCTCGAACACGACAACGACATCACTCCATTGGAGGAGCATCCCGATGACTCACCCGACGCATCCCGCCGCCGCCCTCGAGCCGATCGAGACCGCCAGCCGCGACGAACTGCAGGCGCTGCAGCTCGAACGCCTCAAATGGTCGCTGCGCCACGCGTACGACAACGTCCCGCACTATCGGCGCACGTTCGATGCGGCGGGCGTGCATCCGGACGACCTGAAGTCGCTCGCCGATCTCGCGAAATTCCCGTTTTCGACCAAGAGCGACCTGCGCGACAACTATCCGTTCGGCCTCTTCGCGGTGCCGCGCGAGCAGGTCGTGCGCGTGCATGCGTCGAGCGGCACGACCGGCAAGCCGACGGTGGTCGGCTACACGGCGCGCGACATCGACACATGGGCGAACGTGACCGCGCGCTCGATCCGCGCGGCCGGCGGCCGGCCGGGCGATACGCTGCACAACGCGTTCGGCTATGGCCTCTTCACGGGCGGTCTCGGGATTCATTACGGCGCGGAGCGGCTCGGCTGCATGGTCGTGCCGATGTCCGGCGGGCAGACCGAGAAGCAGGTGCAGTTGATTCGCGATTTCGAGCCGAAGATCATCCTCGTCACGCCGTCGTACATGCTGAACCTGATCGACGAGATGGTGCGGCAGGGGATGGACCCGGCCGAATCGTCGCTGAAGATCGGCATCTTCGGCGCCGAGCCGTGGACGCAGGCGCTGCGCGACGAAGTGGAAACGCGCGTGGGCATCGACGCGCTCGACATCTACGGGCTGTCGGAAGTGATGGGGCCGGGTGTCGCGTGCGAATGCGTGGAGACGAAGGACGGCCCGGTGATCTGGGAAGATCATTTCTACCCGGAGATCATCGATCCCGTCACCGGCGAAGTGCTGCCCGACGGCAGCGAGGGCGAGCTCGTGTTCACGTCGCTGACGAAGGAGGCGATGCCGGTGATTCGCTACCGCACGCGCGACCTCACCGCGCTGCTGCCGCCGACCGCGCGCGCGATGCGGCGCCTGGCGAAGATCACGGGCCGCTCCGACGACATGCTGATCGTGCGCGGCGTGAACGTGTTCCCGAGCCAGATCGAGGAGATCGTCGTCGCGCTGCCGCAGTTGTCGGGCCAGTTTCAGATCACGCTGTCGCGCGACGGTCACATGGACCGGCTCGACCTCGCGGTCGAGTTGCGCTCCGAAGCGGCGGCGTCCGTTACCGACGGCGAGCGCACGGCGCTCGCGCGCGAACTGCAGCACCGGATCAAGACGATGGTCGGCGTGTCGTCCGGCGTGACGGTGCTGGCGGCTGGCGGCATCCCCGCGACCGCGACCGGCAAGGCACGCCGCGTGATCGATCGCCGCCAGGCCGCCTGATTTCGATGTGTGTGTCGTGCTACCCGAGGAAACCTGTTCGATGGATGAATTGAAGACCCTGGCCGTCACGGTCGATGCGCGCGGCATCGCGACCGTTGCGCTGCGGCGCGGCGACGTGCTGAACGCGTTCGACGAGACGATGATCGCGGAGCTCACCGACGCGTTCACGACGCTCGGCCGGCGCGACGACGTGCGCGCGATCGTGCTGCGTTCGGACGGTCGCGCATTTTGTGCGGGCGCCGACCTGCAGTGGATGCAGCGCGCGAGCGCGAACGATGCGGCAGCGAACCTGCGCGACGCCGAGCGGTTCGCCGCGATGATGCGTGCGATCCGGCAGTGCCCGAAACCGACGGTCGCGCGCGTGCAGGGGCACGCGTTCGGCGGCGGCGTGGGCTTGTGCGCGGCATGCGACATCGTGATCGCGAGCGATCACGCGCGGTTCTCGGTCAGCGAGGCGCGCTTCGGGATCCTGCCGGCCGTGATCGGCCCGTATCTGGTCGAGGCGGTCGGCCAGCGCCAGGCGCGCCGTCTCGCGCTGACCGCGACGCAGCTCGCGGCTGCCGACGCCGTCGCGATCGGCCTGATTCATCAGGCCGTGCCGCTCGATGCGCTCGACGACACGCTCGAGCGGACGCTCGCGGAGCTCGGCCGCAACGGCCCGCACGCGCTGACGGAGATCAAGCGCTTTTTCGATGCGATCGGCGAGTACCCGCCGTCGGACGAACGCGCGGCGTTCACCGCGCAGACGATCTCCCGCGTGCGTGCGACGCCGGAAGCGAAGGAAGGCTTCGCGGCTTTCTTCGCGAAACGGCCGCCGGTCTGGGAGGCGGGCGCCGAATAAGGCTGCGCGACGCACGTTCACGGCGATCGACGGCAAAACCAGGCCGCCCGCATTTTGCGTCTCGGACGCGGGCGCTTGCACTACAATGCGTGACCCCCGGCGCGCTGCCGGCCCCGTCCCGACCGCTGCTTCGCACGATGATCGTCAATCGCCTCGTCTCCGAGATCCTGTTCGGCTTTACCGGCCTGATCGGCATCATCAATCCGATCGGTATCGCGTTCCTGTTTCTCGAACGAACCGAGGCGCTCACCGCGCACGAACGGGATCTGCTTGCGAGGAAGGTCGCGTTCAACGCGTTCGTCGTGCTGATGGTGGCGTTCTTCGCCGGCACGCCGGTGCTGCATTTCTTCGGGATCTCGATGGAAGCGCTGCGGATCGGCGGCGGCTTCGCGGTTGCGGTGGCCGGCTGGCAGATGCTGAACGAACCGGACGGCCCGGGCGGCGGCGACACGCCGGTCAAGCCGATCGACGCGAACGCGATCATGACGCGCGCGTTCTTCCCGTTGACGGTGCCGCTGACGGTCGGCCCCGGCTCGATCGCGACCGCGATCGCGCTGAACGCGAACCGCACGCACAAGCTGTCGGAATTCATGCTGTCGAGCATCGTGTCGATCGCCGTGTCGGTGCTCGTCGCGCTCGTGATCTGGCAGGTCTACAGCCGCTCCGCGCTGCTCGCGCGCTACCTCGGCAGCGAAGGGACCAAGGTCGCGAAGCGCGTGTCGGCGTTCCTGCTGCTGTGCATCGGCGTGCAGATCATGCTGACCGGCTTCTCCGCGTTCCTGCAGCCGATCGCCGACCAGGTCAAGTAACCGGCCTTCCGGTTCGTCCCTTTTCGTCCTTTCACGCAGCCTGCATGCGGCGCGCGGTCGTACGCGTTCGCGGCATGCGGGATACCATGCGACGTCTGGCGGATGCGCGGCGCGCATCCGGCCGCAAACCCGACTCGAATGGAGAGGCGTGCAATGGAATACGTGAAATTCGGATCGACCGGGCTGGACGTGTCGAAGCTGGTGCTGGGTTGCATGACATTCGGCGAGCCGTTGCGCGGCACGCATCCGTGGACGCTGCCGGAAGCGGAAAGCCGCCCGATCATCCAGCGGGCGGTCGAGGCCGGCATCAACTTCTTCGACACCGCGAACATGTATTCGGACGGAACGTCCGAGGAGATCGTCGGCCGCGCGCTGCGCGATTTCGCGAAGCGCGACGAGGTCGTGATCGCGACGAAGGTGTTCTACCGGATGCGGCCGGGGCCGAACGGCGCCGGCCTGTCGCGCAAGGCGATCATGACCGACATCGACCAGAGCCTGAAGCGGCTCGGCACCGACTACGTCGATCTCTACCAGATTCACCGCTGGGACTACGGTACGCCGATCGAGGAGACGCTCGAGGCGCTGCACGATATCGTGAAGGCCGGCAAGGCGCGCTATATCGGCGCGTCGTCGATGTTCGCGTGGCAGTTCGCGAAGGCGCTGCATACGTCGAAGCAGAACGGCTGGACCCGCTTCGTCAGCATGCAGAACCACCTGAACCTGCTGTATCGGGAGGAAGAGCGCGAAATGCTGCCGCTGTGCGAGGACGAAGGCATCGCGGTGATTCCGTGGAGCCCGCTCGCACGCGGGCGCCTGACGCGCAACTGGGACGAAACGTCGGAACGGCAGCAGAAGGACGACGTCGGCCAGCGGCTGTACGACGCGACGGTCGACGCCGACAAGGCGGTCGTCGAGGCCGTCGCGGCGATCGCCGCCGCGCGCAACGTGCCGCGGGCGCAGGTCGCGCTGGCGTGGGTGGCGCACAAGCGCGGCGTGACCGCGCCGATCGTCGGCATCTCGAAGCCGCAGCAACTGGACGATGCGCTCGGCGCGCTCGCGCTGAAGCTGACCGCGGACGAGATCGCCGCGCTCGAACGCCCGTACGTGCCGCACGCGGTGGCCGGGTTCAACTGAGCAGCGTCGCTCGCGGGCGCCGCGATCAGCGCGCGGCGGCCAGCATCGGGTAGGTGAACAGGCCGAAGTGGACGACGTTCAGCCCCGCATGCGCGAGCGCGGCGGCGAGCAGGCCGCCGCGCTGCCACGCGAGCCCGTAGCCGACGCCGGCCACCGTGCCGAGCACGATCCACTGCCAGCCGGCGGCCGCGTGCGCGGCGCCGAACAGCACCGCGCCGGCCGCGAGCGCAACCCACGGGCCCCACGAGCAGGTGTTGAACACGCGGGTCAGGCCGCCTTGCACGTAGCCGCGGAACAGCGCTTCCTCGGCGAGCGTCACCAGCAACAGGTTGTTCACGAGCCACAGCCAGCCGGACGGCGGCCACTTGGGCGCCCAGCCGACCATTCCGAACGCGAGCGCGCCGGCCAGGCACGCGGCAGCCGTGGCGACGGCCGCCACCACGCCGGTGCGCAGCGCGCGCAACGGCGCGACGTCGGGAGCCACCCACGGCAGCGCCCACACCAGCCACAAGCCGACGAGCGGCTTGTCGAAATTCAGGTACATCGTGAACGGCACGGCGTCCGGCGTGAAGCGGGTCGGGCCGATCACGCGCGGGTTGTGGAAGCCGGGCAGCAGGTGCAGGCTCAGCGCGATCGCGAGCGCGGCAAAGACGAGGTGCGCGGCGATGCGCACCGCGAGCGGGCGCTCGGGCAACACGCCCCAGCCGGCCGCGATCAGCAGCGCGAACGGCGCCAGCGCGATCGGCGCGAGCTGGCCGAACGCCAGGGCGCCCGCATAGCCCAGCGCGGCGAGGCCGATGCTCAGGCCGTGCAGCGGGCGATGCCACGCGAATGCGGCGGCCGCGAACAGGGCGAGCCAGATCGTGGCACACGGAAGGAGCGAAAGGGACATGACGGGAAGCGGATGGGCGGACGAGACGCCGCGCATCATACAGCAGGTGCGGTGACACGCCGCCGCCCGGCCGGGCAGCCGTGCGTCAGCGGCCGGCGGTTTCGGTGATGCCGCCGCGGCCCGGGATGTCGACGCTGTTGCGCACGCGCATCCGCCGCCGGTACCAGAACGTCCACAGCAGCAGGCAGCCGAACACCGTGTAGCCCATGACCGGCGACACGACCAGCACGCGCTCGACCGGCCAGCTGACGACCATCCACCAGCGCAGCAGCATCTCGAGCGTCATGATGGCGCCCCACACGAACGTCATCAGCCGCAGCATCTGCCGCAGGCCCGGCTGCGCGTCCCAGACGGCTTCGAAGTGCGCGGCGCCGCCGTCCATCTCGCGGGCCACGGTCGCGCGGGCCAGATAGAAGATCAGCGGGCGTTCACGGAACAGCGACAGCAGGAACACGACGCCGATCGTGCCCGAACCGATCGATTCGCGCATCAGCAACGTGCGCGGACTGCCGCCGAACGCCATCCCGACGATCGACAGCGTGATGCCGAGCAGCACGATGGCCGCCACCGCGTCGACGCGGCGCGAGCGGATGAATTCGACGATCGACCAGACGATCGGCGGCACCGCCGACGCGTACAGCGCGCCGGTTTCGCCGAAATACGGATGCGCGACCCGATAGGCCACCCAGGGCAGCACGAGGTTGACGAAGAGTTCGAGAATCAGGCCGGCTCGCGGTTTCACGGTGCGCCATTCCACGCAGGTCGGGGCGAACGCGCGAAACGCGTGGTTGCCCCCGGTTGCCCCGAAAAGGGTTCGGCCCAGTATATCGAAGAATCGCGCCGGGTTAGGGATGGCGAATGTTGCGGCATCCCGCATCCGGATGGAGCGGTACATGGCGGCTGCTTCGGGCGATGACGGTAGCGGGAAGGGCGCCGCCGCGCAGGCGCGCCGCCCCCGCACGTGCGACGCTCGGCGGCGGGGCGGCCGGGCAGCCTGCGCGGCGCGGCCGCCCTCGATGCCGCGGCCGCGCGTGCGGTCAGGAGACGGCCGGCCGGACGATGATCTTCACGTTGCGGTCCTTGTGGTTGACCAGTTCCTCGAAGCCGTGCGCGACGATGTCGCCGAGCGCGATGCGCCCGGTGATGAGCGGCTGCACGTCGATGCGGCCGTCCGCGATGAAGCGGATCACGTCCGCGAATTCGCCGTTGTACGCGAGCGAGCCGATCACTTCCTTCTCGGTCGACACGATGTCGAAGAAGTTGAACGGCGCCGGTTCCTCGAAGATGCCGACCATCACCGACTTGCCGGCCTTGCGGATCACGTCGATCGCGAGCTTCGCGGTGGCCGTGTGCCCGATGCACTCGAACGACACGTCGGCGCCGTAGCCGCCCGTCAGCGCCCTGACTTCGGCGATCGCGTCGGACGTCTTCGGATCGACGACGACGCTCGCGCCGACCTCCAGCGCCTTCTGCTTGCGCGCGGCCGACATCTCCAGCGCGATCACGCGCCCGGCGCCCGCGGCCTTCGCGCACATGATCGTGCACAGGCCGATCGTGCCCGCGCCGACCACGACGACGGTCTGCCCGACGATGTTGCCGGCCTTCTTCACCGCATGCAGCCCGACCGCGAGCGGTTCGATCAGCGCGCCGGCCTCGGTCGGGAAATCGTCGGGCAGCTTGTACAGCAGTTCGGCCGGCACGTTCACGTATTCGGCGAACGCGCCGTTGTTCATCAGCCCGGTGAACGCGAGGTTCTCGCAGATGTTGTACAGCCCGTGCCGGCAATACCAGCAGGTGCCGCAATGCTGGCACGCGTCTGCCGTCACGCGGTCGCCGACCGCGAAGCCCGACACACCCGCGCCGAGTTCGGCGATCTCGCCGCTGAACTCGTGACCGAGGATGCATTGGCCCTTCAGGCCGGTCAGCGGATGCGGCGCGTCGACCGGGATGAACACCGGCCCGGCGACGTATTCGTGCAGATCGGAGCCGCAGATGCCGCACCAGTGCACGCGGATCGTGACCCAGCCTGCGGGCGGGCGCTCCGGAACGGGAACCGCTTCGACGCGGATGTCGTGGCGGCCATGCCAGACGGCGGCCTTCATGCTGGGGGAAGTGATCGGTGCCGGTGTATTCACGTTGCTGTCTCCGTCGGGTTGTCGTCGGGCGCGCGGCAACGCTGCCGGTGTGCCCGTCGCGCGATTGCGCGATCGACCGGTATGCAGGAACGGGGCCAGCATGAATCGCGGCGGCACGGGGCGGTCGAAAGAGGACGCCGGATGCGTTGCACCATGTCGCTCGGCGCCGACCGGCCGGGATTCGGAAGGAGCGGTGCGTCGAATTTGCTGCGATCGCGCAACATCGGGTCCGCTGAGACGCCGGGACGTTCGTCTCAGCGCGATGAGACGAAGCGCGAGACGAATGGTGGCGAACGGCGATGGACGATGCGGTTCGATTCGCGGTCAGGCGACGACTTCGTCCACGGCGACGGTTGCGAGCGGCGTGAATCCGGCGGCGCGGTACAGCGGCTGGCCGGCTTCGGTCGATATGAGCCATACGCGGTGCGCGCCCCGGCGCCGTGCGTGGGCGGCGATCGCGGCGAGCAGTTGCGTCGCGAGGCCACGGCGGCGGTATGCGTCCGCCGTCGCGACGCGATCGACGACGATATCGCGCGGCGACGCGAAGCCGTAGCGCGCGGTGGCCGAGATCTGCCCGTCGAGCCGGTGCGCGAACAGGAACGCGGCCGGATTCGGGTGGAACGGCGGGAAGGCGCCGCTGGCGTTGAACGCGTCGATCGCGTCCGGCGTGTCGCAGGCGAGCGCTTGCGCGAGCGCGTCGTCGCCCGACAGCCCGGCGATATCGGCGGCCATGAAGTGCTCGTCGGTCAGCCGGCGCGTCCTGCCGTGCAGCGCGGACGGCAGCGGCGCGGCGCCATAGCGCGTGATCCACGCACCGACGACGAACGGGCCGGCGCCGGACCCGGGCGCCCCCTCGATCATGAAATGCTCGAAAGGCCGGCCCATCGCGTCGTCGAACTGCACGACGTGGCCGTCCGGGCCGTCGTGCAGCGGCGCATCGCGCCGGTCGCGCGCGGCGCAGTACCCGGCGATGAACGTGCGCACGGCGGCCTTGCGACGGGGGAAGGCGGACCAGGCTTCGTCGAGCGGGAACAGCGTGGCCGGTGCAGGGTAGGCGGTCGGCATGCGGACGGGCATTGTCGGAGCGAAGCCGACAGCTTAGCCGAGGATGCCGTCGCTTGCCGTGCCAGCCATTGTCGCCCTCACCGAAACGAATCGTTGCGCACGTTACCCCTTTACTTGAAGTTAACTTCAATTTGTATCATGGGCGCCGGTCCGATTGCGGCCGTGCGAGACATCCCGTCGCACGCGGCCGCCTCAACGGAGGTGACGATGACCGAATCGCCTGTCGCGGCCGAGGCCGCCACGCTGCCGTCGCGCAGCTACCGGGCCGCCGTCGCGAACGTCGTGCTGGCGAGCATCGTGTCGGCGCTGCACGTCGGCAAGGCGACGATCGCATTGCCGTCGCTGCAGCACGAGTTCGGCGGCTCGCTCGCGTCGCTGAGCGGGATCATGTCGGTGTTTCCGTTCGTCGGCGTGTTCGGCGGGATCGCCGCCGGGCTGCTGGTGCGGCGCTGGGGCGACCGGCGACTGCTGGTGACGGGCCTCGTCATCCTCGGCCTGTCGAGCATCGTCGGCGCATGGGCGGGCAGCTTCGCGCTGCTGCTGGCCACGCGCTTCGCGGAAGGGCTCGGGTTCGTGATCGTGGTGGTTGCCGCGCCGGCCGTGCTGAACCGCGTGACGCCGCCCGAGCGGCGCAATCTCGCGTTCGGCCTGTGGAGCACCTTCATGCCGGCCGGCATGGCGCTGTCGATGCTGGCCGGGCCGCTGCTCGGCGGCTGGCGCAACGGCTGGCTCGCGGCGGCGGCGCTGACGCTCGTCGCCGCCGCCGCGGTGCCGGTCACGACGTCGGCCGACGCACCGTCGCGGCAGGCCGCGGCGGCACCCATCGGGCCCGCGCTGCGCACCGTGCTCGCGGCGCGCTCGACCACGCTCCTCGCACTCGGTTTCGCGACCTACAACGTGCAGTTCTTCGCGGCGATGACGTTCCTGCCGGTGTTCCTGATGCAGCGTCTCGGCGTTGCCGTCGGCGCGGCCGGGCTGATCGGTGCGGCGATCGTCGCTGCATGCGTGATCGGCAACCTGACGGCCGGCTGGTTGCTGTCGCGCGGGGCGCGACCGGGGCTCGTGATGGCCGCGACGTCGGTCGCGATCGGCGCGGCCGGGGCGGGCCTCTTCAGCGCGGCGACGCCCGCACCGCTCGCGGTCGCGCTCGGGTTCGCGTTCTCGGCGATGGCCGGGATGCTGCCCGCGACGATTCTCGCGTGCGCGCCGGGTTCCGCGCCGTCGCCGTCGCTGGCGCCGCTCAGCATCGGCTGGGTTGTGCAGGGCAACTATCTCGGCCAGGTGATCGGGCCGCTGACGATCGGCGCGATCGTCGGGGCATTCGGCTGGTCGGGCGGCGTCGGGCTGATGCTCGCGGCCGCCGTCGTCGGCGCGGCGATCGGCCTGTGCCTGCTGCGCGAACCGATGGGCCGGCGCTGAGTGCGGCGCCGGCGTCTTTCAACCTGCACGGAAATCCGTCAAGCATGCTCGACATCATGGAAAGCCCGACCTGCGAAGAAGACCTGTCGTGCGACGTGTCCGCGTCCGCGCTCGGCGAAGACGATCCGATGCCGTCGCGCGGCGGCGTGCTCGCGCATTCGCTCGTGACGATCGGGCGTGCGCCGATTCCGGCGCACGCGACGGCCGCGGCGTCGCCGTTGCGCCCGCAACTGTTCGTCACGGTGCTGGAGGCGGGGCACGACGGGCTGCTGGTGCGATGGGTCGAGAGCGGCCGGTGTCATTACGGCGAACAACGCTGGCGCTTGCGCGTCGCGTTGCAGCCCGGTCGCTGCGCGCTCTCGGGGCAGCCGATCGCGCCCGGCGAACCGGTGTTCCGGCCGGTACGGCGGCCCGTGCCGGCCAATGGCGACGAGATGATCTGCCCGGCTGCGGTGCCGGGCATGGCCGGTGCAGCGCACGACGACGTGCCCGAGGACGGTGACGCCCGCGATCCGGCCGATGTGCATGGCTGAACGTCGGCCGTCCGGGGGCGACGTTACTTCTTCAGATCGTGCCGGTACTGGATGAAACCGGCGTTGTTCGCGAGCTTGTCGTACAGCGCGCGTGCGGTCGTGTTGGTTTCGTGCGTGAGCCAGTACACGCGGCTCGCGCCGGCTTCGCGGGCGCGTTCGTACACGGCCTCGATCAGTGCGCCGCCCGCGCCTTGCCCGCGCGCGTCGGGCGCCGTGTACAGGTCCTGCAGGTAGCAGTACGGCCCTTCGGTCCAGCACGAGCGGTGGTAGATCGCGTGCACGATCCCGACCAGCGCCCCCGACGCGTCGAACGCACCGAGCACGAACATCGGCTCGGCCGGATCCATCAGGCGCGCCCACGTCGTCGCGAACACCGCATCGCTCAGCGCGGTGTCGTAGAACTGCTGGTAACCCTGCCACAGCGGACGCCACGCGGCTTCGTCGGCGGCGACGAGCGGGCGCACCGCGACGCGCGTGGCGTCGTTCGCGCGGCCGGCGGCGTCGCGCGCGCGGGCCTGCGCGTGGCGGATCGCGGCGAGCGACTGGCGCTGTTCGCCTTGCGCGCCGAAGTTTTCCGGTGCGAGCCATGCGTCGAACGCGGCGCGGACATCCGGCCATTCGCCGTCGATGATCGAGAACCACGCGGTGTCGCGATTGCGGCCGCGGTAGACGATCGCCTGCCGGAACGTGCCTTCGTAGCGGAATCCGAGCCGCGCGGCCGCCTTGCGCGACGGCGCGTTCAGGTCGTCGCACTTCCATTCGTAGCGCCGGTAGCCGAGCGTGTCGAATGCATACTTCATCAGCAGGAACTGCGCTTCGGTCGACACCGGTGTGCGCTTGAGCAGCGGCGAGAACGTGACGGAACCGACCTCGATCACGCCGTTGGCCGGATCGATGCGCATCAGCGCGAGCGTGCCGACCGCGCGGCCCGTGGCGCGGTCGATCACCGTATAGTGCAGCGGATCGGTGCTCGCCTGCGCGCCACGCGCGTAATCGCGGTAGCTGGACTCGTCGGCGTACGGGCCGTGCGCCAGATAGGTCCAGTCGCTGCCGTCGGGCGCCTGGGCGTAGGCGGCGTACAGGTCGGCCGCGTGGCGCTCGGCGTCGAGCGGTTCGAGCCGGCAGTAGCGGCCTTCGAGCGCGATGCGCTCGGGGCGCGGACGCGCGGACCAGTCGGGAACGGGGTGGCCGATGGGCTGCTGGAAAGCGTTGGTGAGCGTGGGCAAGGTCGATCTCGCTTCGGTTGGCGGCCGGCGACATGCCGGCATGCAGACGATCGTAGTCCCGGCGAGGTACCATGAGAAGCGCCAGCGAACGGCAAATTTATGGTGCCACGATCGGTGGCCGTCAGCCGTGCGCCGCTCACCGTACGTTCGACCTTTTCACGCTGCGATGTCCCGATGACGACTGCCTTTCCTTCCGGCGGCGCGCCGTTGCTGCCGCTCGATGCGCCGCTGGCCCGCACGCCCGGCGCACCTTCGCTGCAGCGCCAGTTGCTGCGTCGCGTGCGCGACGCGATTCTCGGCGGCGCGATGCCGGCCGGCACGCGGCTGCCCGGCACGCGCGCGCTGGCCGAAACGCTCGGCGTGTCGCGCAATACGACGGCCGCCGTGTACGAGCAGCTCGTCGCGGAAGGCTTCCTGCAGTCGGACCGTCGCGGCACGCGGGTCGTCGGGCTGTCGCGGCCGGCGCCGCCGCGCCGGCGTGCCGCGCCGCCGACCGTCGCGCAGCGGCTCGGCCGGATTCGCGCGAGCCTCGTCGGCGCCGGCGAATCGGAGGGCTTCCGGCCGGGCGTGCCGGCGCTGTCGCATTTCCCGGTGGACGCGTGGCGGCACGCGATCGATCGCGCGTTACGCCGCGCCGGCCGCGACCTGCTGGCGTACGGCGATCCGCTCGGCGAGCCCGCGTTGCGCGAATCGATCGCGCGCCATCTGGCCGTCACGCGCGGCGTACGCTGCGATCCCGAGCAGATCGTGATCACGGAGGGCGCGCAGGGGGCGATCGCGCTGTGCGCGCAGTTGCTGACGAATCCGGGCGATACGGTGTGGGTCGAGGAGCCCGGCTATCGCGGCGCGCGCACCGCGATGCAGGCGGCCGACCTCGACGTCGTGCCGATGCCGGTCGACGCGGAAGGGCTGCGCGCGGAACCGGACGACTGGCGCGAGCGGCCGCCGCGCCTCGTCTACACGACGCCGTCGAACCAGTTCCCGACCGGCGCCGTGCTGTCGATCTCGCGTCGGCTCGCGCTGATCGATGCGGCGCGCCGCCATCGCGCGTGGATCATCGAGGACGACTACGACAGCGAATTCCGTCACACCGGCGAGCCGATCGGCGCGATGCACGGGCTCGCGCCCGATTCGCCGGTCGTCTATCTCGGCTCGTTCAGCAAGACGATGTTTCCGGCGTTGCGGATCGGTTTTCTCGTGCTGCCCGACGCATTGCTGGCCGCCGTGCGGCCGGCGTTGCCGGAGATGCTGCGCGGCGGGACGCGTCATGTGCAGCTCGCGCTGGCCGATTTCATCGAGACGGGCGAGTACGGCCGGCATCTCGGGCGGATGCGCAGGTTGTATCGCGACCGGCGGCGTTTGCTGCTCGCCGCGCTCGACAGCAGCCTGAGCGTGCCGCACCAGGTCGAGGGCGGTCCGTGCGGGCTGCATCTCGCGCTGCGGCTGCCGGCGCGTTATCGCGATCGCGCGATCGTCGAGGCGGCGCGCGCGCATGGCATCGGCCCGTTTCCGCTGTCGGGTTTCGCGATCGATGCGGCGCGGGCCCGCAACGGGCTCGTGCTCGGTTTCGGCAATACGTCGGCCGATGCGTTCGAGCCGATGTTGCGGATGGTGTCGACGATCGCGGAGCAGGTGGCTGCGGGGGACGCGTGACGGTATAGTCGCGCGATTCCGACTTCCCTCCGCCCGATCATGATTGCGTGCCGTCCGTCGTTCCTGTTCGTTGCCGTTGCCTGCGCGTCGCTGGCGGCGGCGGCCGCCCACGCTCGACCGACACGCGACGGCTTCGTTTGCGATACCGACAAGCATCACATCGTGATCGACCGCGTGGCGGATCGCGGCGCATTGCGCTACCGCGCATGGAACAAGCCGCACCCGGTCGATGGGAAGCCGGACGTCGAAGTGCTCGGCGGCACGGAAGCCACGGGCGGAACGGATCCGTGCGTGAGTACCGACTGGTCGTTCAAGCGCGGCAATATCGTGTACTCGGTATCGGACAGCGCCGCCTGCACGGACGGCAAGCCGCCGCGCGGCGCTTACGGGATGGTGTCCGTGACGATCGACAAGGAATTCGCCGCGCGTTACTGGTGCGTCAAGTAACCGGTGCTTTAAAAACCGTGAAAGGGCGGGCCGGCTGCAAACCACTCAATATTTTAAAAATCCGGCCGATATTTCGATATTAACGATGGCTGTTCGCACAGTCCGATTCGTGCATTTTGTCTTTTCGATCGTAAAGAATGGTCAACGGCGCTTGCCACGACCCGTGCCATGAGCGACGATCCCTCTCCGTAACGAACGGTTACTTTTCCGCGACGACTGGATGTGCGCGGATAAAGGCCGGGCAGTTTGCAACGAGTCACGTTCGTCGTGTGCTCCAATAAATAACAATGCCGATCGGACGAGATCGGCTGCAGGCATCCGGGCGCGATTACCGCGTATGCCGCCTGCGAAATCGTACCAATCCAGATGAAATCCGATTCGAGCGCCTATTGCTTCCCGAATTTGCTGGAAGCGTTTTTTATCGTCGTCGTGCTGAACATGGTCGAGTATTTGATGAACTCGATCATCTGGTCGGCCGGCCGCAGCGCCGGGCTGCAGACGATGGCAATCGCCAGCATCGGGCGGGTGCTCGCGAATGGCCTCGTATTTACGGTGCTGCTTCATCACGGCAAATTGACCTACCGTAGCTTGCTGCACGACAGCGTCGATTCCTGGCGAACGACGATCGGGCGATTTCTCGTGCCCATCGTGCTGATGACACCGGCATTGCTCGTGACGATGAGCGTGCTCGAAGTCGGCGTCGGGCAGTTTTTCCCGTGGACCGGAACCCGGGACGACGCCCGCGAGGTTTATGTGAATGGCGGCCTCGGTCTGATCGTATTGACCTGCGCGATTGCGCCGCTACTCGAAGAGATGCTGTTTCGCGGCGTGATGCTGCGCAGCTTCTTGCGACAGTATCCGGAGGGAACGGCTATCGCGCATTCGGCTGCGGTATTCGGTCTTGCGCATTTGAACGTGTATCAGTTCGCGCTCGCATTCGGACTCGGTTTGCTGATCGGCAAGCTGTATGCGGCCACCCGATCGCTGCTGCCGGGGATATTGATTCATGCCTGCTACAACACGGCCGTGGTGATCGTCGCGCTGAAATCGCCGTTCGTCCTCACCGGGGAGAGCCTGCTGGAAATCTGGCCGACTTCCTGGTGGTTCGGCGCGCTCGTGCTGGGCGGCGTCGGTGCAGGGTGGCTGGTGAAGTCGGTGGATGCGCAACGAAGGGTGCCGGCGAATACGGCAAACGACAACGCGTGAAACGAGAGCACGCGGCGACGGGTTTCTACAACGAGAAAACGAGGTGAAGCATGCGGGGCAAGCAAGTCTGTCTGGTGGGTCTGGCGAGTACGGTACTGATGTTGACGGCATGTGGCGGCGGCGATGACGGTGGCGCCGCCAATACCGGAAGCGGCGCATCGAACAACGATACGACGGGCACGCCGGCGGTCACGTCGCCCGCCGCGCCAGCGCCGGGCGCGTCGACCCAGCCTGCGGTCCAGACGGCTTGCCGACCGAACGGCAACTTCAGCTATTCGGGGGCTGCGTCGCCGGTCGCGGCGAGCAACGGCCAACTGGCGGTGCTCGTCGTGCCGAATTTGCCGAGCGATTACGCGAAGAACCGCAACATGACGGCGGCCAATGTGCCGGCGACGAGCCTGGTTCAGCAGGGAAGCGGTGCGTTTACGACGCTTGCGTCGTCGTCGGCGGCGACCGACTGCCTCGGGCTCGACCATGGGGCCGTGACCGACATCCAGGGCGTCGGCACCGACGTGGCGATCGGCCGGTGGAATCGCGCGATGGACACCGACGGCAATACGTATACCGATACGCAAGGCGTGCACTACGCGGTCGGCACGCCGCTGTCGTTGCCCACCACGGGCGGCCCGCTTTCGTGTACCCAGGTGATGGCCGATACGGTGGCGAGCAACAACGGCGACACGAGCGGTGCGCTCGTGTCGAGTTCGGCGACGCTGGATCCGGTCACGCGCATGCTGACCACACTGAACCTGTCGATCAAGCTGGACAGCGCGCAATACGGGCTGACGTATACGCAGGTGCCGTTGAACGGCGTGCTGAAGACCACCGGGCCCGCGACGATTCAATCGATCGTGGTCGGACACGACGCGGCTCAGCCGCTGGTGGCCGTCGGTTACACGGTTGCGTTGCCGGGCACGCAAGGCGTCGGCGGCGTGGCGGTGTTGTCGTGCCACTGACCGGAGCCAGTGCCGGCTCGTCGATGGACGGGGGCCGATGACGGACCGTTTGCGGTGTGCGGGCCACCTGTCCGTGATGCGCACCAGGTGGCATGTCCCGCCGTGGTGGATGTTCGGATTGACGAACCGCGCGCTTTGTTCGAAACGACCGCCGTCGCGGTTCCGCCGCTCTGGCACATACCGGCATACGGGTTTCGATTCGTATGTTCCACCCGGCGCGTAGGCTATAAATGGTTGGGTGTGCCGGTGTTTGTCGGGCGCCTGCGCGTCTCGCGCAGGGGGCGTCGCGACTGCCCGGGGGAGGTGCACCGTGGTTTGCCAGACGCTTGCTCGCGCCGTGCTTCGCACCGCGTTGATCGGGGGTGTGTTTGCCGGAATCCTGCCGCCGCCCGCCGCCATCGCCGGCACCCTCGCGCCACCCGCCGCACCGCCGGCGATGAAGGCACGGCCGCCCGCCGCGTCCTATGCGATGCCGGTCGACTTCCCGGCGATCGTCGAGCGCTACGGCCCGGCGGTCGTGACCATCCTGGCCGCCACACCCGATCCGCAGACCGGCGGCCCGGCCTTCGCCATCCTCGATCCCGACGATCCGCTCGCCGCGTTCTTCCGCCATGGCGCACCAACGCCCGCGCAGGGGCCGCAGGCGCCGGCGCCCGATACCGCGCCGCGTACGGTGTCCGGCAGCGGCTCGGGCTTCATCGTCAGCGCCGACGGCCTGATCGTCACGTCCGCCCATGTGGTCGACGAGGCGACCGACGTGACCGTGCGGCTCGTCGACCGCCGCGAATTCAAGGCGACGGTGCTGGCCGTCGATCCGCAAAGCGATGTGGCCGTGCTGCGCGTCGACGCGCGGAAGCTGCCGTTCGTGCGCCTCGGCGATTCGTCGAAAGTCCGCGCGGGCGAACCGGTGATGACGATCGGCGCGCCGGACGGGTCGGGCAACACGGTCACGGCCGGCATCGTCAGCGCGACGTCGCGCCGGCTGCCGGACGGCAGCGCATTTCCGTTCTTCGAGACCGACATCGCGCCGAACCCCGACAACTCGGGCGGCCCCGTGTTCAATCGCGCGGGCGACGTGATCGGTATCGCAGTGCAGGTCTATACCGGCGCCGACCGCTACGCGAGCACGACCTTCGCCATCCCGATCGCATTCGCGGCGAAGGTGCGCGCCCAGTTGCGCGCGCAACGGCAGGCGCAGATGCAGGCACAGCAGCCTCAGGCGCCGGCGCCGGGCGCACCGTCCGCCAATGCGTTAGGCATCGACGTGCAGGACGTGGGCGTCGGTCTGGCGGCGGCGTTCGGGCTGCCGCGTCCGGCGGGCGCGCTCGTCAACGGCGTCGAGCCCGGCTCGCCGGCCGCCGCGGCCGGCCTGAAGCCCGGCGACGTGATCGTGAAGATGGGCGACACGGCCATCGGTCGCTCGGCCGAACTGAACGATCTGGCCGCCGCGCTGCCGCCCGGCGGGAAGGCGCCGCTGCGCGTGATCCGCAACCGTGCGCCGATGACGCTGACGATCGCCGGCGCCGACGACGTGGGCGCCGGCACGGCGGCGACGGTCGGCATGGTCGCACCGAAGGCCGCCGCGCGACCGGGGCCGGGTACCGGCGGCGCTGGCGACAGCGGCGAACACGGCGATCGTCTCGGCCTGACGATGCACGCGTTGAGCGACGACGAGCGCCACTCGACGGGGCTCGCGGTCGGGATGATGGTGGACGCGGTGCATGGCCCGGCCGCGCGCGCAGGCATCCAGCCGGGCGACGTCGTGCTGGAGCTCAACGACACGCTGCTCGAGACGCCGGACGACGTGCAGACGCTCGAAGCGAGTGGCGGCAGCGTGATCGCCGTGCTGATCCAGCGCAACAACGCGAGGAAGTTCGTGTCGGTGCGCACGCGTTAGGGCGTTGACGCGGGCGCGGTCGCCCGCCTAACATCGTCCGGTATCGCTGGCGGTCCGCCACGCATTCAGGAGCCATTCGGCATGAAAACGGCATGCTTCATCGTAGTCGTCCACAGGCGCAAGGTCCGGTAGCGGCACCGCGCCGGCATCCATGCGCCCCCGACTCGTTCGGGGGCTTTTTTTTGTGTTGCGCGCGGCCATGCGGCCCGTGCGCGGGAGGGCATCCGCTTGGCCTCGAACCTGTCGACCGCTTCCGACCCGGCGTCGCCGCGGCATGCGACGTTGATCCTGCTGTGCGCGTTGTCGGTGCTGCCGCTGAGCCTGTTCCTGCCGTCGCTGCCGGCGATCGTGCGCGACCTGCATACCGACTATGCGGTCGTCGCGCTGTCGCTCGGCGGGTATGCGGCGGTGGCCGCGTCGCTCGAATGCGTGACGGGGCCGCTGTCCGACCGGTTCGGGCGGCGCCCGGTCGTGCTGACGAGCGTCGCGATATTCGCGCTCGGTTCGCTCGGTTGCGCGATGGCGACCGATATCCGCGTGTTTCTCGGCTGCCGGCTGATGCAGGCGGCGATCACGTCGGTTTATCCGGTGTCGATGGCGGCGATCCGCGACGCCGGCGGCGGCGCGCGCGCGGCGAGCCGGATCGGCTATGCGGCGATGGCCGCCGCGTTCGCGCCGATGCTCGGCCCGACGCTCGGCGGCGCGCTCGACCAGACGGTCGGCTGGCGCGCGAGCTTCTGGTTGCTGGCCGCAGTCGGCATCGCGCTGTTCGGCTGGTGCGCGCTCGATCTCGTCGAAACCCATATGCACCGGTCGTCGAGCTTCGGGCAGCAGTTTCGCGCGTATCCGGCGCTGCTGCGTGCGCGCCGTTTCTGGGCCTATGCGCTGTGCATGGCGTTTTCGACGGGTGCGTTCCATGCGTTTCTGGCCGGCGCGCCGCTCGCCGCGAAAACGCGGTTCGGCATCGCGCCGGCGGAGATCGGCTTCTACATGGGGACGATCACAGCCGGGTTCGTGTGCGGCAGCTTCGTGGCCGCGCGGGTCGCGCGGCGCCATGCGCCGGCCGCGACGATCCTGTGCGGGCGGGTCGTGGCGTGTGCGGGCCCGCTGATCGGCCTCGTGCTCGTGTTCGGCGGCGCGACGCACGCGCTCGCGTGGTTCGGGCCGTGCGTGCTGGTCGGCATCGGCAATGGACTGAGCAATCCCGCCGCCCATGCGGGCGCGGTGTCGGTGCGGCCGGAACTGGCGGGCAGCGCGTCGGGGCTGGCGGGCGCGATGACGATCGGCGGCGGCGCCG
This sequence comes from Burkholderia sp. MSMB1835, assembly GCF_001526365.1. Taxonomy (NCBI): domain Bacteria; kingdom Pseudomonadati; phylum Pseudomonadota; class Betaproteobacteria; order Burkholderiales; family Burkholderiaceae; genus Burkholderia; species Burkholderia sp. MSMB1835. The sequence goes on from NZ_LOYP01000052.1 coordinate 312,883, forward strand.
CGCTGTCGTCGCTGACGGGCGCGCTGCTGACCTCCGCCAACGCGGGCTACCTGCCGCTCGCGACGATGCTGCTGTCGGCGGCGGTCGCGCTGGCGGCCGCCGTGTGCGTGCGGGCGTTCGACGGGCAGGACGCCGGGCGGTGAGCGCGGGTGCGCCCCGGTACCGGCGCGCGGCCGAATGACGGACAATCCGCCGCATGCCGGGAGACGATGCACGATCCGCGCGCCGCGTGTCCCGACGAGCACGAAGGGCGACTGGACGAGGATGCGATGAGCGACTTTTCTGATTTCCAGCGGGACATTGCCGATGCCGCGAGGGCGACCTTCAGGGCGCTGCGGGCGTTGCACCCGGACGAGCATTTCTACGCGTTTGCGTTGTACACCGACAGCGGCGCGATGACGGTCGCGCCGGCAGCCAATTCGGTCGAAGGGCTGCACCGGATCTGCGCACAGCAGGCGGTGGCGGACGACGATCCGCGGTTCGTGTGGGGTGTTTCCGAATGGGCGTACGCGTCGGCCGAGGCGTCGCCGTTCAACGCGATCTGCGGCAGGCTGGCCGACGAAGTGCTGAGCCCGCAGTTCGTCCGGTCGCGATTCGCCGAATTTTCGCGGCAACTGCACGCCGACATGATCGAGGCATTGCGCCTGCTCGATCGCGACGGCGTATTCGGCACGGGCGACGACCGGGCGGCCGTCACGCTGTTCGTGTCGATCGACGACGACGACGCAGCCGAGGCGCTGGAAAACGCGTCGGCGAAAGCGCTGAATCCGCCGGCCGTCGCCGACGCTTTCCTGCGCCGCTACGACTGACCGGCATCGGGGTATCGCGGGGCGGCCCGGGCAGGCAGCCGCCCCGCAAACGCCGTCAAGGCTTCGCGCCGACCACGAATTCGAACGTCGCGATGCCGTCGACGCCGCCCGTCACGCGGTCGCCCGGCTGCAGCGCGCCGACGCCTGCCGGCGTGCCGGTGAAGATCAGGTCGCCGGCCTTCAGTTCGACCGAGCGCGACACGTACGCGATGACGTCGGGCACGGCCCAGATCATGTCGGCGAGGTCGCCTTGCTGGCGCGTGTCGCCGTTGACCGCGAGCCAGATGCGGCCGGCGGCCGGATGGCCGGTGGCCGTCGCCGCGCGCAGCGCGGTCACGGGGCCCGATGCGTCGAAACCCTTCGCCCAGTCCCACGGGCGGCTCAGCTTCTTCGCTTCGGCTTGCAGGTCGCGGCGCGTGAGATCGACGCCGACGCCGTAGCCCCACACGTGCGAGAGTGCGTCGGCCGGGTCGATCGAGCGGCCGTCCTTGCCGATCGCGACGACCAGCTCGATTTCGTGATGGAGATCGTTCGTCAGCGGCGGATAGGCGACCGTGCCGCTCGCCGGGACGATCGCGTCGGCCGGCTTCGTGAAGAAGAACGGCGGCTCGCGGTCGGGGTCGGCGCCCATTTCGCGGGCGTGATCGGCGTAGTTGCGGCCGACGCAGAATACGCGGCGTACCGGAAAGCGCGCGGACGACTGGTCGACTTCGACGGAAGGACGCTCGGCGGCGTCGATGACATAGGCGGACATCGGATGGCCCTCGTTGGGTAGGAAGACGGATGGCCGGCGCACCGCGCCGGCATGCGTGCAACGATAACCGACGCGCGTGCGCCCGGATGCGACGCAACTGCGTTTTACCGGGACAAAACTACGCGTCGGCGGCGCCCGGCGCATCGTCGCCGTCGGGCAACGCGGCGTTCGCGTCGCGATAGGCCTTCGGCGAGACGCCGACCCGCGCGCGGAAGCGCCGCGCGAAATACCCTTCGTCGCGGAAGCCGACCGAGCGCGCGATGTCCGCGATGCGCCGGCTGGTATGGGCGAGCAGCGACTGCGCCAGCGCGATGCGGCGCTCGGTCACGAGATCGGTGAAGGTACTGCCGGTTTCCTTGCGGACCAGGTGCGCGAGGTAGTTCGGCGAGAGGAACGCGGCTTCGGCGGTCGCGGCGAGCGTCAGGTCCTCGCGAGTCAGGTTCGCACGCACGTGGCGCAGCACGCGGGCCAGCGCGTCGCGCCGGCCGGCGCGCTGGGCGCCGCGCTGCGCGAGTTTGTCGAGCGCGCCCGCGTACTGCGTGCAGACGAGCCCGATCAGTTGCAGCAGGTAGCCGCGCAGCAACGTGGTCGAGCCGAAGGTGCGCACGCGATCGGCGTCGAGCATGCACAGCGCGAGGCGGCGCGCTTCGTCGTACGTGTCGCCGGTCAGGATGAAATCGAGGTGCTCCTGGAAGCGGAACGGCGTCAGCTCGGGGAAGCGGTGCGCGGGCACGTCCTCGAGATCGAGCGGATCGACGTCGAGATCGGCGCGCAGGAACGCCTGGCTGAAGTTGATCACGATGAAGTGCGCGCCTTCCGGATGCGGAATCAGGTGCTCGCGGTGCGGCAACACGAACGCGAGCGCGCCGCGCGGAAACGGCCGCGTGACGCCGCCGATGCGCTGCTCGGTGTCGCCGCCGAGGTTGAACTGGATCTGGAAATACGCGTGCCGGTGCGGCTCGGTGATCGCCTGGCGCGACGCCTGGTCGCGGATGTAGAAATCGAGCCGGTCGCTGCGTTCGGGCATCCCGTACAGGCGCGGCGGGGCGGTGGAGGGCATGAAGGATTCTGCTGTTCGTGACGCGGTTGAGCCGCGATGGTACAGCGAACCGGGCGCGACGGGGACGGGCGCTTGCGCGGTCAGCCCGCCACGAGCGGTGCGATCCGGCGCCGCAGCTCGGGCACGACCTCGGCGTCGAACCACGGATGGTGCTTGAACCATGCCTGGTTGCGCGGCGACGGATGCGGCAGCGGCAGGATCGCGGGGCCGTAGTCGCGCCACGCGTGGACGGTGTCGGTCAGCGTCGCCTTGCGCGTGCCGCGCAGGAAATGCCGCTGCGCGTACTGGCCGATCAGCAGCGTGAGCCGGATCGACGGCAGTTCGGCCACCAGCCGGTCGATCCACAATTGCGCGCATTCGGGGCGCGGCGGGTTGTCGCCGCTCGCGCCGCGGCCCGGGTAGCAGAAGCCCATCGGCACGATCGCGAAGCGCGTCTCGTCGTAGAACGCGTCGGGCTCGACGCCGAGCCAGTCGCGCAGCCGCTTGCCGCTCGCGTCGTCCCACGGGATGCCGCTCGCATGCACGCGTGCGCCCGGCGCCTGGCCGACGATCAGGATGCGCGCGTCGCGATGGGCGCGCACGACCGGGCGCGGGCCGAGCGGCAGGTCGTTTTCGCACGCACGGCACGCGCGGATTTCGGTGAGCAGCACGTCGAGCGGCGCGCGCGTTCGTTTCGGCATCGGTTCGGAGCGGGGACGGCGTGGCGAGGCGCTGTCGTACGGGCGGCACGGGCGGCACGCGCGGGCAGCGGCCGGGCGCCCTGGCCCGGCAGCGCACGCCGGCTGCACCGCGCGGCGCGCGTCACGCCTGCGACAGGCCCGCCGCGCCGCCTTCGGCGACCGCAGCATCATACAACGCGGTCTGCGCGATCGCCGCGGCGATGCCGGCGTCGTCGTGCGCGCCGTCGAGCATGCCCCAGCGCCGGTATTGCGACAGGAACCACCGGCCCTCGCGCGGATCGGGCCGGTTCACCGCGCCACCGTCGTGGAAGCGGATCGGCAGCGGCGGCGTGGCGAACGGCCCCGCGCCGTAGTCGCCGAGCAGGCGCGGCGCGATCAGCCGGGCCGGCACGCCGAGCGCGTCGGGCGACGCGAGCCAGTCGGCCGCCTCGCGGCGGTGCGCGGCGCTGTCGAGCCATGCGCATGCATCGACGAGCGTGCGGATCAGCGCGCGGGCGGTGGCCGGATACAGCGCGACGAAATCGCGCCGGGTCGCGAGCACCTTCTCCGGATGATCGGGCCAGATCTCGCTCGTGACGGCGACGGTCCGGCCTGCGCCGCATGCTTCGGCGACCGCATGCCACGGCTCGCCCGCGCAGAAGCCGTCGAGCTCGCCGCCCGCGAGCGCGGCGACCATCTCGGGCGGCGGAATCACGACGCTGCGCACGTCGCGCAGCGGATCGACGCCGTGCGACGCGAGCCACGCGTTCAGCCACATCGCGTGCGTGCCGGTCGGGAAGGTCTGCGCGAGCAGCGGCTTGCGGCCGAGCGTCGCGAAGGCGGCGCGCACGCTGCCGGTCTGGCGGTACGCGTCGGCGAGGCCGCGCGACAACGTGATCGCCTGGCCGTTGCGGTTCAGCACCATCAGCGCGGCCATGTCGGCCTGCGGGCCGCCGATGCCGAGCTGCAGCCCGCAGACGAGCCCGTACAGCGCATGCGCGGCGTCGAGCTCGCCGCTGAGCAGCTTGTCGCGCACGGCCGCCCACGACGGCTGGCGGCTCGGTTCGAGCGTGAGGCCGTGGCGCGCGCCGAGGTTCAGGCGCTGCGCGACGATCAGCGGGGCCGCGTCGCTGAGCGCGACGAACCCGAGGCGAAGATGCGCGCGTTCCGGCGCGGCGGGAGGAGATGTATTCATTGCACTCATGACTGGGGTGACGCGTCGAGCAGTTGTCGCGCGACGTCGACGATGCGCAGGCCCTGATCCATCGCGCGCTTGCGCAGCGCCGCATACGCGTCGTGTTCGGACAGCTTGCGCCGGTCCATCAGCACGCGTTTGGCGCGATCGATCAGCTTGCGCTCCGCGAGTTCGCGCTCGACGTCGGCCAGCCGGCGGCGCAGCGCATCGTCGTGCGAGAAGCGCGCGAGCGCGACTTCGAGAATCGGCGCGAGACGCTCGGCGGACAATCCTTCGACGAGATACGCACTGACGCCCGCGCCGACCGCCGTGCGGATCAGTTCCTGATCGGCGTCGTGACTGAACATCAGCACGGGGCGCGGCGCGGTCGCATGCATGACCGCGAGTTGCTCGAGCGTGTCGCGCGACGGCGAATCGGTATCGATGATCACGACGTCGGGGCGTTGCTCCTCGACGGCCGCCGGCAGGCGCGCGGGCGTCGCGACGTCGTTCAGCATCTCGTAGCCGAGGCGCGCGAGCGCGTCGCCGAGTTCGCCGATCGGCTTGTCGGTATCGGTGACGAGCAGCACGCGCAGGCGGGCGGGCAGGGCAGACGAACTCATGAGGCGGGCAACAGGGGCAGTGACGCGTCGGTGCAAGGGGCGAACGAGGGATTCGGGCCGCACGCGCGGCCGGCGGCGAAGGAAACGGGGAGCGGCCGAAGCCGCGCGATGCCGCGCACGTCAGGCGGCCCGCGCAAGCGCCGCGCCGGTTGCCGCGTCCGCGCCCTGGGCGGCCGCTGCGCCGATCGCGCCGCCGACGAGGATCACGGCCGGGCTGCCGAGCCGCGCGGCTTCGATGCCGCCCGCGAGCGTGCCGAGCGTGCCGGTCCAGCGGCGCTCGTCCGGCGTGCCGGCCCATTGCACGGCCGCCGCCGGCGTCGATGCCGGGAGCGCGGCGAGCAGGCCCGCCGCGATGCGGTCGACGCGGCTCATCCCCATGTAGATCGCGAGCGTGGTGCCGGTCGCCGCGAGCCGTGCCCAGTCGGGTTCGCCGTGGTCCTGGCGGTGCGCGGTGACGAACGTGACGCCCTGGCAGTGCTCGCGGTGCGTGAGCGAGATGCCGAGGCTCGCGGCGGCGGCGAATCCCGACGAGATGCCGTTGACGATCTCCACGGGAATCGCGGCCGCGCGCAGCGTCGCGAGTTCTTCGCCGGCGCGCCCGAACAGCAGCGCGTCGCCGCCTTTCACGCGCACCACGTGTGCGCCGCGCAGCGCGTGGCGGCGCATCAGCTTCTCGATGAACGCCTGCGGCGTGGAGCGGCAGCCGCCGCGCTTGCCGACGCGGATCACGCGCGCCTGCGGCGCGAGTTCGACGATGCCGGGCGCGACGAGATCGTCGAGCAGCAGCACGTCGGCGGCGGCCAGCGCCTTCACCGCCTTCAGCGTGAGGAGATCGGGATCGCCGGGGCCGGCGCCCAGCAGCGTGACTTTGCCTGTCGTCATGTCGTGTTCCTGTGCCGCATCGCATCCATGCGGCGGTCTGATAGTGCGTTGCTGCGCGGCGGCGGCGGGCGGTCGAAACGCACCGGCATCCGGCCGTGGCCGAGCACGGAGGGACGCCGTTGTCCTGGAGGCTCGCGTGAAGCGCGAGCGGGGTTTTGCGGGGACTGCCCACCGGCGCCGTTGCCGGTGTGATGCACAGGGTTCAGCAATATCCGGGCCAACCCGTCCGTTGCGCGGGCATCGTGTGCCGCGACGCACCGCGCGATGCCCGCGCGCATGCATGCGCTTGCCGCGCGTCGGCCGTCGCGATGCCGCATCGGCATGCATCGCGCCCCATCGGCGCGCACCGCAATGTCGCACGGCGACAGTGCTGCAGCGCACCACATCTGTGCCTCGCTGCATCGCGACGCATCGCGCGCCGCGTGCCGGAGCGTCGCGCATGTTGGCCGGCGCGCCTTGCGCGGCGGGGCTGCCCGCGCGATTCGGGCCGATATGGCACGGCGTTTGCATAAGCTGGTTCGAGCGGATCAACGACGATTCGCCCGCAGTACCGATCAACAGAAGCGCCCGGCAACGGGCTTCATGGGCAACGGCGTCCTACGCATCGGGTCTCTCGACGAGACCGGGTGCGCAGGACGCCGTTTTTCGTTTGGCGGATGACATGACCGACAAAGCTACCCGTATCGATCTCTTCAGCCTCCGCACCGCGCCGATGCGCGCGTTCCATCTGACGTGGATGGCGTTCTTCGTATGCTTCTTCGCATGGTTCGCGTGCGCGCCGCTGATGCCGCTGATCGCACGCGAATTCCATCTCACGGCGGCGCAAGTCGCGAACATCAACATCGCCGCGGTGGCCGCGACGATCGCGGTGCGGTTGCTGGTCGGCCCGATGTGCGACCGCTTCGGGCCGCGCCGCGTGTATGCCGGGCTGCTGCTGCTCGGCGCGATCCCCGTGTTCGCCGTGTCGTTCACGCACGATTACCTGTGGTTCCTGATCTGCCGGCTCGGCATCGGCGCGATCGGCGCGGGCTTCGTGATCACGCAGTACCACACGTCGGTGATGTTCGCGCCGAACGTGGTCGGCACCGCGAACGCGACGACGGCCGGCTGGGGCAATGCCGGCGCGGGCGCGACGCAGGCGCTGATGCCGCTGCTCGTCGCCGCCGGCCTGATGCTCGGCTTCGGCGAGGGCGCGTCGTGGCGCATCGCGCTGATCGTGCCGGGCGTGGCGATGCTCGCGATGGCGTGGGCGTACTGGCGCTTCACGCAGGACTGCCCGCAAGGCGATTTCGTCGCGCTGCGCAAGCAGGGCGTGACGGTCGACAGCGGCAAGAAGGGCGGCTGGGCGAGCTTCTTCGCCGCCTGCGGCAACTACCGCGTGTGGATGCTGTTCGTCACGTACGGCGCCTGCTTCGGCGTCGAGGTGTTCATCCACAACATCGCCGCGCTGTACTACGTCGATCACTTCAAGCTGTCGCTGAAGGATGCCGGTTTCGCGGTCGGCCTGTTCGGTCTGCTCGCGCTGTTCGCGCGCGCGCTCGGCGGCTGGCTGTCCGACAAGATCGCCGCGCGCCGCAGCCTCGACGTGCGCGCGATGCTGCTGTGCGCGCTGATCGTCGGCGAAGGGCTCGGGCTGATCTGGTTCTCGCATGCGCAAGGCATCGGCATCGCCCTCGTCGCGATGCTGACCTTCGGCCTCTTCACGCACATGGCGTGCGGCGCGACCTACGCGCTCGTGCCGTTCATCGACCGCAAGGCGCTCGGCGGCGTCGCGGGGATCGTCGGCGCGGGCGGCAACGTCGGCGCGGTCGCCGCGGCTTTCCTGCTGAAGGGCGTCGGCGACGTGCAGCACACGCTGAGCCTGCTCGGCCTCGCGGTCACCGCGACCGCGTTGTGCGCGATGGCCGTGCGCTTCAGCGACGAACACAAGGCGCGCGAAGCCGAGCTGCGCGATCGCGCGCTGGCCGCCGCGAGCGCCGCGAACTGATCGACCGAAGGAACCGTCATCATGAAACTCATCGTCATCGGCCACGGCATGGTCGGCCACAAGCTCCTCGAATGCATCGCGGCGCAAGCCGGCACGGCAGGCACGCTGCAGGTCACCGTGCTCGGCGAGGAACCGCGCCCGGCCTACGATCGCGTGCACCTGTCGGAATTCTTCGCGGGCAAGTCGGCGGACGACCTGTCGCTCGTCGAACCCGGCTTCTTCGAGCGCCATCCGCAGTTCGACCTGCGCGTGAACGCGCAAGTCGCGTCGATCGACCGTGCCGCGCATACGGTCACGCTCGTATCGGGCGACACGCTCGCGTACGACAAACTGGTGCTCGCCACGGGCTCGCGTCCGTTCGTGCCGCCGGTGCCGGGCCGCGATCGCGCGGGCTGCTTCGTGTACCGGACGATCGAGGATCTCGAAGCGATGCAGGCGTGCGGCGCGCACGCGAAGCGCGGCGTCGTGATCGGTGGCGGGCTGCTCGGCCTCGAATGCGCGAAGGCGCTGCGCGACATGGGGCTCGACACGCACGTGGTCGAATTCGCGCCGCGCCTGATGGCCGTGCAGGTCGACGACGGCGGCGGCCGGATGCTGCGCGCGAAGATCGAGGCGCTCGGCGTGACCGTGCATACCGGCAAGAACACGCTCGAAATCGTCGACGGGGACGAAGGCGCGCACCGGATGGCGTTCGCCGACGGCACGCATCTCGACACCGACATGATCGTGTTCTCGGCCGGCATCCGCGCGCGCGACGAACTGGCCCGCGCGTGCGGGCTCGATATCGGCCCGCGCGGCGGCGTCGCGATCGACGACGCGTGCCGCACGAGCGATGCCGACATCTACGCGATCGGCGAATGCGCGGCCTGGAACGGCACGGTGTACGGCCTCGTCGCACCCGGCTACGACATGGCGCGCGTGGTCGCGAAACAGCTCGGCGGCGCGGCCGCCGCGTTCGCGGGCGCCGACATGAGCACCAAGCTGAAGCTGATGGGCGTCGACGTCGCGAGCATCGGCGACGCGCACGGCACGACGGCCGGCAGCCGCACCTACCAGTATGCGGACGAGCGCCGCCAGGTCTACAAGAAGCTCGTGGTGTCCGACTGCGGCAAGTTCCTGCACGGCGCGGTGATGGTCGGCGATGCAGCCGAGTACGGCACGCTGCTGCAGATGATGCTGAACCGCATCGAGTTGCCCGAGTCTCCGGAATTCCTGATCCTGCCGTCGTCGGACGGCGCGGCGAAGCCGGCGGTCGGCGTCGACGCGCTGCCCGCGGCCGCGCAGATCTGCTCGTGCAACAACGTGTCGAAGTCGCAGATCTGCGCGGCCGTGGCCGACGGCGCGACGAGCCTCGGCGCGCTGAAGGCGTGCACGGGCGCCGGCACGTCGTGCGGCGGCTGCGTGCCGCTCGTCACGCAGATCATGAAGGCCGAGATGAAGAAGCAGGGCCTCGCGGTCAACAACCATCTGTGCGAGCACTTCGCGCATTCGCGCCAGGAACTGTTCCACCTGATCCGCGTCGAGCGCATCACGACGTTCGACGAACTGCTGCGCAAGCACGGCCGCGGGCTCGGCTGCGACGTGTGCAAGCCGGCCGTCGCCGGGATCCTCGCATCGTGCTTCAACGAGTTCGTGCTGAAGAAGGAGCATGCCGGGCTGCAGGATTCGAACGACTACTACCTCGCGAACATCCAGCGCGACGGCACCTATTCGGTCGTGCCGCGGATGCCGGGCGGCGAAGTCACGCCCGAAGGGCTGATCGCGGTCGGCCAGGTCGCGAAGAAATACGGCCTCTACACGAAGATCACCGGCGGCCAGCGCGTCGACCTGTTCGGTGCGCGCGTCGAGCAGCTGCCGTCGATCTGGGAGGAACTGATCGCGGCCGGCTTCGAATCGGGGCACGCGTACGGCAAGGCGCTGCGTACCGTGAAATCGTGCGTCGGCTCGACGTGGTGCCGCTACGGCGTCGACGATTCGGTCGGCCTCGCGATCGATCTGGAGAATCGCTACAAGGGGCTGCGCGCGCCGCACAAGATCAAGTTCGGCGTGTCCGGCTGCACGCGCGAGTGCGCGGAAGCGCAGGGCAAGGACGTCGGCGTCATCGCGACCGAGAAGGGCTGGAACCTGTACGTGTGCGGCAACGGCGGGATGAAGCCGCGCCACGCGGAACTGCTCGCGGCCGATCTCGATCGTGACACGCTGATCCGCTACATCGACCGCTTCCTGATGTTCTACGTGCGCACGGCCGACCGCCTGCAACGCACCAGCGTGTGGCGCGACAACCTCGAAGGCGGCCTCGACTACCTGATCGACGTCGTCGTGCACGACACGCTCTCGATCGCGGCCGAACTCGAAGCCGACATGCAGCACGTGATCGACACCTACGAGTGCGAGTGGAAGCGGGCCGTCACCGATCCGGAAACGCGCAAGCGCTTCCGCCACTTCGTGAATAGCGACGCGCCGGACACGACCATCGAATTCGTCGAGACGCGCGGCCAGATCCGGCCCGCGACGCCCGGCGAACGCGCGGGCGGCAAGCCCGTGTCGATCCCCGTCGTCGCCGAACCTGCCACCGTTTGACCCTCGCCGACACCAGCGTCTTTTTCAAGGAGCCCATCATGAACGATCGTCTTCCGCTGTCCTGGACCCGCGTGTGCCCGCTCGACGACATCGTGCCGAACACCGGCGTGTGCGCGCTCGTCAACGGCGAGCAGGTCGCGGTGTTTCACGTCGCGCATCCCGACGGCGGCGTGTTCGCGATCGACAACGTCGATCCGGTGTCGCAGGCCGCCGTGATGTCGCGCGGGCTGATCGGCAGTCTCGGCGAGCGCATCGTGGTCGCGTCGCCGCTGTACAAGCAGCACTTCGACCTGCGTACCGGCGAATGCCTGGAAGCGCCCGAGCGGTCGGTGAACGCGTATCCGTCGCGGGTCGAGGACGGCTTCGTGTGGATCGCGGCCTGAGCGCCCCGGAGCACGCATGACCGCCACCCCCGTCAAGAGCGTGTGCCCGTACTGCGGCGTCGGCTGCGGGATGGTGCTGCACGTCGAGGAGGGCGAAGTCGTCAAGGTGTCCGGCGACGCCGACCATCCCACCAACTTCGGGCGGCTGTGCACGAAGGGTTCGTCGGCGCACGTCGCGCTGCGTCGCTCGGGGCGGCTCGACCGCGCGTTCGTGCGGCGCGCGCGCGAGGACGACCTCGTGCCGCTGCCGGTGCGCGACGCGATCGCCGAGACTGCACGGCGGCTGCGCGCGGTGCTCGATACGCACGGGCCCGACGCGCTGTCGTTCTACGTGTCGGGGCAGATGTCGATCGAGGCGCAATACCTCGTGAACAAGCTCGCGAAGGGCTTCGTCGGCACCAACAACATCGAGTCGAACTCGCGCCTGTGCATGGCGAGCGCGAGCACCGGCTACAAGCAGTCGCTCGGCGCGGACGGCCCGCCCGGGTCGTACCAGGATTTCGACCGCGCGAACCTGTTCTTCGTGATCGGCGCGAACATGGCCGACTGTCACCCGATCCTGTTCCTGCGAATGATGGATCGCGTGAAGGCCGGCGCGAAGCTGATCGTGGTCGACCCGCGCCGCACCGCGACCGCCGACAAGGCCGACCTGTTCCTGCAGATCCGGCCGGGCACCGATCTCGCGCTGACCAACGGGCTCCTGCATCTGCTGCATGCGAACGGCCGCACCGACGCCGCGTTCATCGCTGCCTGCACCGAAGGCTGGGACGCGATGCCCGCGTTCCTCGCCGACTACCCGCCCGAGCGCGTCGCCGAGATCACGGGGCTGGCCGAAGCCGACATTCGCACGGCCGCGCAATGGATCGGCGACGCGCAGGAATGGACGAGCTGCTGGACGATGGGGCTCAACCAGAGCACGCACGGCGTGTGGAACACCAATGCGATCTGCAACCTGCATCTCGCGACCGGCAAGATCTGCCGCCCGGGCAGCGGGCCGTTCTCGCTCACCGGCCAGCCGAACGCGATGGGCGGGCGCGAGATGGGCTACATGGGGCCGGGGTTGCCCGGCCAGCGCTCGGTGGCATCCGACGACGATCGCCGCTTCGTCGAGAACCTGTGGCGCGTGCCGGCCGGCACGCTGCGCAAGGACACGGGCAAGGGCACGGTCGACCTGTTCGCGCGGATGGCGGCCGGCGACGTCAAGGCATGCTGGATCGTCTGCACGAACCCGGTCGCGACCGTGCCGAACCGGCGCAACGTGATCGCCGGGCTGCAGGCGGCGGAGCTCGTGATCGCGCAGGATGCGTTCCTCGACACCGAGACCAACCGCTACGCGGACATCCTGCTGCCCGGCGCGCTGTGGGCCGAAGGCGACGGCGTGATGATCAACTCCGAGCGCAACATGACGCTGATGCGCGCGGCGGTCGCGCCGCCCGGCGACGCGCTGCCCGACTGGCGCATCGTCGCGGAAGTCGCACGCGAGATGGGTTTCGGCGATGCGTTCAACTATGCGTCGGCGGCCGACGTGTTCGACGAGATCGTCCGTTTCTCGAATCCGGCGACCGGCTACGACCTGCGCGGCGCGAGCCACGCGGCGCTGCGCGACGGGCCCGTGCAGTGGCCCGTCGCACCGGGCGCCGCGCGCGAGCGGCATCCGATCCGCTACCTGAACGACGGCGTGAGCCAGCCGCTGCGCACGGCGGCCGACGGCAGCGACGCCCCGCGCATCGCGTTCCCGACGCCGTCGGGCAAGGCGCGTTTCTTCGCGCGGCCGCACGTCGATCCGGCCGAGCTGCCCGACGACACGTTTCCGATCGTGCTGAACACCGGGCGGCTGCAGCATCAGTGGCACACGATGACGAAGACGGGCAAGGTCGCGATGCTGAACAAGCTCAACCCGCGTCCGTTCGTCGAACTGCACCCGGACGATGCCGGCGCGCTCGGCATCGCCGCGAAGGACAGCGTCGAGATCCGTTCGGCGCGGGGCCGCGCGGTGCTGCCGGCCGTCGTGACCGAGCGCGTGCGGCGCGGCAACTGCTTCGCGCCGATGCACTGGAACGACGTATACGGCGACGACCTGTGCATCAACGCGGTGACGAACGACGCGATCGACCCGGAATCGCAGCAGCCCGAACTGAAATACTGCGCGGTCGCGCTGCGGCGCGTCGAGGCCGACGCGTTCGCGTCCGCCGCCGACGACACCGCGCAACCCGATACATGCGCCGACGACGCGCGGCCCGCGCCGGCGATGGCGCAGGCCGCGGCTTCACAGGAATCCGACATGGCAGACATCGACACTTTCGCGGCCGCGCTCGGCGTCGCCGATCTCGCGCCGCCGCCGCTGACCGACGCGGAGCGCCTGTACGTGGCCGGCCTCGTCAGCGGGTTGAAGGCGAGCGCCGGCCGCCGCGAGGGCGGCGTGCCGGTGCTGCCGGCCGGCGCGCCGTTGACGCCGCCCGTGCGATTCTGGCTCGACGGCATGCTCGCGGGCCTGTTCAGCCGCTCGCTGCCTGCCGGTGCGCAGAGCGCGGCGGCGCCCGCGCTGCCGGCCGACGCCGCCGCGTCCGGCGGCGTGCGCATCGTGCGCCCGCGCCCGAAGGTCGTGCTGCTGTGGGCATCGCAGACCGGCAACATCGAATCGTTGACCGAGGATTACGCGACGAAGCTGATGAACGCGGGCTTCGAGATCCGCACTGCGTGCATGTCCGACTATCCGGTCACGTCGCTGGCCGGCGCGCAATACGTGCTGCTGATGACCAGCACGTTCGGCGACGGCGATGCGCCCGACAACGGCAGCGAGTTCTGGGACGCGCTGCAGGCCGGCAGCGCCGCGCGCCTCGACGGCGTGCATTTCGCGGTGCTCGCGTTCGGCGACCGCAACTACGACCAGTTCTGCGGCCACGGCCGTCGGCTCGACGCGCGGCTCGCGGAGCTCGGCGCGGCGCGCCTGTGTGCGCGCGTCGATTGCGACGTCGAATTCCAGCACGATGCCGACCGGTGGCTCGAGCGCGTCGTCGCGCGGATCAAGGAGGCAGATGCCGCGTTGCACGCGGTGCCGTCCGGCGCGATGAGCCCGTCGGGGCTGCTGCCGACGAAGGCGCATCCGGCGCCGTCGAAGCTCGTCGCGAACCTGCGGCTGAACCGGCCGGGCGCCGCGAAGGACACGCGCTACGTGTCGCTGTCGACCCAGGGCGCGAACCTCGAATACGAAACCGGCGACGCGCTCGGCGTATGGCCCACCAACTGTCCGGAACTGGTCGAGGAATTGCTGTCCGTCACCGCGCTGAAGGCCGACGCGCCCGTGTCGGTGGCGGGCATCGGCGATATCCGGCTCGGCGATGCGCTCGCGCGCCACTTCGACATCACGCGCCCGCATCCGGACACGCTGGCCTTCATCGCGTCGCACAGCGCGAACGGCGCGCTGAAGTCGCTGCTCGGCGACGATCGCAAGGCCGACCTCAAGCAATGGCTGTGGGGGCAGCAACTGGCGGACGTGCTGCACGAATACCCGGTCGAGCTGTCGGCGGCGGAGCTGGTCGGCATGCTCAAGCGCATGCAGCCGCGCCTCTATTCGATCGCGTCGAGCCCGAGCGCGCACGAGGGCGAGATTCACCTGACCGTGTCGGCCGTGCGCTATCACAACGGCCGGCGCGCGCGCAAAGGCGTCGCGTCGACGTTCCTCGCCGATCGCGCGGACGACGGCCGCGTGCCCGTGTTCGTGCAGAAGTCCGCGCATTTCCGGCCGCCGGTGAACGGCGACGTGCCGATCGTGATGGTCGGCCCGGGCACCGGCGTCGCGCCGTTCCGCGGCTTCCTGCACGAGCGGCGGGCGCGCGGCGCGCGCGGGCGCAACTGGCTGTTCTTCGGCGAGCAGCACGCGCAGACCGACTTCTACTACGGCGACGAGCTGGGCGCGATGCACGACAGCGGGTTCCTCACGCGGCTCGATCTCGCGTTCTCGCGCGACCAGGCCGACAAGATCTACGTGCAGGACCGGATGCGCGAGCACGGCGCCGAGCTGTTCGCCTGGCTGGAGGAAGGCGCGCACTTCTACGTGTGCGGCGACGCCGCGCGGATGGCCAAGGACGTCGATACCGCGCTGAAGGCGGTCGTCGCCGAGCACGGCGGCATGTCGGACGAAGCCGCGAACGACTACGTCGCGCGGCTTTCGAAGGCGCGGCGCTATATGCGGGACGTGTATTGAACGCGGGCAGGGCGACTTGATGCCGCCGCGCCTGCACGCGAGCTCCGCGCGGCGACTGGCCGGCCGCCGGCGGCCCGGACCGTCGCCGGCCGTCGATGGCGAACGCTGCGCGTAGCGTCGCGTGGCTGGCGGCTGGCGGGGCGCCTCTGCGTGAACCGCCTGCCGCCGCCGTTTTGCATTACTGCTGGCGATCCCACGCATGCGCCTGCTCGGCGCGCACGAACGCTTTCGACGAGGCCGGCAGCAGGTTGCGGAACGCGCCGCCGTCACTGTCGATCACGTCGACCATCTTCGCGATCATTTCCTCCGGGTCGTGCTGTTCGAGCGGGAAGGTCAGCTTTTCCGGCGTCACGGTATGCACGGCCGGATCGTGCCAGCGCCGCGTCGTTTCCATCATCCGGTCGTTGAAACCCGTGCGGTACGGGCCCGGGTTCACGACCGCGACGCGGATGCCGTGCGGCGCCAGTTCGGCGTGCATCGCCTCGGCGATCGATTCGACCGCATGTTTCGACGCACAGTACGCACCCGTGAACGGACCGGTGATCAACCCGGCAATCGACGACACGAACACGATCTTGCCGTGCCGGCGCGCGAGCATCCCGCGCGCGACCTGTTGCGTGAGCTCGAGCGGCCCGAGCACGTTGACGTCGAACAGTTCGCGCACGATCTCGATCGGCAGGTCGACGAGCGCGCCGGCTTCGCCGACGCCCGCGTTGTTGACGAGCACGTCGATGTCGAGATCGGCCGCGCGGGAGCGGTCGTATGCGGACGTGACGTCGAGCTTGACGACGCGCAGCGCGGCGCCGCGTTGCGCGGCGGCGCTCGTCACGACGTCGATCTCGGCGGCGGCGCGGACGCCGGCCGTCACGTCGTGGCCGCGCTCGGCGAGCCGTAGCGCGACTTCGAGGCCGAAGCCCGACCCCGCGCCGGTGATGAGGATGCGTTTGCGTGCCATGTGCTTACTCCTTGAGGGTGAGTGATGCCAGGAAATGATCGCTGCAGGCTCGCGCGATCGCTTCATCTTGTTCGACGCTGCCGCCCGACACGCCGACTGCGCCGACGCAGCGCCAGTCGCCGTCGATGAGCGGCTCCCCGCCGCCGAACGTGACGAGCCCGCCGTGACTGTGCTCGATGCCGCGCAACGACCCGTCCACGCCGGACATCGCGCCCAGCGACGCGGTCGGCGCGCGAAAGCGGATCGCCGTCAGCGCCTTGCGCTGCGCGAGGTCGATCGCGCCGAGAAAACAGTCGTCGGTGCGCGCGAATGCGAGCAGGTTGGCGCCGGCGTCGACGACGGCGATCGCGACGCCGGCCACCTGCAGCGACGCGGCATGGGCGAGCGCAGCGTCGATCGTGCGGCGGGCGGCGGCGAGGGGCAGGGCGGCGGTGGGCGGGGTCATGCGAGGCTCCGATGGGGACGACAGCGCCAGTGTAGGCAGCGACGGTATATGGGAGAATCCGTATTCCGCTCGAAGCAGTTTCAAGTTTTTCTAATGATGGACAGACGATGAGCCGACGCGATCCAATGGCCGGGCTGCACGTGTTCATGACCGTCGCGACGGCCGGCAACTTCACGCGCGCCGCCGCCGCGCTGGGCCTGACGCCGGCTGCCGTCAGCCTCGCGATCGGGCAGCTCGAGGGCGAGCTGAACGTGAAGCTGTTCAACCGGAGCACGCGCGGCGTGAGCCTCACGGAAGCCGGTCAGCGCTACCGGCAGCAGACCGAGCCTGCGTACCGGCAGGTCATGCAGGCTCGCGACGAACTGAAGGACGCGCGCAGCGAGCCGAACGGGCTGTTGCGCGTGACCGCGCTGCCGCTCGCGCGCTTGCGCGTGATCGCGCCCGTGCTCGCCACGTTCCGCGAACGCTACCCGAAAGTCCGGCTCGAAATTCGCTACGAGAACGAACTCGTCGACATCGCAAAGGACGGCTTCGACGCGGGGATCCGCCTCGCCGACCGGCTGCAGCCGGGCATGATCGGCGTGCGGATCGCGCCTGCGCTGACGTGTGCGCTGGTCGCGTCGCCCGCTTATCTGGCGCGCTACGGTGCGCCGGCGTCGATCGCGCAGCTCGAGCGTCATGCGTGCGTTCGTTTCCGTTTCTCGGAAAGCGGCCGTTTGCATAAATGGCTGCTGCGCGACGGGCAACGCGACGTCGATCTCGATCCGGACGGCGTGTTCGTGACGAACGACGACGATGCGGTGATCGATGCGGCGCGCGCGGGCGTCGGCATTGCGTTCGCGTTCATGCGCGAGCGGATCGAGCAGGACCTGCACGACGGCACGCTCGTCGAGGTGCTGCCCGGCGCATGCCGCACGTTGCCGCCGATGTGGCTGTATTACGTGAATCGCAAGCACGTGCCGGCCAAGCTGCGGGCGTTCATCGACGTGCTGCGCGAACGCGCGGCCGGCGACGCGGCGTAATCGCATCGGCGCGGCTCGCTGCAGCGATCGATCCGGCGGTGCATGATGGCGGCTCCAGCCACGAAGCCATGGAGTCGCGCAATGACCGTATTCCCGCATGTTCCGATTCGGACGCTCGTGATTGCCGCCGCGTTGGCGGTCGCCGCGCTTTCCGGTGCACCAGCCATCGGCCAGACGTCGACGGTGCCGGCCGGTTCGGCGGTCGCGACGCCCGACAACGCGGTCCTGCTGACCGTCTTTCTGAAGCACGACGAATCGCGCCCGCTCGCGGAGCTGAATGCGCAGCTCGCGAAGCAGGGCTTCTACAAGGCATTTCCGCCGCCGGGCGTCGAGGTGGTGAGCTGGACCGTGACGATGGGGATCGGGCAGATCGTCGTGCTGCGGCTGCCGGCGTCGCGGCTGCGCGAGGTCAATCGCGTGCTCGAGGATACGGCCTGGGGCGTGTACCGGACGGAGTTCTATCCGACTTACGACTACAAGGCGATCGGCTTGGGAGAGCATGAGCGGGCGAAGTAACGGAGGCCAGGACGTTTCCGCGCGGATGCGCACGTCCGAATCAATCTGCCCCCATTCCGCTGAAGCGTCGCGGCGCGACGCTTTCGTCCTCGCCGGCCGGAGTCGGTCGGGCAGATTCCTCCCAAATGGACGAGAAGTCATTCGTCCGATGAAAAAACCGCCCCGGTTCCCGGTATGATGCGCACCTTGCGTTCGTCGGATGCCCTGTTTCTCGGTGCGTCTTGCTGTGCGAGACACCACAAATCCGCACAAAGTCGACGTGAAAGATTCTGTAATATTAATTCCGTATACTCGTAAGTTCTGATCCAAGCGCCACGAGGCCGTATTCGGCCGGCCGCCCACGCAGAACAACAGATACGTCGCCGCCCGGCCAACCCGCGCCGCGACACGCTATGCACCACCACTGAACACGTTATGTCTTCCCGCCACTCTGGTTCGCCCGGTCGCGCCGCGGCGGTGATCGCCCGTGCCCGGGCGCTGATCCGCAACGAGCGCGTGCTGTCGCCGCTGCTCGCGCTCGGCATCGGCCTGCTGCTGATCGTGGTTTTCCAGCACCTGTCGGAATCCGTCGACTACCGGTCGGTGATCCGCCAGTTGCGTCACATGTCCGTCCGCGAGTGGGGCGCGTCGCTGGCCGCGACGGCCCTCAGCTATCTCGCGCTCGTCGCCCGCGATGCGGTCGGCCTGCGCTATGTCGCGGCCAGGGTGCCGCGCGTCGCGCTGTGGATCGGCGCGATTGCCGGTTCCGCGCTCGGCAACGCGACCGGCTTCGGCGCGCTGACGGGCGGCGCGGTGCGCGCGCGCGTGTACGGCGTGTCGGGTGTCACGCCCGCCCAGATCGGCCGGATGACGGTATTCACGAGCGGCACGCTGGCGCTCGCGATGGTGCTGATGACGGCGGTCGGCATGGTCTGCGTGCCGGAGGCGCTCGCCGCGATGCTGCACGTCGCGCCCGGCGTGCTCACGTGGACGGGCGCTGCCCTGCTGGTCGTGCTCGCCGCGCTGGTCGTGCTGTGCGGCAACACCGCGCGCCCGGTCGTCACGCGCTTCAAATGGCTGTCGTTCGACGTGCCGGCGCGGCGCGATCTCGTCGCGCAGGTCGTCTATGCGGTGCTCGACGTCGTTGCCGCGGGCCTGACGCTGTGGGTGTTGCTGCCGGCTGCACCGGTCGGCTTCCCGACCTTCATCACCGTTTACGCGGCCGCGTTGCTGCTCGGGATGATCGGCCATACGCCGGGCGGGATCGGCGTGTTCGAAGCGGCGATGGTCTTCACGCTCGGTCGCGAAGTGCCCGCGCACGCGATGGTCGCCGCGCTGATCGCGTATCGCGCGATCTATTTCGGCGTGCCGCTCGTGCTGTCGGCGGGCCTGCTCGCCGGTTTCGAGGGCCGCGCGCTGCGGCGCCGGCTCGTGACGCGGCAGGCCGTGCGCGTGTCGCAACTGGCGCCGGTGTTCCTGAGCCTCGTGACGTTCGCGGTCGGCGGGATGCTGGTGATCTCGAGCGCGACGCCCGCGTTCTGGCATCGAATCGCGATCCTGCGCCACATCGTGCCGCTGTGGGTGCTCGAAGGCTCGCAGGTGATCTGCAGCGTGCTCGGCGTCGCGCTGCTGTTCGTCGCGCGCGGGCTGCTGCGCCGGCTCGACGGCGCCTGGTGGATGACCTTCGCGTTGACGCTCGCGAGCCTCGCGCTGTCGCTGGCCAAGGGCCTCGCGTTCGTCGAGGCCGGCGTGCTCGGCACGCTGCTCGTGCTGCTGCTCGTCAGCCGGCGCCGGTTCAACCGTCATTCTTCGCTGCTCGCCGAGCGCTTCACCGTCAGCTGGTTCGTGTCGGTGGCGATGGTGCTGATGCTGGCCGTGTGGGTGCTGTTCTTCGCGTTCCGCGACGTGCCGTACACGCGCGAGTTGTGGTCGCATTTCTCGTTCGATGCGCGCGCGCCGCGGGCGCTGCGCGCGACGCTCGCGGCCGGCGTGTTCGTCGCGCTGTTCGCGCTGTGGCAATTGCTGCGCCCGGCGCCCGGACGTTTCGTGAAGCCCGCGGAGCAGGACCTGGTCGACGCGGAGCAGATCATCCGCGCGCAGGAGTGCAGCGATGCGGGTCTCGCGCTGATGGGCGACAAGTCGTTCCTGTTCTCCGAGTCGCGCCGCGCGTTCCTGATGTACGCGAAGAACGGCCGCACGTGGGCCGCGCTGCACGATCCGGTCGGGCCGCGTGAAGAGTGGCCGGCGCTGATCAGCAAGTTCATCGCGCTCGCGCACGCGCACAGCGGCCGCGCGGCGTTCTACCAGGTGCGCGCGAACGCGTTGCCGCTGTATCTCGACGCAGGGCTCACGCTGATGAAGCTGGGCGAGGAAGCGCACATCGCGCTCGATCAGTTCGATCTGAAAGGATCGAACCGATCGCACCTGCGCTACGCGCTGCGCCGGGGCGACAAGGACGCGCTGACGGTCGAGGTGATCGCGCCGGGCGACGTGCCGGCCGCGCTGCCGGCGCTGCGCGACATCTCCGACGGCTGGCTCGACAGTCGCGATGCGCGCGAGAAGAGTTTCTCGGTGGCGGCGTTCCACGACGGCTATCTCGCGACGCAGTCGGTGATGCTGGTGCGGCAGGCCGACAAGCCGATCGCGTTCGTCACGTTCATGACGACCGATCTCAACACCGAGGCGACGGTCGGCGTGATGCGCCATCTGCCGGACGCGTCGCCGTACGCGATGGAGTATCTGTTTACGCAGCTCGCGCTGCATCTGAAGGAAGCGGGGTTCCGCAAGCTGAGCCTGGGCATCGCGCCGTTCTCGGGGATGGGGGCGGCGAAGATGCCGTCGCCGTTCCACCGGCTCGGCCTGATGGTCTGGCGCTTCGGCGGCCGCTTCTACAACTTCCGCGGCTTGCGCGCTTTCAAGAGCAAGTTCGAACCGCACTGGGAGCCGCGTTATCTCGCGGCCTCGGGCTCGGTCGGCGTGTTCGTCACGCTTGCGGATCTGTCATTGCTGGCTGGAGGTCGGCGTTCATGATGTTGAAGAAGGTAATCGCGCGGGCGGCAGCCGCCTGCGCGGGAATGATGCTGGCCGGCGCCGCGTGCGCCGCGCAGCCGGCCGCCGCGAAAGCCGAAACCGTGTCCGGCGGCCGCTACGGGCCCGTGACCGTGACCAGGCCGAGCGGGCCGCTGCGCGGGTTCGTCGTGCTGTTCTCGCGTGGGGCCGGCTGGCAGGCCGCCGATCAGCAGGCGGCCGACGCGCTCGCGCAAGCCGGTGCGATGACGGTCGGCGTCGATTCGGGGCGTTACGCGGCGAATCTCGCCGCGAAGCAGGAGGTCTGCCATCACCTCGACGGCGACGCCGAGGCGGTCAGCCATCAGCTCGAACGTCTCGCGCAATCGTCGCGCTATTTCACGCCGATCGTCGCGGGCGTGGGCCAGGGCGGCGCGATCGCCAAGCAGATTCTGTCGATGGCGCCGGAGAATACGATCGCCGGCGTCGTCGCGGTCGGGCCGGCCGCGAAGCTCGATCCGCGCTTCAAGCCGTGTCCGCCCGATCCGACGATCGTGCGCCGCGCGATGCCGGGTTTCGTCGAAACGGCCGCCGCGGGCGACTCGACCAAGCTCGTGTCGCTCGTCACGTCGCACTTGCGCGACACCAGCAGCAGCGACGAGCTCGACGTGTCGGATCTGCCGCTCGTCGAGCTGCCGGCCAAGGGCGGCAGCGACCGGCTCGCGATCGTGATCTCGGGCGACGGCGGCTGGCGCGATCTCGACAAGACGATCGCCGAGGCGCTGCAGCGCGACGGCGTGTCGGTGGTCGGCATCGACAGCCTGCGCTATTTCTGGAGCGAGAAGCCGCCCGCACAGGTGAGTCGCGATCTTGCCCGCGTGATGCGCACCTACATGGCGCGCTGGCATGCGAGCCGCGTGGCGCTGGTCGGCTATTCGTTCGGCGCCGACGTGATGCCGTTCGCGTACAACCGGCTGCCGGCGGACCTGCGCGACAAGGTCGCGGTGATGTCGCTGCTCGGCTTCGCGCCGTCGGCCGATTTCCAGATCCGCGTGACGGGGTGGCTCGGCATGCCCGCGAGCGACAAGGCGCTGAAGGTCGCGCCGGAAATCGCGAAGGTGCCGCCGCAACTCGTGCAGTGCTTCTATGGCGCGGAAGAGACGGACACGATGTGCCCCGCACTCGCGAACACGGGCGCCGACGTGATCAAGACGCAGGGCGATCACCACTTCGGCCGCGATTACATCGCGCTCGAGAAGAAGATCCTCGGCGCGTTCGGCAAGCCGGCAGCGGCGCACTGAACGCCGGCGGCGCCCGCGTGACGGCGGGCGTCGGCCGGTTTGCTTCCGGTTCATCGTACGGGCGGCCAGCGAGCCGCCCGTTTCATTTTGCGGCCTGTGCTGCCGCGTCCTGCGGCGGCATGACCGTTCTCGTATCGTGCTGACGCAAGCCCGGAAATAGGTCGAGCTGCCGGCGTGCGGTCGCGAGATCGGTGGCCTCGCCGCGCACGGGCCGCGCGCTCGAAAACCCCGTACGTCCCGCGGTCACGCGTCGACGACGAGCGCCGGATCGAGCGCGCGGATGCGCTGGTCGACGAAGTAGCCGCCGCCTTCCTGGTAGCGCAGGAACAGGCGGCCGCACGCGCGGCAGCGGCTGACGGTGCAGCGGTTGTACGGGAAATGACGCGGCGCGATCGGCGCGTCGTCCGATGCATAGCGCGTGCCGGCCGGATGATGTTCCGCGTAGGTCGGCTCCGCGTCGCCCGGCGGCGCGAGCGTCGCCACTTCGATCAGTTGCGTGTCCGGCAGCGACAGCGGCAGGGTCGTCCAGCCGGCGAGCGAGGTCTTCGTGCACGTGCACGGCTGCGTGACGTGCGCCGCTTCGGCCGCCAGTGTCAGCAGCGCGTCGTGATCGAGGTAAGGCAGTGGGCTCATGGGCAATCGCGAAAGGGCGGCAGGAGTTGCAATGTAACCCGTGCGCCGATCGGCTGCATGGCCGTGACGCAGCCAGCGCAGCGCGCGCGTCGTGCGATTCGTCCGGCCTTGCGGACCGACGGTGGCGCGACCGGTCCGCCGAGCACGCGGATCGCGCGTTCGATGTCGCGACTCCACGGCTGGCCGAGGTTTACGCGCACGCCGCGCTCGAAGCCGTGCGAGGCCGAAAACGGCGAGCGCGGCTCATTGTCCGACGCGCGACCGAAAGGGAAAGCGTGGGTGTTTCGGCCGCGCCGTCCCGCTGCGTCAGGCCGCGTTCGGCTCGACATTTCTCTCGCTGCCGCCGCGCCGCAGCGGCGGCAACGGCTCGACCTTGCCGACGACGAACAGGTACGACAGCGCGCCGACCACGCACAGCGCACCGGCCACCGCGAGCGGCACGACGAACGAGCCTTTCGTGATCGACAGCATCACGCCGGTGAAGGTCGTGATGAAGATCCCGGCGAGATTGCCCGCGAAGTTCTGGATGCCGCCGAGCGATGCGACGTGCGCAGGCGTCGGCGCGACTTCGCCGACGAGCGTCCACACGTTGGCGCCGGCGAACGACAGGCTGGCATACGCGAGCGCGAACAGGGCGAGGCAGGCCCACACGTTTTCGACGAACGCGGACAGCGCGATCGACGACGACAGCAGCATGCCGAGCACGAGGCAGGTCTTGCGCGCGGCGGTGGCGCTCCAGCCGCGGCGGAACAGGCTGTCCGACACGTAGCCGCCGAGCCAGCCGCCGGGAATCGCGAGCAGCGCGGGCAGCATGCCCCACGTGCCGAGCGACGCGAGCGAGAAGCCGCGCGACTGCAACAGGTAGCTCGGGAACCACGTGATGAAGAAGTAGATCGCGAAGTTCAGGCAGAACAGGCCGATCATCATGCCCCACACGGTGCGGTAGCGGAACAGGTCGAGCCATGACACCTTCGGGCCGTCGGTTGCGGCCGCAACCGTCGGGGCGCCGCGTTGCGCGAGCAGCGCATCGACGGCGTCCGGTGCGATCGCGCGATAGCGTTCCGGGTCGCGATAGACGAACCACCATGCCAGCGCCCACGCGATGCCGATCCCGCCCGTGATCACGAACGACCCGCGCCAGCCGACGATCGAGATCAGCCACGCGACGAGCGGCAGCGACAGCGCGGAGCCGACGCGCGAGCCGCTGTCGAAGATGCTGCTGGCCAGACCGCGCTCGCTGCGCGGAAACCAGTTGAACGCGACCTTCGCGAACGATGGGATCGCGGCCGCTTCGCCGACGCCGAGCATCAGCCGCACGCCGACGAGCTGCGCGAGGCCGCGCGCGGCGCCCGTCGCGACCGTGAACACCGACCACCAGCCGACGGCCAGCGCGAGGCTCACGCGCACGCCGACCTTGTCGATGAACCAGCCGGCCGGCAATTGCAGGAACGCATAGGTCCAGAAGAACGCGCTCAGCACGAGCCCCATGCCGACCGCGTCGAGGCCGAGGTCGGCGCGGATGCTGGGCGCGGCGATCGCGAGGTTCGCGCGGTCGATGAAGTTGATGACGTTGGCCAGGAAGCACATCAGGATCATGGCCCATCGGATGCGTGGCATGCAGGTGTCTCCGTGCGGAATATCGTGGCGGGCGACCGGCGATCCGCTGCGCCGGCCGCCTCGAAGGGCGAATTACCGCGACGCGTGCGGCGCGCGGTCGAACTTCGCCAATGCTTCCCACAGGCCGTTCAGGTAGACCGCGCCGAGCGCGCGATCGTAGAGGCCATAGCCGGGCTTGCCGGTCTCGCCCCAGATCATGCGGCCGTGGTCGGGGCGCACGTAGCCGGTGAAGCCGGTGTCGTGATACGCCTTCACGATCGCGGCGATGTCGAGCGAGCCGCAGCTCGACAGGTGCGCGGTTTCCTCGAAATCGCCGTTCGTGTCGACCTTCACGTTGCGGATGTGCGCGAAGTGGATCCGGCCCATCGCGCCGAATTCGCGCACGAGCGCTTCGACATCGTTCTCGGGGCCCGCGCCGAGCGAGCCCGAGCACAGCGTCAGCCCGTTCGCGGGCGAGTCGACGATGCGCACGATCCGCGCGAGATCGTCGCGGTTCTTCACGATGCGCGGCAGCCCGAAGATCGGGCGCGGCGGATCGTCGGGATGGATCGCCATCTTCACGCCGGCTTCCTCGGCGACCGGAACGATCGCCTTCAGGAAGTACTCGAGATTGGCCCACAGCGCGTTCTCGTCGACGTCGCGGTACTCGGCGAGCAGCGCCTGCAACTGTTCGGGCCGGTAGCTCGAATCCCAGCCGGGCAGCGCGATGCCGTCGTTCGGATCGATCCGGTCGACCGCGTCGGTGCTGAACGCGAGGCAGGTCGATCCGTCGTCGAGCGTCTTCGACAGCTCGGTGCGCGTCCAGTCGAACACGGGCATGAAGTTGTAGCAGACGACGCGGATGCCGGCCGCGCCGAGATGGCGGATGGTCTGCCGGTAGTGGTCGATCAGGCGGTCGCGGGTCGGCTTGCCGAGCTTGATGTCCTCGTGCACGGGCACCGATTCGACGACGTCGAACTGCAGGCCGGCGCGCTCGATCGTCGCCTTCAGCGCGTCGATCTTGTGCACGGGCCAGACCTCGCCCACCGGTTCGTCGTAGATCGCGGACACGATATGCGTGACGCCGGGGATCTGGCGGATGTATTGCAGCGAGACCGGATCGGACTCGCCGTACCAACGGAAAGACATCTTCACTGGAGCGGCTCCTGGCTGGCGGTTCATGCGGTGGACGACGGGGCGGCGGCGTGCCGGCCCGGCGTCGGTGTGCGGATTATGATTGGTATGCCAGTTGTGCGGGATAGTGGTTTACCAGTTGTCCGGCCGGATGACGGTCGCCGTGACGTTCAGGGACACGACTGGTCGATCTGGCCGACGGGCCGAACCGGCTTCGAACCAAATTGGTGTACCATTTTGGCGATCCGGCGCCGCAGCGGTGCCGGCCAGCCCGTTGCGAGCCTTTCGATGACCGATCTTTCCACCCTGTCAGCCAGCCGCGACACCGATGCCGCGGACCGCTCCTATATCGGCCTTGCGCGGCAGATTCACGCGATGGTGGCCGCCGGCGCGTTCGAGGCCGGCGCACGACTGCCGTCGGAGCGCAGCCTGGCCGACCAATTCGGCGTGAGCCGCACGCAGGTGCGCGAGGCGATCATCGCGCTCGAAGTGCAGGGGATCGTCGAGGTGCGGATCGGCTCGGGCATCTACGTGTCGGCGGCCGATGCCGCGCGGCCGGTGACGTTCGACGTGCCGCGCGGGCCGGGGCCGATCGAGACGCTGCGCGCGCGCGGGCTGATCGAGGCGGAAGTCGCGGCGCTCGCGGCGACCGAACGCAAGGATGCCGATCTCGACCGCCTGTTTTTCTCGTTGACGACGATGCGCGAGCAGATGAGCGACAAGGCCGCCTACGACGCGGCCGATCGCCAGTTTCACCTGCGAATCGCGGAATCCACCGGCAATACGGTGCTGCTGCACATGGTCACGGCGATGTGGGACTGCGCGCGCAGCGATCCGCTGTGGGACAAGATCGAGGAGCACTTTCACTCGACCGCGCTGCGCGAGGCGTCGCAGGAAGATCACCAGCGAATCTTCGCGGCGATCATGGCGCGCGACGCGGACGGGGCGCGCGACGCGATGCGCGCCCACCTGTCGCGCGTGATCGCCGAATTCACGCAGGCCTGGCGCTGACGGTCGTTGTCGCGTATTCGCGTATTCGCGGCCCGACCCGGCCGACGTAATTGGGTCGCATTCCACCGTGATGCCCGAGGAAAATGCGCGATGTGCGGCTTGTTCCGATTGCGTGACCATGCGTTTTATGGTCTCGTTGCGGGATATCGCATCGACTCGAAAAAGGACAGTCGAATGCAGCCGGGCGATCCACGCGGGGGGCGATTGATCAGGGGAATCGGCGTACGCACACGCGCCCGCGGCGCCGTGCGTACGCTGCTCGTCGTATTCACGCTGGGCTTGCTCGCACGCGCTCTGCCAGCCTTCGCCGCCTCTCCCGAAACCGTCAACGACAACGTGCTGCGCGTGCTGGCCTGGCCCGGTTACGCGGACAGCGATATCGTCAGCGCTTTCGAGGCGCAGTTTCACGTGCGGGTCGAGGTGACGCAGGTCGATTCCGACGAAGCGCTGTGGACGCGGATGCACGGCGCTTCGCCGCCGCCGTACGACGTGCTCGCCGCGAACACGGCCGAGATCCAGCGCTATGCGCACGAACATCTGCTCGCGCCGATCGACCTGTCGCGGATCCCGAACCGGCGGCGGCAATTGCCGAATTTCCAGCAGCTCGCGACGATTGGCGGGCTCGTGCAGGACGGCGCATCCTACGCGATCCCGTTCACGTATTCGTCGATGGGGCTGATCTACGACCGCAAGCAGGTGCCGGCCGCGCCGCACTCGATGCGCGAGTTGTGGAATCCGCGCTATCGCGGCAAGGTGCTCGACTTCAACAGCGCGCAGCACAATTTTTCGTTCACGGCGCTGGCGCTCGGCTATCCCGATCCGTTCCACCTGTCGCCCGCCCAGACGCTCGTCGTGGCCCGCAAGCTGATCGACCTGCGCCGCAACCTGCTGACGTACTACACGCTTCCCGAAGAAGCGACCGCGCTATTCGTCCAGCATCGCGCGGCGCTGATGTTCGGCAACTACGGCACGCAGCAGGTCGAGCAGTTGCGTCGCGCCGGCGCGGACGTCGGCTACGTGATCCCGGACGAAGGCGCACTCGCGTGGCTCGATTGCTGGGCCGTCACGCGCGGCGCGCTCCGTCCCGAGCTTGCATTCGCGTGGATCAACTACATGCTCGAACCGGCGATCGGCGCGCTGCTGACCGAGCGTCAGGGGCTCGCGAACACGCTCGAGCCGCCGCACGGCCTGGATACCGGGCATCAGCATCTCGTGTGGCTTCAGCCCGTGGAGGACATCGCGCGCCGCGAGTCGCTGTGGAGCCGCATCGTGTCGGGCGATCGGCCGGAGCGGTTCGGAAAATGATCCGGCTCGGGCTCACGTCGAAGCTGTCGGTGCTGTTCGCGTGCATCGGCGTGATCGCGTCCGGCACGACCGGCTACTACGCGTATCGCGCCAACCGTGCGATGCTCGTGCAGGAGGCGCAGCACAGCCTGCTGATGTCGACGCAACTGCTCGGGCAGCGCTTCGCGACCGCGCTCGCCGACGTTGCCGACGATGCGCTCGTGCTCGCGCAGTTGCCGTCGTCCGCGTTCGTCGCGGGCGACGACCATCCCGACGCCGCGCGGCGCACGCGGCTCGAGCAGGTGTATTACAGCTTCATGAGAAATCACGCGGAATACCTGCAGATCCGCCTGATCGCGAGCGGGCATTTCGGGATCGAGCGCATTCGCCTCGATCGCGATGCGCGCGGCATCGTCGTGCTACCCGAAAGCGTGTTTCAGGAGAAAGGGCAGTTCTCCTATGTATTCGATACGCTCGCGACGGCGCCGGGCCATATCTACCTGTCGCCGATCGCGATCAATCACGAGACGGGATCGCATGCGGCCGAAGGCCTGCCGATCCTGCGCGTGGGGACGCCGGTGACCGACGCATCGGGTCGGACGGTCGGGGCACTCGTCGTCGACGTCGAGCTTTCTCGGGTGTTCGATCGCCTCGAACGCGATCTGCCGGACGACTATGGGGTCTATCTCGCGAACGAATGGGGCGATTTTCTCGTGCATCCCGATCCGCAGCAGACGTTCGGCTTCGATCGCGGCCGGCGTGTGCTGATGCAGGACCGCTTCGCCGGCACGCGCGCGCTGTTCGACAGCGAGCGCACGAGCGTGACGCTCAATGGGCTCGCTCAGCCCGACGAGGCGCCGGGACAGATGTTCGCGTTCGTGCGCACGCCGTTCGGGCACGACGAGGGCAACCGCTTCGTCGTGCTCGGGATGGCCCGCCCGCTGGCGGACGTGCTCGCGCCGGCCGGCATGCTGGGCGGACGGATCGTCCGGATGGTGCTCGTATCGAGCGTGCTGGCGGTGATCCTCGCGATCCTGTTCGCGCGTGCGATCACGCGGCCGCTGCAGACGCTCGCGCGCGCCGCGACGCACGTGTTCGACGATCCGGCGGCCGAACGGCTGCCCGTTGCGCGGGCCGACGAGATCGGCGTGCTCGCGCGCTGTTTCGACAGCATGCGCGTCGAGATTCGCACGCAGATGGCGATGTTGCGCGCGAAGCAACTGGAGCTGACGCACCTCGCCGGTCACGACCCGCTGACCGGCCTGCCGAATCGCCTGCTGTTCATGGAGCATCTCGATGCCGCGATCCGGCATGCGGCCGCGGTGGGCGAGGGGCTGGCGGTGATGTTCGTCGATCTCGACCGCTTCAAGCAGATCAACGACCAGCACGGGCACTCGGCCGGCGACCGCACGCTCGTCACGGTCGCGAAGCGGTTGAGCCACGTGCTGCGCGGCGGCGACATGGTGGCCCGGCTCGGCGGTGACGAATTCATCGTGCTGATTTCGGACGTGCGTTCGCCGGCGGTGATCGGCGATGTCGCGACGCGCATCCAGATCGTGATGGCCGAGGAGCTGGAGTTCGACGAAGGACGCATGGCCGTCGGCGCGAGCATCGGCGTCAGCGAGTTTCCCGCGGATGGCGCGTCGGCCGAGGAGTTGCTCGTCAAGGCCGACGCGGCGATGTACGCGGCGAAGGCGTCCGCGCAGTGCGTGTGCGTGCGCTATCAGGATCTGGTCCGCGGCGGCGTGCCCGACGAGAGTGGCCGCGTCGCGTCGGGCGGCAGCCGCTGAACGGCGCGTCGGAACGCAAGACGAGCCCGTCGCTGGACGGGCTCGTCTTCGATGCGGACTGCACGCGCGGGGCGCGCAGCGGCACGCTTAGTGGCCGAAGTAGACCGAGTCGCGCGGGTTCTGTGCCCGGACGGCCGGTGCGCCGCTCTCGACGGCCGCGGCCGGTTGCGAACCGAAGCCGCTGTTGTCGGTGCCGTGCACGCGGGCCTGCGCGGCCTGGATGTCGGCCGGGTAGTACGGGCTCGACTGGCTGGGCTTGTAACCGGCGTTTTCGAGCTGGACCAGTTCGTTGCGCACCTGGGCGCGGGTCACGGTGCTTTGCGCGAATGCGCCGAACGAGGCGGACAGCGCGACGGCGGCGGCGACTGCGGAAACGAGCGATTTCATGATGACCTCCGATGTTTATTGGCTTTCCGCGTTCGACACCATGTCGTCAGCGGTTGATTACATCGTAGGCGCCGGCTCACCTAGGGTAAACGTGAGTTTGAGTGAAAGATCGTTGCGCTGGGAGTAATAATTTCGAGGCAAACATGTACCGTCCCCATGCTGTATTGCGGGGATGGGAGGCAATGGCGGGAAAGGGGCGGGATGTCGTGCACGGGCGCACGGGCACGCACCCGGCTGCGCAGGGCCGGCGAATGTCTCGCGGCGGGATCGCGTCAGGGGTGCTCAGGCCCCGTCGTCGTCGATTTCCTTGCGCTCGCGGCGTTCCTCGTTGCCGCGGCGCGCGCGCAGGCGCTGGCGCGACAGGACGG
Source organism: Burkholderia sp. MSMB1835 (assembly GCF_001526365.1). NCBI lineage: Bacteria > Pseudomonadati > Pseudomonadota > Betaproteobacteria > Burkholderiales > Burkholderiaceae > Burkholderia > Burkholderia sp. MSMB1835. Next base: position 343,425 of record NZ_LOYP01000052.1, read on the forward strand.
CGATCACCTGCTGGGTCGGCGCGCCGGACGGCAGCTCGTTGCGGATGCGATCGGGGACCATCGGCAGGCCCGCGCGCTGCCGGCGCAGCGCCTTGGCGATCGCCCGACGGCATTCGTCGCCATGGCAATCCCATTCATCCCGGATTCTCTGACAATAACGGCATTGTTCCATTCGGCTAGTCTAACCCGTCTTCGGGAATGGAGCAGGGCTGGGCGCCGAACGTATCGTGCGCCGGGCGGCAGAGGCACCGGCGGCTCGGAGCACAGGCGCCGGCAGACTGAATCGGACTACGAATCAAGTGGGCCGGAATGGTTTACGGACAACTAAGGTTTTCCGTCCCTCTCCATACGGATTCCTTGCGCGCGGGCGGAGCCGGCGCGCGTCATCGGAGCGACCAGATACCCCAGATCGCGATCAACAGGCCCACGCCCAATCCGCAGCCCAGCAACACATAAGTTTCCATTTCGTGCCTTTGTAGACATGGCAACGCCGACGTCGACATCGGCGTACGTGAAGCAAAACCGGTCCCGTATCGTCCGTGCCGTCGGTGGGGGGCGATACGCCGGGTCTGCGAATACTACGCGTTGCAGCTTTCAGAACGCATGCGCGATCGGTCGCATGCAGCATGCCGGCGGTTCGATCATCCGTCGTACCCGAGCGGCGCACGGGGCATCCGCCGCGTGCGTGGCGAGGTACGCGTGTCGGCTGCGTGACCGTCGCATCGGTTCAATATAATTCAAGTCGATCGGTCGCTTCATGTACGACATACAACCCCCGAACAAGGAAACCCGATGACGCTCGCCCAGTTGCAGGCGCTGGCCGCCGTGGTCGAACTCGGTTCGCTGACGGCCGCGGCAGACCGGCTCAGCCGCAGTCAATCCGCGATCAGCCACGCGCTGACGGAGCTGGAGGACATCACGCAGGTCAAGCTGCTGTGGCGCGACCGGCAGCCGGTCGTCCTGACGGCGGCCGGCGAACGCCTGTGGCCGTATGTCCAGAGCGTGGTGCGGGAAGCACAGATGCTGCGCCAGCAGTTCAGCCTGTCGCGCGGCAAACTCGAAGGGAAGCTGGTGGTCGCGTCGCTGCCGAGCGTGTCGCTGGCGTTCGTCGTTCCCGCGCTCGAGGCGTTGAAGGAGATGCACCCGGGCGTCTCGGCGGTGCTGCTCGAAGGGACGGACAGCGAAGTCGAAGGGTGGATCGACGACGGGACGGCCGACGTCGGCGTGGTCGCCGGCACGAAGACGTTCGCGCACAACCTGCCGCTGCTCGACGAGGATTTCGTCGCGGTAGCGGCCGACGACAGGTTCGTTGGCCGCAAGAGCGTGTCGGCCAGGCAGTTGGCCGCGGCGCCATTCATTTTCTCGAAGGCGGGATGCGGGCCGGTGATCGCGGATTACTTCGCGCGCGGCGGCGTACCGCTTCGGGCCGCATTCAACGTGGTCGAGATGCGCACGATCCTGTCGATGGCGGAAGCCGGCATGGGCGTATCGATCGTGCCGCGCATCACGCTCACGTACACGCCGTTCGGCGGCCGCGTGCTGGCACTGTCTCCGCGGCTGCATCGCTCCGTGCGATTGGCGTGGAATACCGCCGGCAACGCGGTTACCGACGCGTTCGTGCGGCTTGTCGACGCGCAATGTGCGAAGGCGGAAAAGGCGGTTCGGACCCGCGCGAAAAAGGGCAGATAGCGACCGGCGCGCACGATGAACGGCGCTCATGGGCCGCTTGCAGTTTATTCATGCCGACGAATGCCGGGATGCAATATATTGCTCGAACCTCGTTGTCGTTGCCATGAAGGAGTGTGCCGTGCCGGCCTTGCCCACCCTCGTTGCGTTCGGACTCGTGTCGCTCGGCATGGTGCTGACGCCCGGACCGAACATGATCTATCTGGTGTCGCGCTCGATCTGCCAGGGCCGCCGTGCCGGGCTGGTGTCGCTCGGCGGCGTCGCGCTGGGATTCGTGTTCTACATGGTGTGCGCGGCAGTGGGTATCACCGCGCTGGTGATGACCGTGCCGTATGCGTACGATGCGCTGCGCCTGGCCGGCGCGCTGTATCTCGCGTACCTGGCGTGGCAGGCGCTGAAGCCGGGCGGGCGCTCCGCGTTCCAGGTCCGGCAGTTGCCGCACGACAGCCGCGCGAGGTTGTTCGCGATGGGCTTCGTCACGAATCTCGCGAACCCGAAGATCGCGGTGATGTATCTGTCGCTGCTGCCGCAGTTCATCGTGCCGGGGCACGGCAGCGTGCTCGCGCAATCGCTGGCGCTCGGCTGCGTGCAGATCGCGGTGAGCGTCAGCGTCAACGCGCTGATTGCCTGCGCGGCCGGGTCGATCGCGGGTTTTCTCGCCGGGCGGCCGCTGTGGGCGGCGGTTCAGCGCTGGTTGATGGGGACGGTGCTGGCGGGGCTGGCCGTGCGGATTGCGCTGGAATCGCAGCGTTAGTGCGCGGCGGTCGACGCGTCGACGCATGGCCGGCCGCGATCCGGCCTTCCGTTGAAGGTACCGGCCATCGTCACCCGTGGCAATTGCCCTCGGCTTCGTTGGCGATCCGCACGGGCTCGGCTTCGTCGCGCCGCCTGCGCGTCGCGAGCCAGCACAGAATCGAGCCGCCGCACACCATCGCCGCGCCTTGCCAGAATTCGGCCGACAGCGGCGCATCCAGCAGCGCGGCGGCGAAGGCGGCGGCGAGCACCGGCGTGAAGTACGATGCGCCGACGATGATCGTCACGTTGCCGTGCATGATGCCGGTGTTCCAGGCCGCATAGCCGAAGCCGAGCGCCGACGCCGCGAGCACGAGGTACACGATCGCATGAAAACTGAACGTCATGCCGCCGCCGCCTTCGATCGCGAACTTGATCCAGAGCACCGCGGCGACCAGCATGAAGAACGGCGTGACGCCGTTCTTGCCGTCGGCGATGCGTGCGGTCACCGTGCAATAGCCGGCCCAGATCAGCGCGCCGAAGAACGCCAGGCCATAGCTGAGCGGATTGTCCGCGACGTTGCGCAGCATGCCGGCCGGATCGAGCCCCCGGTCGCCGCCGAGCACCCGGCAGATGCCGAGCATCGACAGCAGGACGCCGGGCACGACCAGCAGGTTCGCGCGTTGCTTGTTGAACACGATGGCGGCGACGAGCGTGAGGCTCGGCCACAGATAGTTGACCATCGCGACTTCGATCGCTTGCCGACCGTTGCTCGCGTAGCCGATCGACAACGCCAGGCACAGCTCGTACGACACGAACAGCAGCCCGCCCCACACCAGATAGTTTTTCGGGAATCGGCTCAGGTCGGGGAAGCCGATCGAAAACAGCAGAAGCACGGACGCCACCGTGTAGATCATCGCCGCGCCGCCGGTCGCGCCGAGGCTTTCGCTGACCCCGCGGACGAGCGCGACCACCGACGCCCATAACAGCACCGCGCCGAGCCCGATGAGCGTTGCCTTGTTCTTGCGTTTCATGCTTGCTGCCTGTTTCAACATGCCCATTCGATTTCGGATGATGTGAGTCCGCCTGCGCGTGCCGTCATCACGAACGGCGAGACAACGGGAAGATTTCGCGGGAAACGCGCATTTTACGGTGGGGCGGCGGTTGCAGCGACGCAGGTGGATCGGCGCGTACGATCGATTCGGTCGCGCGAGCCGATCACGCGTCGTCGATACGCCACGCGGCGCCGATCCCGACAGCGCGGGTCCGATCGCGTCGAGCATTGCATTCCGCGTCGGGCCGAGCGTGATGACAAGGAGGAAGCCGGGTTCCTCGGCCGACGGATCGATCGGCGGTCGGCCGCCGGTCGCATCGCGAATTTCGAGCCGTCGTTCGTATGGACCGACGCCGATGTCGCGATGTGCTTGCCGCAGCACATTTGCGACGGCATGGAATACGCCGGCCGAAGGAGGGGGTGGACGCGTGTGAATGCGGTATTCGAAACGCATCCGCATGGACCTGTGTGCGAGGCGGCAGTAACTCGCGCCGCGCCTGCCGTCCGCCGACGGTAATGCATCGGGCGCCCGCCGCGGCGAGCGCCCGATGCGTCGATCACCGTTCGCGCCGCTTCTTGCTCAGCTCGATCGTCTCGAACAGCTCGTACTGCGCAGTCGGATGCTGATCGGCGCCCGGCGCATGGTAGTAGCGCATCGTGATCGTCGTGTGGCCGCCCGGCTTGCCCGGATCGTGGTCGAACACCGCGATCCCGTAGCCGGTGCCCGTATCGCGGCGCGCGGACCAGATCGCGTCCTCGAGCGCATCGGCCGGCTGGCGCACGAACGTGTTCGGCGCGGTGCCGGGCACCGGCCGGTTCGGCTTCGTGAACACCTTCGCCTGCGCGAAGCCGGTCGACGGGTTTTCGCCGTACACGTCGAGCGGTGCGCTGGTGCCGCCGCCGCCGAGGATCAGGTGGATCGTGCCGTGGCTCGTGTCGAACGTCGTGCGGTTCGGGTCGTTCGAGCCGACCGGGCGCGGCTGCAGCGTCTCGACCACTTCGCCGGTTTTCGCATCGATGCCCGCGCGGTGATTGCAGCCGCGCACCGGGTAGCTGCGCTCGTAGTCGTGATCGTGGCCGCACAGCACGAGATCGACGCCGTAACGATCGAACAGCGGCAGCCACGCTTCGCGAATGCCCTTGTCGGAGCCGTTGCCCGTCTTCGACGAACTGAGCGCGTCCTGATGCATCTGCACGACGATCCAGTCGATGTCGTCGTCATGCGCGGCATGACGCAGCGTGCGCTCGAGCCAGCGCGTCTGCTCGCCGTTGCTGTAGCCGCGCACGTAGAACGACGTGCCGGGCTCGATCGGCGGGCGGCCGGTGCTCGCGGCCGGGACGAGCGGCGCAGGGCCGCCGACGAACGCGGCGGCGTCCTGGTACACGACATCGTCGGCGTCGAGCGACACGAACAGCACGGAGCTCACGCGGAAGCTGTACCAGCGGCCCGGGAAATGCGTGCCGTTCTCCGGCAGCGTATAGCGTGCAAGGTACGAGTCGAGCCCCTGCGGACCGTTGTTGAATTCGATCTCGTGATTGCCGGGGCATGGCATCCACGGACGATTCGCGGCCGACGTCTGGTTGTTGTTGCCGAAATCGCGCCACACGTCGGGCTGGTGCGCCGGGTTCAGGTTCGCGTAGCAGAGGTCGCCGTTCAGCAGGTGGAACAGCGGCTGGAACTGCTCGACGGCCTGCACCGCGAAGCGGCTCTGCGGCGACGACAGTACCCACGCGCCGTTCGGCGTCGCGAGATCGCCGTAGCTCGTGAAACGAAACGGCGCCCGGCCGCGCGGCGCGGTCGAGAAATTCGCGGAGAACGGCTGCGCGGCATTGCCGTCGTTGTCGGCGGTGATCTCGTAGCGGTAGCGCGTATCCGGCTTCAGCCCGTGCACGCGCGCGTGGTAGGCGAACACGGTTTCGCCGTTCAGGCCGTCGGTGTACAGGCGCTGGACGCCGTGCACGGTGCGCGCCGGCTCGCCGTCGGCGACGATGCGCGCACGCGGATTGACGGCCGGGGCGAGCGACGCCCACGAGATCACGACTTCGGACGTCGGGTCGTTGCCCCACGTCAGGTGAACCTGCTCGGGCGTGCCGTCCGGATTCGACGCGGCGGCGCGGGCCGCCGCGAGCCCGCCGGCGGCGGTGGCGAGGCCGGAGACGCCGGCGAGTTTCAGGAAGCCGCGACGCGACACGGAGGCGGCCGGCTCGTTCGGCTGGTCAGGGAGAGTGTCCTGGTTCGACATGGTCGGTGTTTTCGTTGAGGGGACGCGAGACGTGGAACCGCGCGGCCATGCGCGAGCACGGCCGGGGCGTGGGCCGGAAACGAGCGGGATCCCGGTCGCATGCATTGTCGAAGGGCAGTTTTGCCGCGTTGTGACAGTACCGCAACCCCGTGTGTGCGGCTGCCGATCCGCGCCATCGCGCGTCGCGCGCCGTCGGCCTGCTCCGAAGCGGGGTGGGGCCGCCGCAAATTTATTTGCCGATACCGCGACGGATTTCTCCCGCTTGCTCCGTTTAACGCATGAACGACCGCTTCCGGTCGATGCCCGTTATTTCGGAGTCTTTCATGAAACTTTCCGTTCCATTGCGATTGGCCGCCGGGTGCCTGGCTGCACTCGCGACATCGGCCGTATTCGCGCAGGCCGTGATCGTCGCGCCTTACGCGCCGCCGCCGCCGCGCGTCGAAGTGATGCCGGCGCCCCGTGCGGGTTACGTCTGGGATCAGGGGCACTGGCACTGGCGGCAGGGCCGCTACGTATGGATTCCGGGCCACTGGCAGGTCGTGCGGGTCGGTTACCACTGGGTGCCCGGACACTGGGTCGCGCGCGGCCCGGCCTGGCGCTGGGTGCCGGGCCACTGGGCCTGACGTGCACGCCGGCGCGCGGCACGCGGTGCCGGCACGGCGGATTTTTCACGCAACATCATGAGTCGTGGCGATGCCTTTTCGAACCATCGTGATACTGGCGCTCGCAGCCATCGTGCTGGCCGGCTGCGTCGTGGTGCCGGCCCGTCCGGTGTATTACCGGCCCGCGCCGGTCGTCGTATATTGAACGCGCCGGCCGACGGTCGCGCGGCCGGCCGACAGGATCGACATGCGGCGCGAACCGGATGTCGATGAAACCGGCACGGCCGACGCCGTGTGCGATGCCGGGCGCGACGCGCGCGGCGTCGACGAAGCGTCGGCATGGCGCCGTCCGGCGATGGCCCGACGCATGCAAGGAGAGCACGACGATGAGCTTCAGCCGGGCGGCGGGTATCCCTGCCGCGACAGCGCGGCGCCCGCGCGGCGCGCGACGGAGCAGGCGACGTTGAACGATCGCGGCGACCGCGATCCGGACGCGGAACTCGTCGCGCGTGTCGGCGCGCGCGATGCGTCGGCGGTACGCGTGCTCGTCGCGCGCAAGCTGCCGCGGTTGCTCGCCCTGGCGACGCGCATGCTCGGCGACCGGAACGAAGCCGAGGATGTCGCGCAGGAGACGTTCCTGCGAATCTGGAAGCAGGCGCCGCGCTGGCGAGAAGGCGAAGCCCGCTTCGACACGTGGCTGCATCGCGTCGTGCTGAACCTGTGCTACGACCGGTTGCGAGGCCGGCGCGAGGAGCCCGTCGACACGCTGCCCGACGTGGCCGACCCGCAACCGGAGCCGGCCGCGCATGCGGAGCTGCGTTCGCGCGACGCGCGCGTGCGGCAAGCGCTGGCCGCGTTGCCGCCGAGGCAGCGGGAAGCGCTGGTGCTCCAGTACTATCAGGAAATGTCGAACGTGGACGCGGCCAACCTGATGGGCATCACCGTCGATGCGCTGGAAAGCCTGCTCGCCCGTGCGCGGCGCAACCTGCGCGCGCAACTGGCCGGCGACCCACCTAGCGAGGACAAGCGATGACACCCGAACGATTTCGTACCATCGTCGCCGCGTACGGCGCCGACGCGCGGCGCTGGCCGACCGGCGAGCGCGCGGCCGCCGAGGCCTGGGCGCATGCGAACCCGCGGGAAGCGCTGCTGGCGCTCGACGAGGCGGCCGACCTCGATGCGTGGCTCGCCTGCGACACGGTCGCGCCGCCCGCGCCGGCGCTCGTCGAGCGCATCGTCGCAACGGCGCCCGCGCCGCAGCGCGCACGCCGGCGCGGCGCCGTATGGTGGTCGGGCGCGGCGTTCGCCGGCGTCGGCCTGGCCGGCGCGCTCGCGGGAGCGGTGGTCGTGTCGATGCTGATGTTGGGCAGCGCGCCGTCGGCACAGCACGAGCCGGGCTATCTGACGACGACGTTCGGCGGTCCGAGCGTGGATGGGGGCGACGAATGACCGAGCGCGGCTGGAAATTCATCCTCGTGGGCTCGGTCGTGCTGAACGTGTTCATGCTCGGCGCGATCGGCGGCGGCGCATATCAATGGTTCTCGACCCATCGCGACCAACACGCGCCCGGCACGTCCGCCTCGCGCACCGCGTTGCGTTTCGCGGCGGATGAATTGCCCGATGCGCGCCGGCGCGAGTTCGCCGCCGCGCTGAAGGCGGCGCGCAAGGACGGCCGCGCTTTGGCGCGGGAAGGGCGCGACGGCCGGATCACCGTGCTGGACCTGCTTGCCGCGCCGCAACTCGATCGCGCGGCGATCGACGCCGCGCTCGAACGCACGCGCGCAGCCGACACCGCGCTGCGGGCCCAGGTCGAGCGCAGCGTCGTCGATTTCGCGGCGACGCTGACGCCCGACGAACGCGCGAAGTTCGTCGACGGGTTGCAGCGCAGCGGCAACTGGCGTTTGCCGCCAAGGCTGCAGAAGAAGCCGGACGCATCGGCGAGCGAGTAAAAGGAGACCGTGCGCGGGCGGCCCGCGATCCGATCCGGGTGTGATTCGCGCGTCCCGTGTGCCGGTTCCGGCGAGTCGCACGGTCGTCGTCCGTTGACGATGCACGCCGCCGTGCTGCGAACGCCGTGCTGCGAAACTTCCGCTTGCCGTTTCCCCGATCGCCAAAAATATTTCCCCTCCCGCGACGGATTTCCCGGTGCCCTTGCGTTGAACGTGAGTACGCACCGCAAGAGAGCCCGTCATGGACCACCCGAACGACTCCACGCCGGCCGCGATCGCGCTGAACCGTTTCGGTCTCGGCGCGCGGGCCGACGAAGCACCGCCCGCCGACCCGAAGACCGCGTTGCTCGCCCAGTTCGACCGCTACGACGCACGGCCCGCCGCATGGGCCGGCGAGCCGGACGCGGTCACGCTCGCGACGCGCTTCGCGAATACCCGCAACGCGATGACGAGCGACGACGCGGCCGCCAGGCGCACAACCGCGCAGTCGATCCGCCGCGACGGCTACGACGCGTATCGCAGCGCAGTCGCCGCGCGCATGAACAACGCGCTGAGCACGCCCGCGCCGTTCGTCGAGCGTCTCGTGCATTTCTGGGCGAACCATTTTGCGGTATCGGTCGACAAGGGGCCGGTGGCCGCCTACGCGGGCGCATTCGAACGCGACGCGATCCGCCCGCACGTGCTCGGCCGTTTCGAGGACATGCTCGTCGCCGTCGAGCAGCATCCGGCGATGCAGACGTTCCTCGATCAGGCGCGCTCGGTCGGCCCCGACAGCCCGGCCGCGCTGCGCGCGCAAGCACGCCATCCGTCGGCGAAGCGCGGGCTCAACGAGAACCTCGCACGCGAAATCATGGAGCTGCATACGCTCGGCGTGCGTACCGGTTACACGCAGGCCGACGTGACGGAATTCGCCCGCGCGTTGACCGGCTGGAGCATCGCCGGCGGCCGCGGGCCGCAACCGGGCGATGCGGCGCCCGGCGCATTCGTGTTCCGCCCGAATCTGCACGAACCGGGCACGCGCACGGTGATGGGGAGCACCTACGATCAGCCGGGCGAAGCGCAGGCGCGTGCGATCCTGCACGATCTCGCGCGATCGGAGGCGACCGGCCGGCACATCGCATTCAAGCTCGCCCGTCATTTCGTCGCCGATACGCCGCCGCCCGCGCTGACCGAACGGCTCGCGCGTGCGTTCGATGCGAGCGGCGGCGACCTGCCGACCGTCTATCGCGCGCTCGTCGACGCCCCCGATGCGTGGTCGCCGGTCGACCGCAAGTTCAAGACGCCGTGGGAGTGGGCCGTATCGTCGCTGCGCGGGCTCGGCTGGCGCGACACCGGCGATCTGAAGGCCGCGCCGCTGCTGGCTCAACTCGGCCAGCCGGTGTGGCGGCCGGGCTCGCCGGCCGGCTACGACGACGTGGCCGCGAGCTGGGCCGCGCCCGACGCGCTCGTGCGCCGCGTCGAGATCGCGCAGCGTCTGGCCGCGCGCACGGGCGACCGGCTCGACCCGCGCACGCTCGGCAACACGCTGCTCGCCGGTTCGATGAGCGGGCCGACCGCGACCGCGCTCGCGCGCGCCGAAAGCGCGACGACGTCGCTCGCGCTGCTGCTCGTGTCGCCCGATTTCCAACGGAGATGACCATGGCACTGTCCCGCCGACAATTCCTCAGCGTGGCCGCCGCCGGCGCGGGCGCGATCCTCGTCGCGCCGCAGATCGTGTTCGCGAATGTCGACACCGACCGGCGCTTCGTGTTCGTGATCCAGCGCGGCGCGGCCGACGGCCTGAACATCGTCGTCCCGTACGCGGAGCCCGCGTATGCGTCGCTGCGCGGCCCGCTCGCGATCGACACGGCGGCCGCGACGAAGCTCGACGGTACGTTCGCGCTGCATCCGTCGCTCGCGCAGACCGCGCAGTTGTATCGCGACGGTCAGGCGTTGTTCGTCCATGCGATTGCATCGCCGTATCGCGACCGCTCGCATTTCGACGGCCAGAACGTGCTCGAAACGGGCGGCCGTGCGCCGTACCAGGTGAAGGACGGCTGGCTGAACCGGCTCGCCGCGCTGCTGCCGGCGACGCGCGACAACGCGATCGCATTCGCGCCGACCGTGCCGCTCGCGCTGCGCGGCGCGGTGCAGGCCGCGTCGTATGCGCCGTCCGGCTTGCCGGCCGCGCCGGACGATCTGCTCACGCGCGTGTCGGCGCTCTACGAAGCCGACGCGCAGTTCGGCCCGTTGTGGCAAGCGGCGATGGAGGCGCGCGGTCTCGCCGGCGATGCGCATGCACGGCAGGACCCGGCCGGCGTCGGCAAGCTCGCCGCGACGTTTCTCGCGCGCGACGACGGCCCGCGGATCGCGATGATCGAGACGGGCGGCTGGGATACACACAGCGCGCAGAACGCGCGGCTCGCGAATCAATTGAAGGCGCTCGACACGATGCTCGCCGCGCTGCGCGACGGCCTCGGGCCTGCGTGGCGGCAGACCACGGTGCTGGTCGCGACCGAGTTCGGGCGCACGGCCGCGGCGAACGGCACCGGCGGCACCGATCACGGGCAGGCGTCGGTCGCGATGCTCGCGGGCGGCGCGGTGGCAGGCGGCCGCGTGATCGCCGACTGGCCGGGGCTGCGGCCCGGCGATCTATACGAGGGGCGCGACCTGAAGCCGACTGCGTCGCTCGACGCGCTGATCGCGGGCGCCGCCGCCGACAGCCTGCGGCTCGACCCGCGCCGCACCGCGGCAGCACTGTTTGCGGAAAGCGGCGCGACGCGGCCGATGAGCGGCCTGATTCGCGGGGCCGCGTGACGCGGCACGTATCCGCGATCGGCGCCGTCGACCGATTACACGACAGGGAGCATCGACAATGAAGATCCGATCCGTTTCGCTCGCCGTGCTGGCGAGCGCGAGTGCCGTGCTGATGACCGCGTGCGTGGTCGAACCGGTGCGGCCGCCGCAGCCGGCGCCCGTCGTCGAGGTGGCGCCGCCGCCGCCCGCGCCCGGCTATCGCTGGGCGAAGGGGCATTACCGGTGGGCCGGCAATCACTGGGCGTGGGTGCCCGGGCACTGGGTGGCGGTGTACTGACACGGCAAGCGTGTCGACGTGTCGTGCGGCGAGATCGACGTGCCGGAGACGAGCGACCGTGCGAAGTGCCGCAGCAACGGCGGATCCGGCGGGGTCGACCTCGTCCGTCGAGCGGGGAACGCAGTCTAGTCCCACCCGATCCGGTGCTTCTCTTCCGTCTCGCGATGGCGCCAGTCGTCGTCCGCGTGAAGATACTGGCTCGTCGTCGTGAGCGACACATGGCCGAGGTTGTCGCGCACGAGCCGCAGGTCGACGCGGCCGTCGGCCATGTGCGAGCCCGCGCTGTGGCGCAGCCAGTGCGCGGACGCCTGTTCGAGCACGCGCGCCTGTTGTTCGCCGGCATCCCCTCGCGCACGCAGCCGGTCGGCCGCGTGCCGGAACACCTGCTTCACGATCCGGTGCAGCGCCGCGCGCGTGAGCGGCTTGCGCGTGCGGCCGACCGGCAGCACGAGCGGCGTCGGTTCGCCGTCGAGCGGCAGCGCGGGCAGGCCGTGCGCATGCCGGTAGCGCGTCAGCTCGGCCATCATCTCGTCGGTGGCCGGCACGAGCCGCTGCCGGCCGCCTTTGCCCGTCACGTCGAGCCACCAGCGCGCGTGCCCGTTCGCATCGCGCCGGCAGAAGAATTGCCCCATCGTCGTATCGGCCGCTTCGGTGATGCGCAGCCCGCCGAGATACAGCAGCGTGAACAGCCAGCGTGCGCGATCCGCATGGAAGCATGCGCGGGCATCGTCGCGCGGCATCGCGGCGATCGCGTCCTTCACCGATTGCCACAGCGGCTGCCCGAGATGACGCGTGACGCGCGGCGAGGGCCGGCGCTGCCGCTGTCGCGACAACGCGAGCGGATTGCCGGCCAGATAGCCGGCCTGCACGAGCCACGAGAACATCACGTTCAGGATCACCAGCGCCTGCCGCTGGCTGGCTGCCGACAGCGGCCCGTAAAACGGCCGCCAGCGCGGATCGTCGCGCGGATGCTTGCGGCCGCCGTTCGCGCACCACAGATCGGTCGGCGCGGGCGCGAGCAGGAATTGCCGGTAGACCGCGAGATCCTCGTGCGTGAGCGACGACAGCGGCTTGCCGCACGCGATCACGGCCCACAGCAGCAGGCGTTCGGCTTCCTTGCGGTAGTTCTGGAACGTGGTCGGCGTATCGACGAAGCGGGCGAGCCATGCGCGCACGGCGTCGAGGTCGTTGGTCGCGGCGATCTGCGGATGCGCGCTGCCCGAGCGGTTGGTGCCCGTGCGGCCGTCGAGCGCGGCCGGCACGGCCAATGTATCGATCGGCAGCGGGCGCAGCACGGTGTCGGACGGAACGGATGAGGTCATGCGAAGGGAACGCGCCGTGCGAACCGCGCGGGCTTGGCCTGGTGGACGAACCCGGCGCGCCAAGGCGTATCGGAAAGCGTCGATGGTACACGATCGCCGCACGGTGAAGCCGCCGTCGACGGCGATCGCGTGGCCGGCGATGAAGCGCGCGGCGGAGCCGGACACCGTAACGTATCGGCTCGCGCGCGACATCCGATGAATGAGCGTGCTCGAACGCGTTCCGTAAGGTGTTCGTGAACCTTCTCGCCGGGCGGCTCGTCTAATTGGCCCTTCAACGCTCCCGGAGGCATATCCGATGATTCGCAAGATCCCCACGCTGCTTGGCGCGGCCGTCCTTGCCGGCAGCACGCTCCTCGCAGGATGCCAGACCGATGCGGCGGCCACCGCGTCGAACGCCGCCCGCCCGGCCGACGGCGAGCCCGTGGCCAAGACCGTCTACGTCGCGCCGCAGTCCGCGCGCTGCACGGGCGTCGCGCCGATGGAGTGCCTGCAGGTGCGCAGCAGCCCGAGCGAGCCGTGGAGCCTGTGGTACGCGGGGATCGAAGGGTTTGCGTACCAGCCCGGCTACCTGTACACGCTCGAAGTCGACGAATACCGCGTCGCGCGGCCGCCGGCCGACGGCTCGTCGATCCGCTGGGTGCTCAAGCGCGTCGTCGAGCGCCGCCCGGTGAACTGACGGCCGCGATCACGCGGAAGGGCGCGCCGCCGCACGGGCCGGCGCGGCCGTATCGATCCGCCGGAACACGACGGACGACAGCAGGGTCACCGCGCCCATGCACGCGAACGACAGCATGAACCCGTGCGCGGTCGAGCCCCGATAGGCGGCGAACAGATTGACGAGCCCGCCGCCGATCGACACGCCCAGCCCCATCGCGAGCATCTGCATCATCGTAAACAGGCTGTTGCCGCTGCCGGCGTCGGCGTGCGACAGCCCCTTGAGCGTCACGCCGTTCATTGCCGCGAACTGCATCGAATTCGCCGCGCCGAACACGATCAGCAGTACGCCTTCCAGCACCGGCGCGGGCCGCGCCGACACCAGCGCGAACCCCGCGATCGCGCAGCCGACGATCCCCGTATTCACGACCAGAAACGCCGCATAGCCGAAGCGCTTCACGAGCGGCGCGATCCACCGCTTCGCGATGACGCCCGCGATCGCGGCCGGCAGCATCATCAGCCCGGATTGCAGCGGCGTATAGCCGAGCTGCACCTGCATCAGCAGCGGCAGCATGAACGGTACCGAACTCGTGCCGATCCGGCACAGCAGGTTGCCGAGCAGCCCCGACCCGAAGTTCGGCTCGCGGAACAACCCGAGCCTGAACAGCGGCTGCGCGCGTCGCCGCGCGTGGGGCAGGTACGCCAGCGCGCTCGCCAGGCCGAGCCCGGCGAGCGCGGCCGACCACGCGGCGCGGTGCGTGGACATCGGCGGGTCGATCGCGAGCGACAGCGCGATCATCGCGGCCGACAGCAGCGCACAGCCGACGAAGTCGAACGGCGGCGGCTGCGTCGCCTGGTCGTGCGGCAGGTAGCGCTGAACCGCGACGAAGCCGATCACGCCGACCGGCACGTTGACGATGAACACCCAGTGCCACGAAATCGCCTGCGTGAGCCAGCCGCCGAGCGTCGGCCCGACGATCGGGCCGAGCTGGCCGGCGATCGACACGAACGCGATCGCCGCGACGTACTGTTCGCCCGGCACGCGGCGCAGCACGGCGAGCCGCCCGATCGGCAGCAGCATCGAGCCGCCGATGCCCTGCACGGCGCGCGCGACGACGAGCTGGCCGAGCGTGTGCGACGCCGCGCAGCCGATCGACGCGAGCACGAACACGAGGATCGCGACCGAGAACACGCGGCGCGTGCCGAACCGGTCGGCGAGCCAGCCTGAGGCCGGCGTGAGCATCGCCATCGTCAGCGTGTAGACGACCACGACGGGCTGCATCGCGAGCGGCGACGCGTGCAGGCTTTGTGCGATCGAGGGCAGGGCGGTGTTGACGATCGTCGTATCGAGCGACTGCATGAAGAAGGCAGCGGCGACGATCCAGAGCAACACGGAATGTGTGGGTTCCCGGGACATGGCGAAATCGGTGGTACGAGGGGCGGGCGCCGGTGCAGGGTCGTGCGGCGCCCGCTCGATGGTACCGATTCCGCCGGTCGTCGGGAAGCAATCTCGCGAATCGCATCAGGGACACGATCCGGCTTTCCGCTTCGGCATCCGTTCGACGACGTCGAACGACATGAACCGAGCGGCGCGCGCGTCACGTCGCGCATGGCCGGACAAGATGCGTGCGCACGCATCGGTATTCACCCTGCCTCGTCACGCAGGATCGTGTACCGGCGACGCTTGCGCCCGGCACGAAGCTGCATTTTTGCAACGCATTTTCAATGCGTCGTTCCGTACGCGATCGCTCGCAACGACGACGCGCGTGCGCTGACGGCCGTCCGGCTTCGCTCCGCGAGCATCGCGTCGCCGATGCGCGGTCGACGCGCAAGGCCGCGCATCGCGTGTTTCGGCGTCGCTCGCCGAATACGGATACGTTCATGAAACATTTCCTCTCGATTGCGACTCGCGCCACGACCCGTTCCGACGGATGGCGCTTTTCCCGCTTCGGTCGGCGCCGCATGGCACGGCCTTTGCGGTTCACCCGATGCCGCCGACGCAGACGAATTTCGCCAGAACGATCCGCGCATCGGCGGCATGTAACGACATCGAAACAAACGGGGAACCGGATCGGGTCGCGCGCGTCGTGTGCCACGGCGCCTGCGCGGCGCGTGTCGTATCGGTCACGCGCACCGCGCAACGCGTCCCCGATCCGTCGAACAGCAAGCGTGCTTGCAAGGTGTCGTGCCGGGGTTCGCATCGCGCATCGCGACGAAGGTCGCGTGTGGGTCGCGTCGCGCCCGGCACATGTCGGGGGAGGCGCCCGTGAAAACGACGGTGAATCAATGGGCAGCGGTCGCGGCGATGTTCGTCGCGAGCGCGCACGCGCAGGAAATCTACCTGCAGGGCGGCACGCAGGGCGTCGGCATCGGCGCGGCCGTGAGCTTCAATTCGATGCTGGGCGCGCACGCGGATTTCAACGCGATCAATCTGACGCATGACTTCACGGTGGCTGGCAACCGCTATCAGGACGACCTGAAGCTGCGCCAGGGCGGCCTGTATGCCGATATCTTTCCGTGGCGAGGCAGCGGCTTTCGCGCGACGCTCGGGTTGCGCTTCAACGACGACGAGCTTCACGGCACGTCCGTACCGACCAACGGAACCTACGTATTCGGCGGCAAGCGTTATCCGGCGCTTCCGGGCATGTACGCGGTCGCGCAAGCGCGTTATCCGACCGTGATGCCGTATGTCGGAATCGGCTACGGGCATCGGCCGGCGTCGAAAGGGCTCGGGTTCGTTGCCGATGTCGGCGTCGCGTACGGGATACCGAAATGTTCGTACACGCTGTCGCCGGCACTGGCCGCGGCGGCCGGACCAGCGAAGAGCCAGGTGCTGATCGCGAGCGGGCTCGACTCGCTGCGGCAGATGATGTCGCGCTATCGGTGGTATCCGGTCCTGCAGATCGGCATCTCGTACCGTTTCTGAGCGCGCACGGGTCACGGCGTGACCGGTTGACGCTCGCGAGCGGGCTCCGCCGCGCGGCGTGCCGGACGGGCGTCGGGGCGCTTGGCGATGAACGGATGCTCGACGTAGCGGTAAGTCAGCAGCGCACAGAAGACGGCAACCAGCGCGCACGCCAGCGCGAGCGCCCAGATGCCCGAATCGTCGACCGAATTGATCGGGAAAACGAAGTTGTTGAACGCGTGAACGATCATGTACACGATCACCATGTGGATCATGTAGATGCTGAAACTGGCGGTGCCGAGCAGCGCGAGCGGCCGGGTCTTGAGCACGCCGTAGAACGTGTTTCCGCTGGCGATGCAGAGAAACACCGGAAGCAGCGGCAGTGCGCCCTCGATCGAATACCGTTCGGCGGGAGACGGAGACATCGCGAGAATCAGCAGCGCGACCGTCGCCGCCGGTTTCGTGGCGAGCCGCGCACGAACCGCGGGGTGCCGCGACACCTCGTAGGCCACCGCGCCGAACGCGAACAGCAGCGCCATGCCGCCGGGCGGCCCGAACAGCGCCGCGCAGGCCGTGACGATCGCGAGCGCAAGCAGCTTGCGCCACGCACGCGTGGCGACGAACCACGCCAGAAACGGAACGGCCACGTAGAACCGCCATTCGTAGGCGAGGGTCCACCAGACGCCGCTCAGATACGGGGTGCGCTGCGCCCCGTTGATCGGGAACGCGCCGAACCAGCCGAGCGAAACGGTCTTGAGCAGGTCCGCCAGCAACTGCGCAGGTGCGCCGACGGCATGGCGGGGAAACCAGTAAAGCGTGCAGACGACGATGACGGCCGCGTAAAACAGATAGAGCGGCGCGAGGCGTCGCACGCGTCCGACGAAGAAGGTCCGCACGTCGAGCGTGCCTCTGCATGCGCGTTCCCAGAACAGCAGCCCGGTGACCATGAAGAACATCGCGACGGGAATCGTCCCGAGATTGCGCAGGAAGTCGGTGCCGGCACCCCAGACGCCGGTCGACAGCAATGCCTGGTTGCACGCGAAATGATGGAAGACCACGGACGTGGCCAGCAGGCCGCGAAACCCGTCGAGATTGCGATAGCGCATCGACAGCGACTTGTCGACGGCCGATCGGTAGAACGGCACGTGTCGAGCAACCAGCCACGCGATGATCGCCACGGCCGCCACGCATGCCGGGAAGTAGAGTTTGTCGGGTGTCGGGGAGAACAGGGTTTCCAGAGAGGGCGTAACGAAGTCCACTGAAGAGCGTCTCGTGTCTTGGATCGGGATTTCAGGCACGGATGGTCCGCGTCGATGCAAGGTCTTCTGCGCGCTTCGCACGGCGTTCGATCGCCGGTCTTGTGATCCGATGGTACCAAACGATGGCGACGGTCGCGGCCGGTTGTGCAACACGATGTTTCAGCGCGAATCGAGGCGACGCCCGGATTCGTGACGCATGTCGCCGACGGTGCCGGCATCGCAAATCCCGTTCCTCGCCGGCCAGGCGTCGCGATCGATGGCGCGCGACTGGCCATCCGGCCGGCTTCCGCATCGTCCCGCGCGGGCTTACCTTGAGCGACAGCAGTTCGATGCGTCGGACCGGCGGTGGAGATGGACGAAATGCTTGTCGTCGGCTGCCGCGGGTCCGCGCCGACTCGGGGCCGTCCGGCCATGAGGGTGATAGCAATGCTTGCAATTTACCGTCATGGCGCTATCATTGATAGCAATTCTGGACGGAGGGACTCATGGCAAATCTTCTGGTGCGTAACGTGGATGACACTATCGTTCAAAGCCTGCGCGAGCAGGCCGCGGCCAATGGCAGGAGCGCCGAGGCCGAACATCGAGCCATTCTGGCCGACGCGCTCGGCCGGCCGAAGCGGCGGACTTTCGCCCAAGTGCTGATGAGCATGCCGGCGGTCGGCGAAGACGCGGATTTTCAACGTGTTCAGGATTCAGGCGAGGTCCGGCGTGTTTTTGATTGATACGAACGTCATCAGCGAAATCAGGAAGGGCAAGCGCACCAACCGCGGCGTGCGGGCATTCTTCAGGCAGGCCGAAGCCGACGCGAGCCCGCTTTACCTGTCGGTCGTGACGGTGGCCGAGTTGCGGCGCGGCGTCGATCTGATCCGTCATCGCGGCGATCACAGCCAGGCGTCGGCGCTCGAGGCCTGGATCGCGATGATCCTGTCCGGCTATGCGCCGAACATCCTGCCGGTCGATATCGAGATCAGTCAGATGTGGGGACATTTGCGCGTGCCCGATCCCGCGCACGAACTCGACAAGCTGATCGCAGCCACCGCGCTGATCAACGATCTGACGGTCGTCACGCGCAACGTCGACGATTTCGCCCGCACCGGCGTCCGGTTGCTGAATCCGTTCGACTAGCGTCGCGGCGGCCGCCCGCCGTCGTGCGAAGTCGGGCGGCTGCCGGCTACCAGGCTAGCGCAGGACGCCTCGCTCCCGTGGCCGGCTCGACACCGCCGCCACATATCGCACGCCGGGCACCGAATCCTCCGCCGGCGCGCTTTCGCGGCGCAACTCGGCCTTTTGGCGTCCGGGCTCCCGTCCCGACAGACGATGTCACGCGATGTCACGCGATGTCACTCGATGTCACTCGATGTCACACGCTCGACCGGTCGGCCTCGTTGACGGCGCCTGAAGGTCCGCGCTTGTGCGCCGCATCAAAATAACTTGACGAGGCGGCCGTTACCGCGTAGTGTCCGAGACCGAAGTCGTCAAGAAGTCCGATTGCTCATCATTGGCCGCACACCGTGCGGCAGTCGTTGGTCTCTCCCTCTTTGATTCTTTCTGTGCCCGTCGCGGGCGCATGTTCAATTATTTGTATTAAGGAAGTATTTGTGGATACCGGTACCGTCAAGTGGTTCAACGAAACCAAGGGCTTTGGTTTCATTTCCCCGGACAACGGCGGCGACGATCTGTTCGCCCATTTCTCGGAAATTCGCGGCACGGGTTTCAAGACCCTGGCCGAAGGCCAGAAGGTCAGCTTCGAAGTGAAGCGCGGCCCGAAGGGTCTGCAAGCGTCGAACATCACGCCGCAGTAAGCCGCATCGGCAGCGGTCGCCAAGCGGCGGCCGCTGCCGGATGGAGTATCGCGCGGGGCGCCGCATGACGGCGGCCTGTGCGTTCCGATGCGCACGACCGATGCATCGCGACATTCACGATGCATCGGTCGTGACGCCTCCCTCATCGCATGCGTGACCCGCGTGCGACGCAACGCCCTCGCGAAGCGCCTGGCGCTTCGCCAGCGCATCACCGCTTCAACGCATCAACCCGAGCAGGCCGCCGCCATGCCCCGTAGCCGGCGCGGTCCCGACTTGCGCGGCGCGCATTGCGCCGCCGCCACCGACCGCCCGAACGCCGCAACGCGCCGGGCTCCGATCGCAAGACAGGCCAGTGGCCCGTCTGAACGAACCGATCCCGGCTGCCTGCCGGCCGCCGTCCCGTTTGCGGGAGCCGGCGCCGGGCAGTCGCCGCGGCCGCGGTCAATCACCTTGTCTGGAGGAATTGGTTTGGCAAAAGAAGAACTGCTGGAACTGGACGGAATCGTCGACGAAGTGCTGCCGGACAGCAAATACCGTGTCACGCTGGAAAACGGCGTCGTGGTCGGCGCGTACGCGTCGGGCCGCATGCGCAAGAACCACATCCGCATTCTCGCGGGCGATCGCGTGACGCTGGAACTGTCGATGTACGACCTCACCAAGGGCCGCATCAACTTCCGGCACAAGGACGCGAACTCGCCGCGTCCGCCGCGAAGCGGCCAGCCGCGCCGCTGAGCGGCCACGACCGGTGCGCATCCGCGCGCACCGGCCGACACCTGTTCGGCCGCATGGCCGGACGAACCGGATGAACGGCGCACGGCGTGCCGTTCGCCGATTGCCGGCGGCGCCGTTGCGCCGCGTTGGCTTCTTCTACGTCTCCCGCCTTTATCGGCGCCGCGCGTGTTCCACGCTCAGGCGGCCGCGTCCCGCAGGAAATCCTCGATCACCATCGCGAAATACGGCGGACATTCGTGCATCGGGTAATGCCCGCAATTCGGCATCGTCCCGAGCCGCGCGTCCGCATGTCATGCAAAAAACGCCGCCTGCATCGCCGCTGCGTCGAACCTCGGGTCCTTGTCGCCGACGATCACCAGTTAGCGTGTGTCGAGCCCGCGCACGTCATCGATGAAGTCGTTTCGGTCGTGGAACCAAAACGGAACGCCCTCCCGGCGGACCGGCAGGGCGTCTTGATTGAACGTGCGCCGATCGCATCGGGCCGATCGACGAAAGTCACTGCTCAGAGCGCTATCCCGCCCGACACCTCGATGCGCTGCGCATTGACCCAGCGGTTGTCGTCCGACAGCAGCGACGCGATCATCGGCCCGATGTCGTCCGGCTCGCCCACGCGGCCGAGCGCCGTCCATTCCGCGATCTGTCGATTCACGTCGGGATTGTCGCGCACCATCCCGCCGCTGAAATCGGTCGCCACCGCGCCCGGCGCGACGACGTTCACCGCGATGCGGCGCGGGCCCAGCTCCTTGGCCAGATAGCGCGTCAGCACCTCGACCGCGCCCTTCATCGATCCGTACGCTGCGCTGCCGGGCACCGAGACGCGCGTGAGGCCGGACGACACGTTCACGATGCGGCCGCCGTCGCGGATCAGCGGCAGCAGCGTCTGCGTGAGAAAGAACACGCCCTTGAAGTGCACACGATAGAGCGCGTCGAGGTCGGCCTCGGTCGTCTCGGCGATCGGCGCGTGATGCGATGTGCCCGCATTGTTGACGAGGAAATCGAAGCGCTCGGCGCCCCAGCCTGAAAGGGCGTCGCGAAGCTGTTCGGCGAAGCGGTCGAACGTGGCGATGTCGCCCGTATCGAGCGGCAGCGCGAGCGCCGGTTGTCCGGCTTGCGCGGTCAGCGCGGCGACGCGATCGGCTTCCGCGCGATTCGAGCGATACGTGAAGATCGAACGCACGCCGCGCCGCGCGAGATGAAGCACGGTGTTGCGCCCGAGCCCGCGGCTGCCGCCGGTGACGACGGCGATCTTCGGGACGGACGCTGCCGGGTGTGCTGTTGTCATGCTGTGCTCCTGGCCAAGTAGGTGACGAACAGCGGCAAGCGTACGGCGGCCGGCGCATCCGCTGAATGCCGGAACCGGCCGCGTTCTTGCCCGATCCTGCCCCGCGCGCCGGCGCGCCCGGTGTCGCGGGTACCATCGGGAGATCGGGGTACGGAGGATTGCATCATGTCGGATGAACTGCTCGAGCGCGTCGCACACCTGACCGGCGGCCAACGCGACGAAAGCCCGGTCGCGACGGCGATCGACGGGCTGATCCTGCTGCGTTCGAACCGCGAGCGGCTGTCCGCGCCGCGAATCATGAAACCGGCGCTGTGCGTCGTCGTGCAGGGGGCGAAGTGGACGACGTTCGGCGGGCGGCGCTACGACTACGGGCCCGGCCGTGCGCTGGTCGTCAGCGTCGAGATGCCGGCGACGAGCCGCATCGTGAAGGCCAGCGATGCCGAACCGTTTCTCGGCCTCGTGCTCGAATTCGATCTGGCGATGATGCGCGACGTGCTCGAACGGCTCGATACACCGCCGCTGCAGGCGGCCGGCCCGGTCGGACACGGCGTCTGCGTGACCGATTTCGGCGGGCCGCTCGCCGATTGCGTGCTGCGGCTGGTGCGGCTGCTCGATACGCCGGAGGCGATTCCGATCGTCGCGCCGCTCGTGAAGCGCGAGATCTGCTACTGGCTGCTCGCCGGGCCGCACGGTGGTGAAGTGTCGCGCGTCGTGTTCGCGAATAGTCACGCCCAGCGCGTCGTCGCGGCGATCCATGCGCTGCGCGGCCAGTTCGCCGAGACGATCCGCGTCGACGAACTCGCCGCCGTCGCGCAAATGAGTCCGTCCGCGTTTCACCGGCAATTCAAGGCGCTG
The DNA here is from genome assembly GCF_001526365.1 of Burkholderia sp. MSMB1835. NCBI lineage: Bacteria > Pseudomonadati > Pseudomonadota > Betaproteobacteria > Burkholderiales > Burkholderiaceae > Burkholderia > Burkholderia sp. MSMB1835. Next base: position 365,575 of record NZ_LOYP01000052.1, read on the forward strand.
ACGTCGATGACGCCGCTGCAGTACCAGAAGCAGTTGCGTCTGCTCGAAGCGCGACACCTGATGGTGACGGGCGCGGCGAACGCGGAAACGGCCGCGTATCGCGTCGGCTACGAAAGCGCGTCGCAATTCAGCCGCGAATATGCACGGATGTTCGGCGCGCCGCCGCGGCGCGACGTCGTGACGTTGAAAACCGCCCCGGCCGACGACTGAACGCACGCGCGGCGACGCCGTTCGCATGCGGCTTTACGCGCGGGCCGGCGCGGTCGTACACTCGTCGGCAATGCGCGGCCCGCGCGTGGCTTTCAATCCCTTCAGTGCTTTCGGCGGGCCAACGGCCGTGCCGGCCGGACCTTCGTCGCGCGACGCCAGGAGGCGCCATGAGTGCAGACGCAGCCCCCGAATCTTCTTCCGCTCCCGCCGTCCCGTCGGTTCAGGATCGCGTCCGGCACGTGTTCGTGCTGATGCTCGAGAACCGTTCCTTCGATCATCTGTTCGCGCTGTCGGGCATCGCCGACATCGTCGCCGCGTCGCCGGGCAACAGCAATGCGTACGGCGGCACCGTCTATCCGTTCGGCGGCGGCGCGCCCGACCGGATGCCGACCGATCCGTGCCACGAATTCACCGACGTGCTCGAACAGCTCTGCGGCGCGGGCGTGCCGTTCGTGAAAGGGCAGCCGTATCCGCCGGTCGGCAATTCGGGGTTCGTGTCGAACTATGCGACGTCGCATGCCGAGGGCGCGCCGCCGCAACTGGCCGATGCGGGCAAGATCATGCTGGGCGTCGATGCCGCGACGCAGGCGCCGTCGTTGTACGCACTCGCGAATGCGTTCGTGCTGTGCGACGCGTGGCATGCATCGATGCCGGGGCCGACCTGGCCGAACCGCTTCTTCCTGCATGGCGCATCGTCGGCCGGGCTCGACCATTCGCCGACCAAGGAAGAAATGGCCGGATGGAATACGTTCGACGGCTTCCACTATCCGAACGGTTCGATCTTCGGCGCGCTCGGCGACGACAACTGGCGCATCTACCAGGACCAGACGGGCGATCCGCTCGGTCACGTGCCGCAGGTCGCGTCGCTGAAGGGCATCAGCTTCTTCGACGTCGACGATCTCGCGCATTTCGAAGCCGATCTCGCGGCCGGCTACACCGCGCGCTACACGTTCATCGAACCCGGCTACGGGGACATCGTGCACGGCACCTACCGGAACGGCAGCTCGCAGCACCCGATGGACGGGCTGGCCGGCGGCGACCAGCTCGCCGCGCGCGTGTACAACGCGATTCGCAACGCGCCAGTGTGGAACAGCAGCCTGTTCGTGATCGTCTACGACGAGCACGGCGGCTTCTACGATTCGGTCAAGCCAGGCGCTGCGCCGCCGCCGAACGATGGCGCGCCCGCGACGCTGAACGCGAGCGGCTTCGGCTTCGACGTGTACGGCGTGCGCGTGCCGGCGATCGTGATTTCGCCGTGGGTCGCGGCCGGACACGTCGATCACACGCCGTACGACCACGCGTCGGTGGCCGCGACGCTCGAGCGGCTGTTCGGCCTCGCGCCGCTGACCGATCGCGATCGTCTCGCCAACGACCTGCTCGGGCTCGTGACGACGACGTGCCGGACGGATTGTCCGCAAAGGATCGGAGCATGAGTCCCGCCCCGACGCCGGACGCGCGCGACGCGCTGCCCGTGCGCGACGGCACGAGCCTGATCGCCTATCTGCATATCCTGAGGAAAGCGCATGCGGCACTGGTCGGTCAGGACAAGGCTCACCAGCGTTTCAGCGAGATCGTCACGCGCGGGCAGGCGCGGCAATACATGGAGGAACTGATGCCGGCGCTGCTGCAAAAGCGCGCCGAGCATCGGGCGCGCAAGCGTGGCGGGAAGCATCGTTGAGCGCCGGGCGAGCACGCCGGTGGCGCGTCATGCCGCCCGTTGCACGCTGACGGCCGATACCGCCGCGCCCGTCAGTTGAACCACCGCGCCGGCGAACATCGCCACGCGCAGGCCGGCCGCGCCGCCGTGCACGGCGGCGAACGCCGTGCCGAGCACCGCGATCCCGAGTGTCGCGCCGGTCATCCGTGCGACGTTGACGAGCGCGCTCGCGGTGCCCGAGCGCGCGGCGTCGACCGCGCCCACCGCGACGGTCATCAGCGGGCCCGTCGCGACGCCCATCCCGAGCCCCGTCAATGCGAGCCCGATCTCGGCGCCGAGCAGGCTCGGCGAACCGGCCGACGCGCCGATCACAGCGAGTCCGCTCGCGATCACCGCGACGCCGCCGGCTGTCGTCGCCCGCGTGCCGATGTGCTCCGACAATCTCCCCGAGCACGGCGATACGGCGACGAACACCAGTGCCATCGGCAGCAATGCGAGGCCCGCGCCGGTCGAATCGAGGCGGCCGGTGCTCTGCCACGTCAGCGGCAGCAGGAACAGCACGCCGTACATCCCGAACGTCATGCCGGTGGTGGCGGCGATCGCGCCGCGAAACGCAGGGATCCGGAAAATGTCGAGCGGCACCAGCGCGGATTCGCCGTGGCGGCGCTCGATCGCCACGAACGCGACGAACGACGCCACCGCGATGCAGCCCGCGATCGCACATGCGACCGGCGCCTCGCGGAACACGATCGCCGCATACGCGAGCGCGCCGAGTGCGAGTGCGCCCATGACCTGCGCCGCGCCGTCGAAATGCCGGCCGTGCGGATCGGACGACTCGGGCACGGCCGGGATCGCGAGCAGCATCGCGGCGATGCTCAGCGGCACGACGACGAAAAAGATGCTGCGCCAGCCGAAGTGCCGGATCAGCACGCCGCCGAGCGTCGGCCCGATCGCCATCGCCACGCCGTTGCACGCGGCCCAGATACCGAGCGCGCGGCCGCGTTCGACCGGGTCGCGCCACACGACCCGCACGATCGCCAGCGACGCCGGCAGCAACAACGCCGCGCCGACGCCGGCCAGCGCGCGGGCGGCGATCAGCACCGACACCGACGGCGCAAGCGCGCACAGCAGCGACGCGATGGTGAAGACGGCCGTGCCGGCCATGAAGACGCGGCGGCGACCGTAGAGGTCGGCGAGCAGCCCGCCGGTCAGCAGCAGTACCGCGTACGCGAGGTTGTAGCTGTCGACGACCCATTGCAAGGCGCCGACACCGGCATGGAAATAGGCGCCGATCGCGCGCGTGGCGAGGTTGACGACGGCCGTGTCGACCTGGGCGACCAGTACGGCGATGCACAGCGTGAGCAGGGTCACGCCGCGGCGTTTGACGGTGCGTTCGGCCAGTGCGGCCGGTCCTTCGGTAGGGGCCAAGGGCGGTGCTCCTCGGGTGTCGGTCGATCGAGCTTAGACGTTCCCCGCTGACAGCGTGGTGTCAGCAGCCGAGAAACATCCAGCGCGCAAGCGGCATGCCCGTGCGTCACATGACGAAGTGGTGTGCGCCCGGTTTTCGTCGGCATCGGCATGGGTGATGGACGGCGCGACGATCGGGCGCAACGACGATCGTCGCGCCCCGCGGGATTCGCGAAGGCCGGCTACGACGTGCTGCTTGCGAGCATGTCGGCACGGTCGTGAGGCAACGGAGCGACGCGGAGGCGAACGGCACGCGGATTCATTGGCAACCGGCGGCGGATTACCTGAAGGCCATCCGGTCGATCGCCGGTTGGGCGAGGAGCGCTTTGAGCTGCCCACGATTCATGCGGTGCCGCGCTTGATCGCTCGAAATCCTTCCGCCGTCGACACGAAGCCAGAAAATCCGAACGCGGACAACGCGTGTCGCAGGCGCGCGGAAAGCGGCGTGCCGTAAACGACCAGAATCGCATGGCCGTCGAGATGCATCGCGTCGCCGTGATGGTCGTCCACCGCATCCAGTATTCCGGCGCACCAGCTGTCGCGGTCGTCGCCATGACGCAGGAACAGGGTCACGCCGCTTTCGGCGGCCCGGTCCGACTCCGCCCGGCGCGTATTCCAGATCTGCCTGATCACGGGATCGTTCGTGTCGCTCGTCACGACCCACGTATGCCGCGCGTGCGCGGCGATGTCGTGAATTCGCTCGCCGCTGTCGGGATCGACGATCAGTGCAATCGTGTTCTGTGTGGTCATGGTGGTTCGCATTGCTGGCGCGCGTTCGATAGGCATTTCTGCATGCCGGTCAATCGGGTCGATACCAGGGCGATTGCGTCGCGCATCGCCATTGACTTAAGATCGGTCGGGAGATCATCCCAAGCCTTCAGCGCCAATGAAAAAGAGCATACGCCTGCGGGTCGCCGTCATCGCGTCGGCCGTTGCCGTGTACAGCATCTACATGCATATCCAGCAGTTGATCAGCGGATGCATGTGGGTCAGGGGCCATCAGCGCTGCAGTTTCGAAAACAGTACGAATTTCCAGGGCCTGATGGATCTGGACCTGATGATCACCTGTTGCTGGGTTGCCGCGGCGGTGGTCGGGTGGATTTCCGTTGCGCAGGGCACGAAGAAACCGGGCTAGCAACGTCATGGTCGTGCTGCCCGATTGAACAGGCACGAAATACAACTCGCCCGGGTCGAACCCGTCAATCGGTGACAACGCGTATTCGCCGAAGCATGGAGACGGTGCGCTCGCAGCATTCAAGTCCGAAACGAACGCCTGATTTCGTCGCCGGCGGACGAGATCATGCCGATCTCCGTAGACAGGCGTCGCATCGCGCGCCGCGCGAGAGGAGGTTCCCGTGCAATTTCCAACAGGATCGGTGGTCGCGCTCAGCTCGGCCGCGGCGACGATGTTCTCGATCGGCATGCTGTTTCTCGGCTACTGGGGATTGCACGAAGCATCGCCGTGGCGGTTCGGCGACTACGTCGTGATCGTGCTCGCGCTAGCCGGTTTCGCATGCCTCGCCAGCGTGCCGTTTCTCGCGACGTCGCCGATGAAAACGCCCGACGACGAGTCGCGAATGTTCGTCGCGCGCCGCGTGTTTCTGTGCGGCGCGGGCGCGGTGTGGTGTGCGATCGTCGTGTCGCTGTTCGTGTGAGAGCGGGGTGACGGGACGGTTAGCGGAACAACCGCGCGAATCCATCCCGAAACGTCTTACGTGAGGCCGGCACCCACGTTTTTCACGCTGCCGTTACCGCTTTGCTTTCCCCGATGGCGTGCACTAGATTCGAAGCGTTCGTCCGTTTCAGAGCGCGAGGTGGAGCCATGACGCCGTGGGAGATTCAGGGCACCGAAATGATCAGTTGCAATTGCTCATACGGTTGCCCTTGCCAGTTCAATGCGCTGCCGACCAACGGCAACTGCGAAGCGATGGGGGCGATTTCGATCGACAGCGGCCACTACGGCGACGTGGTGCTCGACGGCGTCAGGATCGCGGTGGTATTCCAGTGGCCGGGCGCCGTTCACGAAGGCAAGGGCAAGTGCCAGCCGATCGTCGACGAGCGCGCGAGTCCGGCGCAGCGCGACGCCGTGTTGAAAATCATGACCGGTCAGGATACCGATCCATTCGCGACGATGTTCTCGGTGTATGCGTCGACGCTCGAGCACGCGTTCGATCCGATCTTCACGAAGATCGATTTCGACGTCGATGTCGATGCACGGCGCGGCCGGATTCACGTGGACGGTGTGTTCGACGTCTCCGGCGAACCCATCCGCAATCCGGTGACCGGTGCCGAGCATCGCGTGCGGATCGACCTGCCGCACGGTTTCGAATACGAGCTGGCCGAGGTCGGTTCGGGCATGGGGCGCTCGCAGGGCAACATCGCGCTGAATCTCGACGGAACGTATGCGCAATTCGCGCGACTGCATCTGAACAACCACGGGCTGATCCGGCATCGCGCCGCGGCATGACTCCGTTCGACGCCTGGCTCGCGCGCGAGCGCGCCGTCATGCTGCTCGGCATGGCCGCGCTCGTCGGCCTGTGCTGGTTCTACCTGTGGACGGGCGCGGGAACCGGCATGTCGGCGCGGGAGATGACGACCGTCGCGCTGTTTCCGCATCGGCTGGCGGACGGCATGGGCAGCATGGATCCGTCTCTGCCGACGGCAATCGCGATGTGGTGGGTGATGATGATCGCGATGATGACGCCAGGCGCCGCGCCGCTCGTGCTGCTGTACCGGCGCGTGCTGCTGCAGCACGGCAACGGGGCGGCGGGATCGGCGTTCACGTCGGTGGCGCTGCTGGCCGGCTATCTGACGACATGGCTCGCGTTCTCGATCGGTGCGGCGTTGCTTCAGGCGCTGCTGCAGCCGGCCGGGCTGATCTCCGCGATGATGCTGTGGTCGAAGAGCGCGCGCCTTTCCGCCATCGTGCTGGCGCTGGCCGGGCTTTATCAATTCTCGCCGCTGAAACGCGCGTGTCTGCGGCAATGCCGCGCGCCGGCGGCGTTCCTGATTGCGCACTGGCGTCCCGGCGTCGCCGGCAGCTTTCTACTGGGCGCTCGGCACGGCATGGTTTGCGTGGGCTGCTGCTGGTTGTTGATGGCGCTACTGTTCGTCGGCGGCGTGATGAACGTCGTGTGGATCGTCGCGTTGTCGCTGTTCGTGTTCGTGGAAAAGGTCCTGCCCGGCGGCGATCGTATCGGCCGCGTGCTCGGCGTCGTGCTGATCGTCTGGGCCGGTGTGACGTTGATCGTGTGACGTGTCGCACCGGCTGGGAGCAGAAACGGAAACGCGCCGAGGCTCGACGGGAGACGCTCGATGAAAACCTGCTTTCATGCTGTCGCGATGTTGTGCGCGATGGCGGTCGTTGCAATGCCGGCACTCGCAGGCGGCGACATGTCGGGCATGAATTCAGGCGACGCGAGCATGTCGGCGCAGGATGCGAAGCTGACGGATGCCGAAGTCAGGGAAATCGATGCCGGGCGCAGACTCGTGACGCTGAAGCACGGCGCACTCGACAACATCGGAATGCCGCCGATGACGATGGCGTTCAAGGCCGGCGACGCGGCGATGATCCCGTCTCTGCATGTGGGCGACAAGGTCCGGGTTCGGGTGGAAAACGTCAAAGGCACACTGACGATCGTGAAGCTGGTGAAGCGGCCGTGACGACGATGCGACGCGTGTACCGGGCGCCGTCGGATTTTCTCTTCTCGTGCTACGTAACGCAGGGGCGGTGTTACGTCAGCATCATCGGACTGACTGCATGGGCCGAGCCGGGCGGCACGATTCGCACCCGATGCGCGCTGCCCCGTAGCGCGGCCTGGACGGCCGGTGAAAGGCGATTGTGAAATTGTGAAGGAGGCCGATGGAAATGGCACGGTAGATGCTTGATGAAATGTTTGCGCTGAATAGTGGACGGGGGCTTCCATGCGAAATCATTTCATCACGGCGAACGTTGCGCTCGCCGCTATGGCTGCGGCGTGTACGCTCGCGGCGTGCGGCGGAAGTGACATTACGGCACCGACGCTGGCTGGCAACAACATCGGGACGAGCACGAGCGGGACGAGCGGTAGTAGTGGCTCAAGCGGCAGCAGTGGCACGAGCAGCAGTGGCACGAGCAGTAGTGGCACGAGCAGCAGTGGCACGAGCAGCAGCGGCACGAGCAGCAGCGGTACAAGCAGCAGCGGTACAAGCAGCAGTGGCACAAGCAGCAGTGGCACAAGCAGCAGTGGCACAAGCAGCAGTGGCGCAAGCAGCAGTGGCACAAGCAGCAGCGGTACAAGCAGCAGCGGTACAAGCGGCTGGGGCACGAGCGGCGCGCCGGGTACGAACGGCATCGTCAGTTCCATCGGCGGGATCGTGATGGACGCGGGCGCGACGCTCGGTAGCGCGAGCGTGCCCGGTCTCAGCAAGGGCGTCACCGTCGGGCCGGCCGATACGGTCACCGGCGTCGGCACGATCATCCGCGATACGTCGAACGCCGTGAGCGGCGGTCTCGGCCAGATCGGCATCGTACCGAACCCCGTCGGCACGACGGTCGGCGGCCTCGGCACGGTCGTCGCCGCGACCGGCAACCCGGTCAGCGGCATCAGCGAAACCGTCAAGGCGCTCGGCTCCGGCCCGCTGTCGCCGCTGACGCCGATCACGACGCCGGTCAGCGGGCTGCTCGACACGGTGGCGAGCGGTTTGCGCACGGGCGGCGCGGCGCTCGGCGCGTCGCTGTCGTCGGCCCCGGTCCAGCAGGCGACGCAGGCGATCAGCACCGCGATCACGCCGCTCGTGACGACGGCGGGCCACCTCACGCAGCAGGTCGGCACCGCAACCGGCCTCGGGCAGCCGGTCGCGGGCCTGCTCGGCCAGGTCGGCGGGGCGATCACGTCGACCGGATGGAAGGTGACCGCCGCGTCGCCGCAGCCGATCGTCGGTGGCGTCGGCGACCTCGTCCGTGCGGTCGGCAACACGGTAACCAATGTGGGCGGCCTCGTGAACCCGGCCGGTGCGAATGGCGCGGTGCCGATCTCCGGGCTGGTGACGAGCGTGGTCGGCGGCATCCCGGCCACCGTGCACGACGGCGTCGCGACCGGTACGGGGAGCAGCTCGCCGCTGGGCGGCCTCGCCAATCCGCTCGCGCCGGTGACGTCGCTGGTGGGCGGCTTGCTCGGCGGCGCGGTCGGCAAATAGCCGGCGCGTACCGATCGTCATGCGGGAACCGGCCGCACGAGCGGGGACGGCCGCCATCGATCGTCGCCGGTCCCGGCCGGAACCGTCCGACGATCGCGAAACCGCGACTCGCTACCTGCGGTCGTCGCCGGGCTTCGCAGCCGGGCGCGCCATCCCGCGCGCCGGCAGCGGCGTCGACATCACGATCGACGTGCGCGTTTCGCCGTACAGGTTGATGCGTTCGATCAGTCGTTCGAGATGGGCCATGCTGACGGCGACGAACCGCATCACGTACGAATCCGCGCCCGTCACGTGATGGCATTCGACGACTTCGGGAATCGTCTCCAGCAGCTTGAGAAACTTCGCTTTCGCCGGTTGCGGCACCGTGATGCCGATCAGCGCGCTCACCGGATAGCCGGCCGCGGACGGATTGATCCGCGCGGTGTAGCCCTCGACCACACCGGCCGCTTCAAGACGCTTCACACGCTCCGTCGCCGCCGGCACCGACAGGTGAACCTGGCGCGCGAGCTCCGTATAGCTGATGCGCCCGTTGTCCTGCAACAGCGCCAGTATCTTCCAGTCGAGATCGTCCATCGCAGCGGGAATTTTTAAGGTAGAGCCGCCATTTTTCCTTAAAAAATGCATTCAGCGGGGCGCGGACTTTCCCTACGATGCCTGTTCGATCCACGCGATGTTGCAAGGGGCAGGCGATGCTGTTCATCAAATCCGTCGTGATGGGGCTGTCGATCGCGGTGCCGGTCGGCCCGATCGGCATGCTGTGCATTCAGCGCAGCCTGAGCCGTGGCTTTCGGGCGGGCTTCGCGACGGGCATCGGCGCCGCGTGCGCCGATGCGATTTACGGCCTGCTCGGCGCGCTGGGCGTCGCAGGCATCGTCACAGCGTTCCCGATGTTGACCGTCGGCCTGAAAATCGGCGGCGGCGCGTTTCTCGTGTGGCTCGCGTGGACCATCGCGCGCCAGGCGCCGGCCGCGCAGGCGGGGCAACGCGAGTTGCCGCGCACGACCGTCCTGCGCGATTTCCTGACGACGTTCGGTCTCACGCTGTCGAACCCGATGACGATCGTGTCGTTCGTCGGGATCTTCGCGGCGCTCGGCCCGCTGCCGGGTGCGCGGGAAGGCGCGATGGGGGCGACCGTCGCGCGGATGGTCGCCGGCGTGTTCGTCGGCTCGGCCATGTGGTGGCTGTGCCTGAGCAGCGCGACCGCCGCGCTGCGCGCGAAGCTGTCGTTCGCATTCATGCACGGGCTGTCGTGCGTGTCGGCGGCCGTCGTCGCGGTATTCGGCGCGATCCAGCTGGCCGCCGGCGTGCGCGGGCTGATCTAGCCGCGCGAGGCTGCGCGGGCCGACCGGATCGCCGGATCCGATCCCGCGATCCGGGCCGATGCCGATGTCGTCCTCATGCGCTTTTGCCGCGATGTCAATTTTCCGCGCGTGCCGGTGCGGCGCGTTGCGCCGATGCGCCGAGCGTCAGAACGTGTAGCTGACCTTCCCGAACGCGGTGCGCCCGAGCGTGTTGTAGCCGTATGCGGTCATGTACTGCCGGTCGAACAGGTTCGACAGCGACGCCGACACCGTCAGGTGCGAATCGATCCGGTACGACGCGCGCAGGCTCACCGTCAGGTACGACGCCAGATACTGCCGGTTGGCCGGATCGTCGAACGTCGAGCCGCCATACAGCAGCGACGCGCCCGTGCTCAACGCGTGCAGCTTCAGTTCGTCCCACGTGTGATCGACGTTCAGGCTGACCGTCTGGCGCGGCCGGCGGCTGAGCCAGGTCCGGTTGGTCTCGTCCTGCGGATTCAGGATGCCGACGGCCACGCTCACCGGCGTCGAGCGGCCGAGCGTCCCCTTGTACGACAGGTCGATGCCGCGAATGTGCGAGCGGCCGATGTTCATCGGCGAGAACGTCGCCGGGTTGTACGCGATCAGGTTGTTGACGCGCGTGTCGTAGATCGCCGCGGTGAAGGTGCCGTACGCGGTGTTCGCGTCGAGCGCGGCTTCGACCGACGTGCTGCGCTCCGGGCTGAGGGCCGGGTTGCCGTAGCCGGGGTAGTACAGGTCGTTGAACGTCGGCAGACGGAACGCATTGCCGTACGATACGCGCGCCGTATAGACCGGCGTGATCGCCCACGACAGCGCGGCGTTGCCGGTGTTCACGGCTTGCCCGGCGATGATCTCGTGACGGCCGGCGACGAACATCGTCACGCTGCCGAGCGTCGCCGACTGGTGCAGCGAAAACGCGGAGTCGTTGCGCGTCGGCACGCCGCCGGGAATGTCGACCGGCAGGAACGCCTGTTCGCGCGTGAAGTCGTAGGCGAGCTTCGATTCGCCCGACAGCGGCAGGCCGAACAGGTGAAACCCGTGCTCCTGATGGGTCAGCGACGTCGACGTGCTGATCCGCTGCGAGTTGATCTGGTCCGTCGCGAGAGCCGGGTTGTCCGCATGGATGAACTGGCGATCGTTCGCATAACCGAACGACTGGTCGAACTGCGTATCGGGCGTGATGTCGAGATGGAACGCAACGCCGGTCGTCAACTGATGGTCCAGCTCGCGATTCGCGTAGCCGCTGTTGTCGTAGGACAGATCGGAGCGGTGATACAGCGCGAACGTCGAGATCGACCAGTTGTCGCGCGCATAGCCGAGCCGCGCATCGAGATCCTGCGCGTGATACGGATTGCGGCCGTTTTCGTGGCCGTAGAAGAACGGCCGCGTCGCGTCGATGCCGGCCGTGTTGTAGTCGTGCAGCCCGAGCGAATAGGTGAGCCCGCCGAGCGCGGCGAGCGGCCCCGTCGACGGCACCGTGCCCGACGTGCGGAACTGCGTGTCGAACGTCTTGTTCGAGCCGCCGCCGAACGACACGGTGGTCTGATTCGGCTGGTTGGCGGCGCGGCGCGTGAACAACTGCACGACGCCGCCCATCGCGTTGTTGCCGAACGATGCGGCGGCCGGGCCGGAGATCACTTCGACGCGCTCGAACGCTTCGGTCGGCAGGTCGGCCCACGGCGCGATGCCGGTGGTCGGCGAGCCGATCCGGATGCCATCGATGAACACGGCGACCTGGCTCGCCGACGCGCCGCGAATGCTGACCGACGCGGACGAGCCGGGCCCGCCGTTCTGCGCGACGGTCACGCCAGGCAGCGTCGCGAGCGCCTGCGTGATGCTCGGGTCGCTCGGCGACAGCCGGTCGAGATCCTCGCGCGTGAGCACCTGCGTCGACGCATAGCGCCGGTCGAACGATTCGGGCAGGTGCCGCGTATCGGTCACGCTGATCGTCGGCAGGTCCGTGCCGTCGGCGGGCGCGGCGGGCCGTGCAGCCGCCGTGTCGCCCGCCGCATGGGCGAGCGGGGACAACAGCGCGGTGGCGACGGACGTGGCGAGCAGGTGACGAATGTTCATGAGGCGGCGGGGCAAAGCGTGAAGCGGGTACGGCGATCGCGAGCAGAGCGCGGACAGGGGGCGCATGCCGACGGCGTGTCGGTGCGACGCTTCCGGCCGGGAAGCGGATTCGGGAACGATGGACATCTGACGGATCCTGAGGTCGGGTCGTCCATGCAACGGGCGGCCGCCAACGGCGGTGCTTGCACATCGGGACACCCCGCCCGGTGCGGCTGCTGGACCTCGGGTCGATGGCAGGTCTCCTGGCTCGCGGGTCGCCATCCGTGCAGGCCTTCCCGGTTTCCCAGTGGCACGCGGTGGCACGGATTCGCCGCTCACAGTTGCGGGGGCAGCCGCAGATTCGAGGCGTTGCCTCGCCTGCGTTCCCTTTTGATCCCATCCCTGGGAACCATCAGCGCGCAAGGGTAATGGCGTGCATGCAGGCACGTCAATCGTTCGTCTGCGCGCGGATGCGAAAAAACGTCATCGATCGGCGTCGGCTTTCCGGATCCTTTCGTTCGACGTGCCCGGACCGCGTTTCAGGTCTGAAGAAACGGCCGGGTTCGACCGCATGTCGTCGCGCCGAATGCCGGCGGCCGGGCGCGTGTCGTTACATATGCGTGCCGGCGTGCGCGCGGCCGCCCGGATCGCCGCCACGGTCGGGCGGCGTATTGTTCTGATCGATCTTCGCGAGCACGAAGCCGGCGGGCGGCAATGCGGCGGGCGAACGGTGCATCGCGTGCCCGACTGCGGGGTGAGGCGAGGCGGCGGAAAAACCGGATGACGTCACGCCCGGTTGAGCGAACGCCGACAGGGAAGCGGCCGCCAGGGCGGCGGCGACGAACGCGTGCGTATTCATGAACACTCCTGCATGACTGACTTCGGGACGACGTAATCAGTCTAGGGAGCGAAACTTAACGCGACGTGAAGGCCGGGCCGCGCGCGCATGACAAGATCGTCATGCGCGCGCAGACGGTCAGGCCGGTGCCGACACCAGCGCGCAGAAGTTCTCGAGATCGACGTTGCCGCCGCTGATCACCACGCCGACGCGCTTGCCTTGCAGCGCGTCCTTCATCCGCCGCACGGCGGCGAACGACAGGCAGCCGGTCGGCTCGACGACGATCTTCATACGGGTGGCGAAGAAGCGCATGCAGTCGACGAGTTCCGCGTCCGTCGCGGTCAGGATGTCGTCGACGTCGCGGCGCAGGATCGGGAACGTCAGGTTGCCGAGATGCTGCGTCTGCGCGCCGTCGGCGATCGTACGCGGCGTGTCGATGTGCACGATCGCGCCGGACCGGAACGATTGCTGGGCGTCGTTGCCGGCTTCGGGCTCGACGCCGTACAGCTTCGCATGCGGCGACAGCGCACGCGTGGCGAGCGCGGTGCCCGACAGCAGTCCGCCGCCGCCGAGCGGCGTGAACACCGCGTCGAGCGGGCCGACTTCGTCGAACAGTTCCTTGGCCGCGGTGCCCTGGCCGGCGATCACGTCCGGGTGATCGTAGGGCGGCACCAGCGTGAGCCCGTGCCTCTCCGCGAGCGTGCGCCCGATCTGCTCGCGATCCTCGGTGTAGCGGTCGTAGGTCACGACGTTGCCGCCGTAGCCGCGCGTCGCGGCCATTTTCGCGGCCGGTGCGTCCTGCGGCATCACGATCGTCGCGGGAATGCCGAGGATGCGCGCGGACAGCGCGATCGCCTGCGCATGGTTGCCCGACGAGAACGCGACGACGCCGTGGCGCCGCTGTTCCGCGTCGAAGCGCGACAGCGCGTTGAACGCGCCGCGGAACTTGAACGCGCCCATGCGCTGCAGGTTCTCGCACTTGAAGAACACCTGCGCGCCGAGCGCGTCGTCGACCGTGCGCGACGTCATCACCGGCGTGCGGTGTGCGTGGCCTTCGAGCCGGGCCGCGGCGGCGGCGACGTCGTCGTACGTGGGAAGAATCGGAGAGTTCATGGTCGCTCGAGGGTCGAAAAGATCAGTCAACGGGAAACTCGAAATGGGAAAGCCGGACGCGGCGCGTCACTTCGCGTCGTTGTAGACGGTGGCGCGCGACACGCCGAGATGCTGCGACACGATCTCCATCGCGCGGCGCACCTCGAGGAAGCCGTCGGCCTTCAGCGTCTGCATCAGCACGCGGCGCTGGTCGGTCTTCAACTCGCGCGGCGTCGTCGCGAGGCGCGTCGCGAATGCGTCGATGCGCTGCCGGATCGCGTCGGCGCTGGCCGGGTCGAGCGTTTCGACGACGGCTTCGCCGTCCGTGCGGCAGAACTGGTTGAGCATGCCCTGGAAGCCGCGGAACAGCGTGACGTCGGCATTCAGGCACAGCGCGGCCACGTAGCGCCCGGTCGAATCCTTGATGCCGATCGACGTGCTTTTCGCGGTGCGGCCGTCGGCGAAGCGGTTCGGGTAATTCGCGAGCACCTGCGGGAAGTCGTCGTCGGCGATGCGGGCGAGGCCGAGTTCGGTCGCGGGATCGCCGACCGCGCGTCCGGACAGGTTGTTGTGGATCGCGAGGATCGCATGCTCGGGCGTGCGCAGGTCGTGCACGACGACCTCGGTGAACGGCGCGAACATCTCGCCGAGCCCTTCGGCAATGCGCTGCACCTGCTCGATCAGCGATGCCTGCTCCGACGACAGCGGCTTGCGGTTCGTGCTCATGCGTGGTCCTCGGAGGCGGATGCGTCCGTCGTTTCCGGCCGCGTGATGTCGGCCAGCAGCGGGCGCGCGATCCGGACGTAGTCGGCCGCGTCGAGCACCACCGAGCGGTCGAGGCGGCCCGCGTTGAACGCGATCTCGGCGTTGCGCTCGACCAGCGCCGGATCGACGACGAGCGTCACGTTCGGATCGAACGCGAATGGCGGCACGGCGCCCATCACGCAGCGCGTGACGGCGGCCGCGACGTCGGGCGACGCGAGCGTCGCCTTGCGCCGGCCCAGCGCATCGGCGACCTTGCGGAAGTCGATCTTCAGGTGGCCGGGAATCACCGCGAGCGCGGCGGTGCCGCCGCCATCCTTGAACGTGCAGAGCATCGCCTTCGCGCCCTGTTCGGGGCGTGTGCCGCGCAGCGCGGCGATCGCATCGGATTTGCCTTCCGCCGGATGCTCGAGCACGCAGAAACGCGCGCCGGACGTATTCAGCAGTTCGCAAAGGGTATCGAAAACGGGAGAGTCGTTCATGTCGCTCCGGGACGCAGGCCGACGCGCTGACGCACGCGCGCATCAAATAATCGTCCAAGTATAGACGTTTTGTCATGGCTGTGACAAAGCCTGACGGTCGTCGCTGTTCCGGCTTGGTCGGAGCGTGCCGGTTCTTCAGCAACCGAAAGGGCATTTCATATCGCGGGAAGCGCGCCGGATTCCTGCCGCCGCGTTTTACCGCCGCTTGAAACCGTGTTTTGCATCGCAAAAACGCTCGGCTATCTCATTGAAAAACAACGAAAATTTATATCTTATGTCTTATATAAGACTTGGTCGAAATCGCGCCGGGCAGGATTACTATTGAGTCCATGCAGTTCGCTTCGTCACACGCGGCGGGCACGCTGAATCCTTTACTCAAATGCGCTTCGTTCCCAGGAGATAGACATGTCCCAATATCAAGACGACATCAAGGCAGTGGCAGGTTTGAAGGAAAACCACGGCAGCGCGTGGAATGCCATCAACCCCGAATATGCCGCCCGCATGCGTGCCCAGAACAAGTTCAAGACCGGCCTGGACATCGCGAAGTACACCGCGAAGATCATGCGCGCCGACATGGCCGCGTACGATGCCGATCCGTCCAAGTACACGCAGTCGCTGGGCTGCTGGCACGGCTTCATCGGCCAGCAGAAGATGATCTCCATCAAGAAGCACTTCAACAGCACCGAACGCCGCTACCTGTACCTGTCGGGCTGGATGGTCGCCGCGCTGCGCTCGGAGTTCGGCCCGCTGCCGGACCAGTCGATGCACGAAAAGACCTCGGTCAGCGCGCTGATCCGCGAGCTGTACACGTTCCTGCGCCAGGCCGACGCCCGTGAGCTGGGCGGCCTGTTCCGCGAGCTGGATGCGGCGAAGGACGCGACCGCCAAGGCCGCGATCCAGCAAAAGATCGACAACCACGTCACGCACGTCGTGCCGATCATCGCCGACATCGACGCCGGCTTCGGCAATGCGGAAGCGACCTACCTGCTGGCCAAGCAGTTCATCGAAGCGGGCGCATGCTGCATCCAGATCGAAAACCAGGTGTCGGACGAGAAGCAGTGCGGCCACCAGGACGGCAAGGTCACGGTGCCGCACGAGGACTTCCTCGCGAAGATCCGCGCGATCCGCTACGCGTTCCTGGAACTGGGCGTGGACGACGGCATCATCGTCGCGCGTACCGATTCGCTGGGCGCCGGCCTGACCAAGCAGATCGCCGTGACCCACGCGCCGGGCGACCTGGGCGACCAGTACAACGCGTTCCTCGATTGCGAAGAGCTGTCGGCCGACCAACTGGGCAACGGTGACGTCGTCATCAAGCGCGACGGCAAGCTGCTGCGTCCGAAGCGCCTGCCGAGCAACCTGTTCCAGTTCCGCGCCGGCACGGGCGAAGCGCGTTGCGTGCTCGACTGCATCACGTCGCTGCAGAACGGCGCCGACCTGCTGTGGATCGAAACCGAAAAGCCGCATATCGCGCAGATCGGCGGCATGGTCAGCGAGATCCGCAAGGTAATCCCGAACGCGAAGCTGGTGTACAACAACAGCCCGTCGTTCAACTGGACGCTGAATTTCCGTCAGCAGGCCTACGACGCGATGAAGGCCGAAGGCAAGGACGTGTCGGCTTACGACCGTGCGCAGCTGATGAGCGTCGAATACGACGACACCGAACTGGCCAAGCTGGCCGACGAGAAGATCCGGACGTTCCAGGCCGATGCATCGCGTGAAGCAGGCATCTTCCACCACCTGATCACGCTGCCGACGTACCACACGGCTGCGCTGTCGACCGACAACCTCGCCAAGGAATACTTCGGCGATCAGGGCATGCTCGGCTACGTGGCGGGCGTGCAGCGCAAGGAAATCCGTCAGGGCATCGCCTGCGTGAAGCACCAGAACATGTCCGGTTCGGACATCGGTGACGATCACAAGGAATACTTCAGCGGCGAAGCGGCGCTGAAGGCAGCGGGCAAGGACAACACGATGAACCAGTTCTGATCGTCGTCCGACCCGAAGCACGACGCCAGCCCCTTGGGGCTGGCGTTTTTTTGTCTGCCCGAGCAGGTGCGTGACCCGCGCACGGTCTTCGCGACGTACCGGTTCGTCGGCACCCCGTCGATCGCGTCGAGATCGACGAAGCGTCCGCCACTATCGATCGTCTCGGCCGCGTCGTGCCGGAATTTTGCGTCGTCGCCGACCGCGTCGAAGCATGCAGGCGGGCCGTCATCGCGGCGACCGGCAGTACTCCTCGACGATTCGCGTCGTAGCCGGGCACGTATTACCCCGGATTGCCACGCGCGCCGTTATGAGCAGTGGCCGCATCGGGGCATTCGATCGGGATGTTTGTGTGCGCAACCTAATTCAGGGTTTGCCTGAGTAGCGAAAACGCGAATGGGCGCCGTGTGTGTGCGCATCGCCGGCATGGACGATACGCAGGTTGAAATTACCGCTCGCGCGAAACCCTTGCCGGGCGGCTGTCGCGGGCGTTTCGTCCCCGAGTCGCCTGCGACGACGCCGTAAAAAAGCACCCACCTGCAATGCGCGTGCCGGTGCGCCGTCACAGTTGTTTCTTGTTGCAACGCAACGCCCGCCCAATAACGGCGATGGTATGCTGGCCGGCATGGAGTTGTATGGCAGGTTGCTTGCATGGCGAAACTCGCGTTCGCACCCTCTAACGAGACTTCACCTTCTCTCGCACGCATCGCGGCTTCGACGCGCGCTCCGCTCGCGCGTCGCGTTCTGCGTGCCGCATCTTCCTGCGCTCCGCACGCATTCCCCATCTCGCGGGCTCGCCCGCATCCCCCATCCCCGCCCAATAATCTGGAGACACCCCCATGTCGCAAAACACTTTGGCCGAAGCGACCCACGGCCCGCTGATCGCTCCGCCGGCTTTCGTCAAACATCGCAAGCTGATCGACTGGGTAGCGCGCATTGCGGCGCTCACGGAGCCCGAGCGCATCGTATGGTGTGACGGTTCGCAGGAAGAATACGATGCGCTGTGCCAGGCGATGGTCGACCAGGGCACACTCACGCGCCTGAACCCGGCGAAGCGCCCGAACTCGTATCTCGCGCAATCCGATCCGTCGGACGTCGCGCGCGTCGAAGATCGCACGTTCATCTGCGCGGCGTCGCGCGACGACGTCGGCCCGACCAACAACTGGATCGATCCGGCCGAAATGCGCGAGACGCTCAACGGGCTGTTCCGCGGTTCGATGCGCGGTCGCACGCTGTACGTCGTGCCGTTCTCGATGGGCCCGCTCGGCTCGCCGATCGCGCACGTCGGCGTCGAGCTGTCCGACAGCCCGTACGTCGCGGTGAACATGCGGATCATGACGCGCATGGGGCGCGACGTGTACGACGTGCTCGGCGAGGACGGCGAATTCGTGCCCTGCGTGCACAGCGTGGGCCATCCGCTCGAGGCCGGCCAGCAGGACGTGCCGTGGCCGTGCAATCCGGTCAAGTACATCGTGCACTTCCCGGAAACGCGCGAGATCTGGAGCTTCGGCTCGGGCTACGGCGGCAACGCGCTGCTCGGCAAGAAGTGTTTCGCACTGCGCATCGCGTCGACGATGGGCCGCGATCAGGGCTGGCTCGCCGAACACATGCTGATCCTCGGCGTGACGTCGCCGGCCGGCAAGAAGTATCACATCGCGGCCGCGTTCCCGTCCGCGTGCGGCAAGACCAACTTCGCGATGCTGATTCCGCCGCAGGGCTTCGACGGCTGGAAGGTCACGACGATCGGCGACGACATCGCGTGGTTGAAGCCCGGCCGCGACGGCCGCCTGTACGCGATCAATCCGGAAGCCGGTTTCTTCGGCGTGGCGCCGGGCACGGGCGTGAAGACCAACCCGAACGCGATCGCCACGCTCAAGGAAAACGTGATCTTCACGAACGTCGCGCTGACGGAAGACGGCGACGTGTGGTGGGAAGGGCTGACCGACACGCCGCCCGCGAAGCTGACCGACTGGCAGGGCAATCCGTGGACGCCCGACACGGCCAAGGAAACCGGACGCAAGGCCGCGCATCCGAACTCGCGCTTCACCGCGCCGGCCGCGCAGTGCCCGTCGATCGACGACGACTGGGAAAACCCAGCCGGCGTGCCGATCGACGCGTTCATCTTCGGTGGCCGCCGCTCGACGACGGTGCCGCTCGTGACCGAGGCGCGCGACTGGGTCGAAGGCGTGTACATGGCCGCGACGATGGGTTCCGAGACGACGGCGGCCGCCGTCGGCAAGCAGGGCATCGTGCGTCGCGATCCGTTCGCGATGCTGCCGTTCTGCGGCTACAACGTCAGCGATTATTTCGCGCACTGGCTCGAGCTCGGCAAGCAGCTCGAAGCCGCCGGCGCGAAGCCGCCGAAGATCTATTGCGTGAACTGGTTCCGCAAGGATGCGAACGGCAAGTTCGTGTGGCCCGGCTTCGGCGAGAACATGCGCGTGCTGAAGTGGATGCTCGATCGTCTGGAAGGCACCGGCGGTGGCGGCGAGCATGCGTTCGGCGTGTCGCCCGCGTATGAAGACCTGCACTGGGACGGCCTCGATTTCACGCGCGATCAGTTCGAGGCGGTGACGTCGATGAACGCGGACGAATGGCGTGAGGAACTGAAGCTGCACGCAGCGCTGTTCGATACGTTGAAGCTGCGCTTGCCGGCTGAAATGACCGACACGATGAAGAAGATCGAGCAGCGTCTCGGCGGCTGACGCGCGGGATCGGCGTCGCGCACGTTGCGCGCGACGCATTGCCCGGCGCCGCATGGCGTCGCCGGGCCGGAAACGAACGACGCCCCGGGCCATTCATCGCGTGGCCCGGGGCGTCGGCGTTTCCGGTGATCGACGGGCGATCAGCCGAGATCGAGCGCGTTCGTCAAATCGCCCGGCGGCGTTGCGCCGCGTGCGGCGAACGCGTTGTTGCGCCGGACCACGCCGTCGAGCGGCGCGAGGCCGTGCACGCGGCTGATGAAGCGCAGGATCGAGTTCGTGTCGTACAGCGTGTGATCGACGAAGCCCTTTTTCGCGAACGGCGAGATCACGAGCGCCGGGATCCGCGAGCCGGGGCCCCAGCGATCGCCGACCGGCGGCGCGACGTGATCCCACCAGCCGCCGTTCTCGTCGTGCGTCATCACGATCACGGTGTTTTCCCATTGCGGCCCGCGCCGGATATGGTCGATCACGGTCGCGATGTGACGGTCGCCCGATTCGATGTCCGCATAGCCCGCATGCATGTTCAGGTTGCCCTGCGGCTTGTAGAACGCGACGGCCGGCAGGCGGCCCGCGTCGATGTCGGCGATGAAGTGGTTGGTCGACGGCGCGTCGCCGAGCCCCGCGTCGCGCAGGTGCTTGCGGCGCGCTTCGGTGCCGGGCGCGTAGTTCGCGAAGTAGTTGAACGGCTGGTGGTGGTACTGAAAGTCGGGCACGGTGCCGGTGTCGCGATGCTCGAGCGCGTACTGCCATGCGCCGCTGTACCACGCCCAGTCGATGTTCTTTTCCGACAGGCGGTCGCCGATCGTCGCGTAGCCCTGCGGCGGCATCACGCGATGGTCGGACGGATCCGCATACGCGGCGTTGCCCGGATCGGGCGGCGGCACGTAGCTCGGCTGGTACGGCGGCGCCATCGTGTTCACGCCGTAGCCGTCCGGCGTCAGCGGGCCGTCGGCCGCGAACTTCGGCGGGCCGTCGAGCGCGGACGCGGGCGAATCGTCGGCGAGCTTCAGGCGCGTGCCGGTCGGGTCGTCGCCTTCGACCTGCGACAGCAGTTTCGCCGCATGCGGATGCTTGTGCGCGTCCGGATACAGCGGCGGCTGCGCGGAGATCAGGAACATGTGGTTCATCCACGAACCGCCGAAGGCCGCCATGAAGAAGTTGTCGCACAGCGTGTATTGCCGGGCGAGATTCCACAGGCGCAGCGTGTCGGCCGAATTGCGGTAGTGGCCCATCACGAGGCCGCCCGAATCGGCCCATGCGGCGAACTGGTCGTTGCGGCCGCCCGCGATCTGCATCTGGTTCTGGTAGAAGCGATGCCACAGGTCGCGCGTGATCACGCCGTTCGGCAGCGGCTTGCCCTGCGCGTCGGTAATCCGGAACGGCGCGTTCGGCAGCTTGTCGATGTCGCGCTCGGCGATCGCGTAGCGCTTGCCGTCCACTTCCTGCGCCTGCGGCACGAGCCCGCCCCAGATCTTCGGCAGCACCGGCAGCGGCGTCTTGCCGTCGCGATCGAGCTGTCGCGCCTGTTCGGGCCGCAGGTCGCCGAGCGGATAGCGCACGCCCGGGAAATCGCCGTACAGGTTCGCGAAGCTGCGGTTTTCCGCATAGATCACGACGATGTGGCGCACGCGCTGGCGCAACGCTTCGTCGATGCGCAGGTCGGCGGCCGAACGCGGTGCGTTGTCCGCGGTGGTTTCGCAGCCGGCGACGGCGACACCGGCACCGAGCGCGGCGAGGCCGCCGAGCACACGGCGGCGGTCGGGATCGGCGGGCAGGTCGTCGGGGCGATCGGGGGTGTCGTTCACGTCGTGGGCTCCTCGGATGGGCGGTGGGCGGGTGTCGTTCGATGCGCGCCTGCGTTGCGCGGGCTGCCGCGACGCAGCGCGGAATGCCATGGCCGGCATCGCACGCGGTGGTGCGACGCGACTGTCACATAAATGTCATGAACGCGACTATAGCGCGCCAAGGGGGCAGATGAAAGCCGTTCGTCGGACGATTCGACGCGCGCGCGGCGAGCGGTGCGCGACGCCCGCGCGCGAACTAGACTGGAATCAGGGGCGGCGCGTCGCGGCGTGCCGCCCGGGCGAGGATCGCCCCGCGACGCCGGCCGACGGTGTTGCCGAGGCGGCATCGATGCAGCGAACGATGCGAGACAGCGAGGCGACGATGGCACGGATGCTTGCCGTTTTCGCATGGCGGCCGCGTACCGGTTCCGCGCGCGTGCCGGCGTGAGCGCACGCCGCGCAGCCGATACGGCCGGCCCGATGCCATGGACAAGAAATTCGACTACCCGGGATTGCTGATCGCGGCGGGCTTCTTCGTGCTGTTCGCCGCGCAGTTGCTGATGCTGCGCCCGACGTCGACGCCGATCGCGTACAGCGATTTCCACCGGCTCGTTGCCGCGCGACTCGTCGACGATCTCGAGGTCGGCCCCGCGTCGATCTCGGGCGCGCTGAAGATGCCGCAGGCCGGCACGATGCTGCCGGCGTCCGACGCGACGGTCGTGCAGCAGGCCGGCGCGCCGTGGCGCTTCACGACCAGCCGCGTGACCGACGAGCACCTGATCGACACGCTGACCGCGGCCGGCATCCGCTATCGCGGCACGCCCGACACCGGCTGGATCGCGTCGCTCGCGTCGTGGCTGCTGCCGCTCATGCTGCTCGTGTTCGTGTGGAACATGATGCTGCACAAGCGCGGCGGGCTGCAGGACTTTACCGGAATGGGCAAGAGCCGTGCACGCGTGTACGTGCAGCAGGAAACCGGCATCACGTTCGACGACATCGCGGGCATCGACGAAGCGAAGGCCGAACTGCAACAGCTCGTCGCGTTTCTGCGCAATCCCGATCGCTATCAGCGGCTCGGCGGCAAGATTCCGAAAGGCGTGCTCGTCGTCGGCGCGCCGGGCACGGGCAAGACGCTGCTCGCACGCGCGGTGGCCGGCGAGGCGGCCGTGCCGTTCTTCTCGATCAGCGGCTCGGCGTTCGTCGAGATGTTCGTCGGCGTGGGCGCCGCGCGCGTGCGCGACCTGTTCGAGCAGGCGCAGCAGAAGGCGCCGTGCATCGTGTTCGTCGACGAGCTCGATGCGCTCGGCAAGGTGCGCGGCGTTGGTCCGATGTCGGGCAACGACGAGCGCGAACAGACGCTCAACCAGTTGCTGGTCGAGATGGACGGCTTCCAGGCAGGCTCCGGCGTGATAATCATGGCCGCGACGAACCGGCCCGAGATCCTCGATCCCGCGCTGCTGCGGCCGGGCCGTTTCGACCGGCACATCGCGATCGACCGGCCTGACGTGAACGGCCGCCGCCAGATCCTCGGCGTGCACGTGAAGCGCGTGAAGCTCGCGGCCGACGTCGATCTCGGCGAGCTTGCGTCGCGCACGCCGGGCTTCGTCGGCGCCGATCTCGCGAACGTCGTCAACGAGGCCGCGTTGCATGCGGCCGAACTCGGCAAACCGGCGATCGGCATGGCCGACTTCGACGAGGCGATCGACCGCGCGCTGACGGGCCTCGAGCGCAAGAGCCGCGTGATGAACGAGCAGGAGAAACTGACGATCGCGTATCACGAAGCCGGCCATGCGCTCGTCGCGGAAAGCCGTGCGCATTGCGACCCGGTGAAGAAGGTGTCGATCATTCCGCGCGGCGTCGCCGCACTCGGCTACACGCAGCAGGTGCCGATCGAGGATCGCTACGTCCTGCGCCGCAGCGAGCTGCTCGACCGGATCGATGCGCTGCTCGGCGGACGCGTGGCGGAAGAGCTCGTGTTCGGCGATGTCTCGACCGGTGCGCAGAACGACCTCGAACGCGCGACCGCGATGGCGCGCCACATGGTCATGCAGTACGGGATGAGCGAGAAGATCGGGCTCGCGACGTTCGACGACGGCGACACGCGCTCGGGCTTGCCCGGCATCTGGCATGCGGACGGCGGCCGCTGCAGCGAGCACACCGCGCGCATGATCGACGAAGAAGTGCGCACGCTGCTGACCGATGCGCACGCGCGCGTCGCGACGACGCTCGGCGAACGACGCGACGCACTCGAACGCATCGCGCGACGGCTGCTGCAATGCGAGGTGCTCGAACGCGACGCGCTGCAGGCGCTGATCGACGGACGTATCGAACCGTCGTCGGCGACTTCGGTGTTAGCCGGCGACGAAACGAATGCGCGCGGCGGCGCGATCGACACGGAGCACGCCTCCACCGTCGAGCGCGATTTCGTCGCGTACGGACGGCCGCACGAATCCGATCGCTGAAGCCGTTGCGCGGGCTGGCGCGCGTCGACATTCCTTCCTTTTCGCCACGGAATCGCCACGCGCGGCGCGCCCGTATCGATCGAACGGCGTCGTGCTCGCATGCACGACGAAGCGGGCAGGGCGTGAGCGCGCGTCGGCGCGTCAGGATTCGGTCGCGGCCGCGACTTCGGCCGCTTCGGCGAGCGCGTCGAGAAAGCGCGTGCGCCACCAGTGCACGTCGGTCTTGCGCACGATCGCCATCAGCGCCGCATGACGCTGGCGGCGCTCTTCGAGCGGCATCGTGAGCGCGCGCTGGATCGCCTGCGCGGTGCCTTGCGTGTCGTACGGATTGACGAGCAGCGCCGATTTCAGTTGCTCGGCCGCGCCCGCGAAACGCGACAGCACGAGCACGCCCGGGTCGGCCGCGTCCTGCGCGGCGAGGAACTCTTTCGCGACGAGGTTCATCCCGTCGCGCAGCGGCGTGACGAGCGCGACCCGGCTCGCGCGATAGAGGCCCGGCAGGCGCTTGCGCGCGACGGTGCGGTGAATGTAGCGCATCGGCATCCATTCGAGCTCGCCGTAGTCGCCGTTGATCGCGCCGCACAGGCTGTCCATCTCGCGCCGCAGGTCGTCGTAGGCGCCGAGATCCTCGCGGCTCGGCGCGGCGATCTGGATCAGCGTCGCACGGTCGCGGTTCTCCGGATACTGTTCGAGCAACTCGCGGAACGCATGCACGCGCTGCGGCAGCCCTTTCGTGTAATCGAGCCGGTCGACCCCGACCAGCAACTGACGGCGCGAATATTCGTCGCGCATGCGTTCGAACATGGCGAGGCCGTCGCGATCGCGCGCGAGCGACTCGAATTCGTCGACGTTGATGCCGATCGGAAACGCGCCGGCCGACAGCGTGCGGCCGAACGCGCGCAGTCGGCCGTCCGGCAGCCGCGCCGCACCCGCTTCCGCTTCGACGTAGTGCTCGAAGTGGAGCAGATCCGATTCGGTCTGGAAGCCGACGAGGTCGTACGCGAACAGCGCGCGCATCAGCCATTCGTGTTCGGGAATCGCGGCCATGATCGGCGGCGGCGGCATCGGGATGTGCAGGAAGAAGCCGATCGGATTCGTGCAGCCCATCGCGCGCAGCTCGGCCGCGAGCGGAATCAGCTGATAGTCGTGGACCCAGATGGTGTCGTCGGGCCGCAGCAGCGTGCGCAGCTTGCGCGCGAACAGCTGGTTCACGCGTCGGTAGCCGTCGGCGAAGCGCCGGTCGAACTGCGCGAGATCGAGCCGGTAGTGAAACACCGGCCACAGCACGTTGTTCGAGTAACCGAGATAGTAAGCGTCGTAATCCTGCGGATCGAGATCGACCGTCGCGAGCTGGATGCCGCCGACGTTCTGGACCTGCACGTCGTCGCCGCGCGCGGTCTGCTCGTCGCCGCCGCGTAGTCTGCCGCTCCAGCCGAACCAGACGCCGCCGGTTTCCTGCAGGCTGTCCTTCACGGCTACGGCGAGGCCGCCGGCCGCGGCTTTACGGGGATCTGCGATGCGATTGGATACGACGACGAGTCGGCTCACCAGCTCTCCTGACGATTGTTGGGGAAGGTTCGTGCGGCCAGGGCGCGAGAGGCAGACGCCGCCGTCGGCGCGCGGTGCGCGATACGACGGGGCCGCATGGCGATCGGACGGGAGTCAGGGCACGCGATTCGCCGTCCGGTCGAAAAGTGCTTTTTTAGGATACTCGTCATTCGTGCGTTTTAAAAGTCCGTGTCGACGAACGGCTCGGGCGAACAGGTCGCGCGGTCGCGATGGCGCCTGTCCTGCAACCGGCGCTGCCCGAGCGGGACCGAAACTTGCGCCGCGCTGCGACGCAGTGTGTGCAAGGCCATGCGACGAGTGGGGCGTCATGGTGCCGATGACGATGCGCATGCCGTTACGCGGCAGCCGGTTGCCAGCGGCGCGTGTCGGCTTCCTGTGCATGCGTGCCGGGTGATACCGCATGCGCGCCGGCCGGCATCCGGAACGCGGCGACCGTTTCGGACAACTCGCGGCCCTGCGCCTCGAGCGACTTCGATGCGGCCGCCGCCTGCTCGACGAGCGCCGCGTTCTGTTGCGTCGTCTGGTCCATCTGCGTGATCGTCAGGTTCACCTGGTCGATGCCGCGGCTCTGCTCGGCCGACGCGGCTGCGATCTCGCCCATGATGTCCGTCACGCGCGCCACGGCCTGCGTGACGTCGGACATCGTCTTGCCGGCTTCGCCCGCGAGCGCGGAGCCGTCGCGGATCGTCTGCACCGACGCGGAGATCAGCGCGTTGATTTCCTTCGCCGCCGTCGACGCGCGCTGCGCGAGACTGCGCACCTCGCTCGCGACGACCGCGAAGCCGCGACCCTGTTCACCCGCGCGGGCGGCTTCGACCGCCGCGTTGAGCGCGAGGATGTTGGTCTGGAACGCGATGCCTTCGATGATGCCGGTGATGTCGGCGATCTTCGACGAGCTGTGGCCGATCTCCGTCATCGTGTCGACCACGCGGCCGACCACCGAGCTGCCGCGTTGCGCGACGTCCGATGCATTCGCGGCGAGCGTGCTCGCCTGCTGCGCGTTTTCCGCGTTCAGGCGCACCGTGGACGTGAATTCCTCCATCGTCGCCGCGGTTTCCTGCAGCGATGCGGCCTGTTCCTCGGTGCGCTGACTCAGATCGAGGTTGCCCGATGCGATCTCGCTCACCGCGTGCGCGATGCTGTTCGACGAGTCGCGCACGCGGCCGACGATGCCGATCAGCCGCTCGTTCATCGTCCGCAGCGCATCGAGCAGGTCGCGCGTTTCGTCGTTGCCGCGCACCTCGATGCGGCTGCCGAGATCGCCGTTCGCCACCGTGCGCGCAACGTCCACGGCCGAGCCGATCGGCGCCGTGATCTTGCGCGTGAGCCACAGGCCGCCGCCGGCCGCGATCGCGACGGCGATCAGGCAGATGCCGGCCAGCAGGTTGCGCTCCACCGTGTAGCGATCCGCGAATGCCTGCGCGATCCCGATTTCGCGTTCATGCGTATAGGTCGCGTAGGCGTCGGTCGCACGCACCAGTTGCGCGAGCAGTGGGCGGCAATTGTCGTCGATGTCGGCGATCGCGTCGTCCTTCCTGCCGGCCTGCGCGAGTCCGACGATGCGCAGTGCAACGGGCCCGTAGCGGGTTTCGATGCGCACGATCTCGGCGACCAGCTCGCGTGCGCGATCGGACGTGTCGGTCGCCTTCGCCATGAGGTCGTCGAGCTTCGCGAGATGGTCCTGCACGTCCTTGTGCGCGTGGTTCACCTCGGCGAGTTCGGCCTCGATGTCGGCCGGCCGGGTGGCCAGCACGAGATTGCGCGCGGCGATCGCGCGCCGGTCGACCGCGGTGCGGATGTGTGCGGCCAGGCTGGCCCGCGCGTTGATGCCGTTCATGTAGCGTGAAAACTCGGTGTTCGTATCGGACAATGCCTTGAGCGCCATGCCCGATACGGTCACGACGACCGCGGCCAGCAGGCCGAAGCCGCCGAGGAGTTTCGTTTTGATGCTCATTCTGACGATTTTCACGTTTCGGCCCTCGTGCGTGTGGTTGTAAATGGAATTTATCGCTCGACCAGATACAGGTTGGTGCCGGCTTTAACGGGAATTTGGAATGATTCTTTACCCTTCGAAAACCCTTACATTCGTTTTTCAAACGCCGTTGGCCTTGTCAAGCGGGCGTTCTTGATCTTCATCAAATGGTTTGCGGGATGGCGATTTATTCGATTCGTTATGTACGGGATTTGAATGTGGTTTTACTGGCGAAACAAAAAACATCTTTTTTATAATATTTGTCTGATGATTTCTTTCTGATTTGCCGGTGAATGAGGGAATTTCGTTGCGATGCGCGGGTTCGATGCGAGCGGCGTAATCGGCGCGAGGGAATGACGAATAAGCGGAGCGGAGCGGCGCGGGCGGTTCGGGTTCGCGCCGGTAAAAGGCCCGCGAGGCCCGCGGCGGGCGCCGCGAGCCGTAGGAGGGTCAGAACGTGGTGCGCAATCCGGCCATCACGCTGCGGCCGCCTTCCGGTGCGAAGCCGCGCACGACCGACGTCGCGTAGCGGATCTCCTGGTTCGTCAGGTTGTCGCCGCGCAGGTACGCGAGCCAGTGCGTCGCGCCGACGCGGAACTTGTAGGTCAGCATCACGCCGAGCGACGTGTAGCCGTCCGTGGAGAAGTCGTTGTCGGGCACACGATGCTGCGACCACGCGTGCGTGACCTGCGCACGCGCCCCGAACGGGCCGTAACCGTAGTCGGCCGCCAGCGTCGCACGCAGCGGCGCGATACGCGGCAGCGGCTGGCCCGTGTCGACGTTGCGCGCGTGCGTGTAGTCGGCCGTCAGTTCGAGATCGACCGTATGGCCGCGCCGCGCGAATGCACGCCACTTGCCGTCCAGCTCGATGCCGTAGAACTCGGCGCGCACGCCGCGATAGATCGCCTCGTTGAGCGAGCCGTCGGTGCCGGGCGCGACGGGCTGGTCGTCGCCGTCCACCACGCGGCCGGTGTTGTACTCGGTCAGGTAGTTCGAGAAGCGGTTGTAGAACACGCCGACGCTGCCGCGGTTCGGCCCGCTCGCATAGCGCAGCGACAGGTCGGTCGACACGGCTTTTTCCTTCGACGCGTTCGGGTTGCCGATCAGGAACTGGCCGGTCGCATCGTGCGGGCCGTTCGAATACAGCTCGTAGAAGGTCGGCGCGCGTTCGGTGTAGGCGACGTTCGCGGCGACCGACCATACCGGCGTCAGCGAGAACAGCGCGCCGGCCGACAGGCTGCCGGCGTTGAAGTCGCGCGGCTGCGCGAGCGCGAATTTCTCGACGCCGGCCGGATCGGGATCGACCTTCACGTGCTCGATGCGGCCGCCGAGGCTCAGCTTCAGCGCCGGGACGACCTGCCATTCCTCCAGACCGAACAGCGCGACGCTGTTGGTGCGCGTGGACGGCACGAGCAATTCGTCGCCGAGCGCGGAAAAAGTGTTCTGGCCGAACTGCACGCCGATCGCGCCTTCGAACGGGCCGATCTTGCGATGGCGCGCCTCGATGCGCGCCTCGTAGCCGCGGTTACGGAAGGTGGTCGCCGTCTCGCCGTTGTTGACTTCCTTGTGGCGGTAGTCGGTGTACGCGAAGTCGAATTTCAGCGTCGTGAACGGCCCGCTCAGGTTGCGCACCTCGGACGCGAGCGCAAGGCGTTCCTGGCGCATCCGCAGCCGTACGTCGCTTTCCGCGACGGAGCCGTAGTTCGATTCGTAGCCGCTGTACGACAGGCCCGCGAAACCGTCCGCCCACGTGTACGACGCACCGACCGCACCGCCGTGCACGCGGCCGTCGCTGTTCGGCACGTTGCCTTCCGGTTGCGGCGTGTCGGGGCCGTCGATCGCGCGTTGCTGGCTGCTGCGCGCGTAGCCGGGAATCCGCAGCTTGCTCGTTTCGCGATCGAATGCGTCGACGTGGAACGCGAAGCGGCCGTTGCCGCCTTCGACCTGCGCGGCGCCGGCGCGCACGGAATTCGCGCCGCCGTAGCGCGCGTCGAGCGCGCCGGTCACGCCCTGGATCGCTTCGCGCGGAATCCGGTTGTCGATCGTGTTGACCACGCCGCCCACCGCGTTGCCGCCGTACAGCAGCGCGGCCGGCCCGCGCACGATTTCGACGCGCTCGATCGACAGCGGATCCTGCGGCACCGCATGGTCGTACGACAGCGACGACGCGTCATACGCCGCGACGCCGTTCTGCAGCAGCCGGATCCGGTCGCCGTCCATCCCGCGGATGATCGGACGGCCGACCATCGGCCCGTAGGTGGTGGTCGACACGCCGGGCAGCCCGTTGAGCGTTTCGCCGAGCGAATCGGCCTGGCGGCGCGTCAGCGCATCGCCGGAAAGCTGGACGGTCGGCGCGATCAGTTCGGTGTCGCCGAGCGGGTTCGCGGTCACGAAGATCGGCGCGAGCGGCGCGGGTTCGGCGGACGGCGTGCCGGACGCGGCGGGCGCGTCGGTCTGCGCGTGGGCGACGACGGCGAACAGGATCAGCGACAAGGACGAGAGCGGGCGAAGCGGTAAGCGAGGGAGGTCGCGCATGGTCGGTGAATCGGTTGGGATCGGATAACGAGCCATGCGGGCGATCGCTGGATACGATATATTGTTGCGCCAATGACGCGCAATGACCCGTTGGAACATGGCTCGGCGATGCGCGGCCACCTGGGTTGGAACGGCGTCAGGCGGACGAGCACGCGAGATGATATGTTATATCATGTCAAATTCCAAGCCGAACGGCAGCATCCCGTCGGGTTTCTGTCGGATCGGCGAGGGCGGCGACAGCAGGAGGGCGACGTGCGACCGCGGGATCGTGCGTTCGCATCGAACGCCGGCGAGCGCTGCGACGCCGCGAAGCCGCGTCGATCGATGCGCGGTGCGGTGGCGCTCGACGGCCTGCCGCCGTCGATGTCCCGTTGCCGATCTTCTCGCCCGTGCCGAACGGCAACGCCGTGCGCGGGTCGACCGCCGGCACGCGGCGCGATCTGCGGGCGTCGCCCGATTGCGCGGCGGACGGGCCGGTGCGCGCCCGTATCCGGCGCGACCGGCTCGCCAACAGCGACGACGTATTGGCGAAGCCGAGGGAAGGGCGGTCGACGAACGCATCGTGCCGACCGCCTGCATCGATGCCCTGAACATGCGCACGGCGCCGCGCGACGCATGGCGTCGTGCGGCGCCGGAACGGTCATCCTCGCGTCACGGCGCGAAGAACACGTCGGTGCGGTTCGTCAGGTTGCCCGCGTTGGTCTGGACGAAGAACGGATGGAACGACGACGACGGGAGGACGTCGAGCCCCTGGTAGTCGCCGATGAAGAACCCTTCGGCGTTGGGCGCGAGCTTCATGTCGAACGGGCCGCCGACGCGCCGCTCGTCGGCGAACGTGGCGCCGCCGTCGTGCGAGATCTTGCGCCAGAAGCCGGTCGGCAGCGTCGTCGTGTTGCCGGCCTGCAGATCGCGGAAGTCGTAGTACGTGACCATCACCGCGCCCGTGTTGTCGACGCGCACCGACGGATTGAACGCGGGGCGCCCGGTCGGCGTGTTCACCTGTAGCGGCGCGCTCCATGTCGCACCGCCATTCTTCGACGTCGATATCGCGATCTCGTCGTACGTGCCGCCGTTGAAGCGGCTGTCCTGCCACACGACGTAGAGTTGGCCCGAGGCCGGGTCGATCGCGGGCTCCGGAATGATGTCGCCGGTGCGCACGGGTTCGCCGGTGTTCGGATCCGTGACGCCGACCGTCTGCAGTCCCGCGATCACCTGCGGTTTGGTCCACGTCGCGCCGTCGTCGGTGGACTTGATGAACGCGACCTTGCCGGCCGCCTTGCTGAACGGCGGCTGGATCAGATCGAAGAAATCGTAGAGCGTGCCGCTCTTCGGATCGACGACGATCTGGTTGCCGATCGTCTGCTGACGCGACGGGACGTCGACGATGACCTTCGCGGCGCTCCACGTCTTGCCGCCGTCGGTCGTCTTCGAGAACAGCGTCGGCCCGCGGAACGCCTGCGTGTGCAGGTTCGCGTACGGGTTGCCGTTCGGCAGTTCGAGGCGGTCCCATACCGCGTACGCGGTGCCGGCCTTCACCGGGTTGGCGGTCACCGATTCCTTGTCGTTGAAGAATTGCGTCGTCGGTTCGTCGTTTGCGATCAGCACGGCCGGGCTGCTCCACGTCTGTCCGCCGTCGGTCGAGACCGACGCGGCGACCGCGTTGCCGTTGTTCGACTGATTGAACGAGATCGACACCGAATATGCGGTGCCGTCCGGCCCGAACGATACCCATGGATCGGATGCGCGCTCGTACTTGAGTCCGCCCGGCGCGCAGGCGCTGAACGGCTGCGGCGTGCGCGCCCAGGTTGCGCCGGCATCGAACGAGTAGCCGGCGACGAGCCCGTGGGCGCCGCCGTTCGACCAGCGGTCCTGCTGCCACACGCCGATCATGTTGTTCGGGTTCGCGGGGTTGACCGCGAGCCACGGTTCGACTTCAGCGTTCACGTAGTTGACGCCCGGGCCGCCGATGGTGCACGCGGCGAACGGGCTCGGGCCGGACACGACGGTCGGCTCGGCGTGCGCCGCGGCAGCGGCGGCCAGCGCCATCGCGGCGGACAGGCGGGTGACAAGCGGATGGGACACGATCATGCGTCGCATGGACGACTCCTCGGTGAGGTGCGGATGCGATGGCGGGGCACGACGAGACGACGCGAGCCGGGGCGCGGCCGATCATGCCGCGCACGTCGTTACGGGTCGTTCAGCATGCCGCTTCGGTCATCGCCCTCCGCGTGCGCTGGATGCCGCCAGCGCTTCGGTTAAGACTCCTCTTCATTTTCATTGCTTGTCGGGTGTGTCTGCGATGTCGACCCGACGGGAAAGCCGGTCAGCGCATGCGACGAATGTGTCGAAGTGGATTGCAATGTAGGCGATTCGAATGACGCGCGACAGGCGGTTTTTTGTAACAGAGCGTAGCCGGAAAGCGTTGCCGGAAGCCGGCGCGGGCACGCAAGATTTGCCGCTGCGCCGGCATGAAAATCGAATCGAAAACGCGAATCGCAATCGCTTGCGATTGAGGCCGGCGCGAGCCCGTTGCGAGCGCGCGATGCGCTGCTCAGCGCTCGGCCGGAAACCGCTCCTGCAACGCGTGCAGCCAGCGCGCGACGACATCGAGTTCGTCGTCGGAAAACCCGTCGCACAGTTTGCCGTTGAGTTCGCGCAGCAGCACGCGCGCGCGCTTGAGCGCCGCGTGGCCTTCGTCGGTCAGGTACAGCCGCGTCGCGCGGCCGTCGTCCGAATCGGCATGACGCGTAATGAGGCCGGCTTTCGCCATCCGGTCGGCGAGCCCCGTCATCGCGGACGGCGCGAGCTGCAACGCGGCGCCGACTTCGCCGATCAGCGCGCCGTCCTGCTTCGCGAGGCAGAACAGCACGCCGGCCTGCGCGGCGCTCGCGCGCGTCTCGGTTTCGGCCTTGCGATCGATCCAGCGCTGCACGCGCCGCTGGCCGATGTTCAACATGAAAAACAGTCGTCGGTCTTCGCTCAAGCTGGGTTCCCGGCTGCGATGGTCAGGGAGGGGCGGCCCGCGGCGCGACGCGTGTCGAGCGCCTGCGCGAGCCAGTCGGCGACGTCGGGCCACAGCACGGCGCCGGGCCGGCTCCGAAAGAAGCCCATGTGCCCGACCGGGCCGCTGCCCGCCGCGCGCGGATCGATCTGGCGGCGTTCGACCTTCGCGCGGGTCAGATAGCTTACCAGCAGGCCGATCGCGGCCGGGTTCGCCCACGGATCGTCGTCGAAGCCGAGCGCGAGGATCGGCAACTGCTGCTTCGAGAAGCGCTCGGCCGCGCCGAGCGTCGGGTCGTCGAAGAAGTAGTGCGGCAGCGTCGTCCAGCGGCTCCATTCGCGGAACACGCCGGCCGGCAGATCCTCGCCGAGCCCGAGCCGCTTGCCGGGCACGTAGCCGAGCAGCGCGGACATCAGCGGGCCGAGCACGCGCAGGATCAGCCGCACCTTCAGGCGTTCGGCCGCCTGCGCGATCAGCCGCGTGCTGCCCGCATGCGCGGCGACCAGCACGGCGGCGCGCAGATGGGGCGTCGCGCCGGACAGCCCGATCGCGTGGCCGCCGACGCTATGGCCGACCGCGAGCAGCGGCAGCCCTTCATGCGTGTGCCGGGCCCACGCGGTCGCGGCGCCCACGTCGAGCTCCATCCAGTCGCGCATGCGGGCCCTCAGCGTGCGCAGACGCGCGGGCCGCGAGGCGCCGATGCCGCGATAGTCGTAGGTCAGCGCCGCGAAACCGCGTTCGGTCAGAAAGCGCGCGAAGCCCGTATACAGCCGCTCGGGCACGGCCGTGGCGGGATGGATCAGGACCAGCGCGCGCGGCGTCGCGGCCGGCGACCACAGCGTGCCGTGCAGGACATAGCCGTCGGCGGCGGAAAATTCTATCGGTTGGGAGGTCATGGTTGTCCTCGCTCGGGCAGTTATTTCGTATGCGAAATATAGTCCGTGATTTATTTCGCGCGCGAAATATTTATCGAGGAATCGTTCGAACTCCGTTGTTCGAACTCCGTTGGCCGGCGGTCGGCGGCGCACACCGGGCAAGCGCACGTGATTCATAAAATATTTGCATCTTTGCATAGAAGAATATTGCGTTTGTGTCATGAAGTGGATCGACGTATCTTCACCGGTTCCATCCGTTTCGCCGGCGGTCGCGCGCGGCGGACAAAGGGCGCCGCCGTCGCGCGGCCGTCCGCCAACCTTTCGGGAGATCATGTTGCTGAGCCGAATCGTCACGGCGCTATTGCTGGCGCTTGCCGCGCAGCCGGGCATCGCCAAGGACACCGTCACGCTGCGCGTCGGTGAACAGAACTACTTCAACATCCAGGCATCGATGGAAGCGTCCGGCGTGCTGAAGGACCTGCCTTACGCGATCGAATGGAAGCACTTCCAGGCCGCCGCGCCGGTCGCCGAAAGCCTGAACGGCAACGCGATCGACATCGGCTTTCTCGGCGATTCCGCGCTGCTCACGCTGGCCGCGCGCGGCGCGCCGGTCAAGGTCGTCGCGGTGTCGCGGCAGAGTCTCGACGGCGTCGCGATCCTCGTGCCGAAGCATTCGCCGGTGCGCACCGTGGCCGACCTGCAGGGCAAGACCATCGCGGTATGGCGCGGCGCCTGGAGCCAGCAGCTCGTGCTGCGTGCGCTCGAACACGCGGGCCTGCGCGCCGATTCGGTGAAGTACGCGTACCTGATGCCGATCGATGCGACCAATGCGCTCGCGAACGGTTCGGTCGATGCGGTGTCGCTGTGGGAGCCGTTCGTCAGCACGCTCGCGTTGCGGCAGGGCGCGCGGCCCGTGACGACCGCACAGGGGCTGATGCCGGCGCTGAGCTTCGTCGCCGCGAACGAGCAGGCCGCCTCGGGCAAGCGTGCCGAGATCACCGATTTCCTGCGGCGCGTGGTGGCCGCGCGCCAGTGGGTCGACAGCCATCCGCGCGAGTATGCGGACCTGTGGGCGAAGCGCGCGAAGCTCGAGCCCGACGTCGCGTATCGCTGGCTCAACAACGCGAAGCAGCGCGTCGGCCCCGTCGACGAGACGGCCGCCAAAGATGCGCAGAACACGGCCGACTTCCTGCACAAGGCCGGCGTGATTCCCGCCGCGTACGACACGTCGAAGCTGCTCGACCGCTCGTATGCGGGCGCGTTCGCCGTGCCTGCGCAAAAGACGGCCGCCGCGCAGTGATCGTGCGGCACGCTTCACGATTCACGCGATTCCCGATCGACATACCCGAGGACATTCCGACATGCCAGTCGACATCATCGGCATGATCACCGCGACACCCGGTGCGGAGGTCGACGTACCGGGCGGCGCCGCGGTGCAGCCCGACTACGTGCGCCGCTTCGCGCAGGCGCACGAGGCCGCCGGCTTCGACCAGATTCTGGTCGGCCATTTCAGCAACGCGGCGGACGGTTTCATCGTCGCGTCGTTCGCGGCCGCCGCGACCGAACGTATCCGCCTGCTGCTCGCGCACCGGCCGGGCGTGATCGTGCCGTCGGCCGCCGCGCGGCAGATCTCGACGCTCGACGTGTTCAGCGGCGGAAGGCTGGCGCTGAACGTGGTGTCCGGCGGCGACGATGCGGACCTGCAGCGCGACGGCGATTTCGTGCCGCACGATGCGCGCTATCGCCGCACCGGCGAATATCTCGACGTGCTGAAGCGGATCTGGCTGGCCGATGCGCCGGTAGACCACGACGGCGCGTTTTATCGGCTGCGCGGCGCGTCGCCGGTCGTGAAGGGCGCGCAGCGGCCGCATGTGCCGATCTATTTCGGCGGCTCGTCGCCGGCCGCGCTCGCGGTCGCGGGCGAACACGCGGATGTCTACATGACGTGGGGCGAACCGCTCGACGCGGTGCGCGAGCAGATCGCCCGCGTGCGGGCCGCGGCCGCGCCGTTCGGGCGGGCGCCGCGCATCAGCGTGTCGTTCCGGCCGATCGTCGCCGATACCGAGGCGGCCGCGTGGGAGAAGGCCGAGGCGATTCGAGCGCGCGTGCGCGCGGCGCGGCTCGCGAACGGCCAACCGATCGCCGGCCATGCGCCGCAGAATGCCGGCTCGCAGCGGCTGATGGCGGCCGCCGCGCAGGGCGACGTGCTCGACGAGCGTCTGTGGATGGGCGTCGCGAACCTGACCGGCGCGCGCTGGAACTCGACCGCGCTGGTGGGCACGCCCGAGCAGGTCGCGCGGGCGCTGGGCGCGTATTACCGGCTCGGCGTATCGACGTTCCTGATTCGCGGTTTCGATCCGCTCGACGATGCGCTGGCCTACGGGCGCGACCTGATCCCGGCGATTCATGCGCAGGTCGCGGAACTCGACCGATATCGGGCGGCGGTGCCGGCGTAGACGAGCCTGCCAGTCGCGTGCCCCGGCATCGCCGTCACGGCATGCCGGGGCGATGGCATGGCGCGTTCAGAACGACGGCAGCCCCGGCGGATTGGTCTGCGCCCGCGCGATCGCCTCGCTCTGCAAACCCCAGCGCGCGAGCGCCTGCCCGTAGCGGCCGTTGCCGATCAGCGCATTGGTCGCGATCGTCAGCGCGGGCGCGAGCCCGCTGCCGCGACGCGTCGCGATCGCGACGTCCGCATTCGCCGGCCAGCCGGCATTGACGACACCGACGCGGCGGATCTTGCCGCTGCGCGCAGCCTCGTACGCGAGCGACGCGTTCGGGTTCAGCTCTGCATCCGCGCGGCCCGACAGCAGCGCGACGCGCGCGGTGGCGTCGTCGTCGAAATAGAGCAGCTCGGCCGGCTTGAGCCCCTGCGCGACGTTGCGCTTGCTCCATTCGAGCAGAATGCGCTCCTGGCTCGTGCCGGCGCCGGTGATGATCCGCAACCCCGCGATGTCCTTCGGCTCCGCGATCTTCGCGATCGGGCTGCCGATGCGCACGTAGAAGCCGTGCAGCCCGAGCCTGTAGGTCGTGAAATCGTATTTCTCCTTGCGCTTCTCGGTCACGCCGACGTTCGAGATCACCGCGTCGTACTTGCCGGACGTCAGCCCGAGCGGCCAGTCGGCCCATGCGATCGGCACCAGCACGAGTGTACGGCCGAGCGCGTCGGCAACGAGCTGCGCATAGTCGGGATCGGCGCCGACCACGGTGCGCGCGTCGGTCGCATAGGTCGATACGGGCGGCGCGTGCGGCGAAATTGCGACCGTGAACGCGCCGTCGCGCACCCAGCGGTAGCCGCTTGCCGCGCGAATGGCCGCGTCGTCGGGGCCGGCGCGCGGGCGGCCGGCCTGGCGCGGGTCGAGGTCGGCGGTCGCGGCGGCTGCGCGAGCCGCACGCCACGGCAGGCCCGATGCCGCGACCAGCGCGGCCGTGACGAACTGGCGTCGATCGGTCATCGTACGGCACCTCGCGAGTCGTAAGCGGCGCGCATCACAGCACCCGCGACAGGAACGCGCGCGTGCGCGCATGGGCCGGCGCATCGAGCACGGCAGCAGGCGGGCCGGCCTCGACGATGCGCCCGCGTTCCATGAACAGCACGTTGTCCGCGACTTCGCGTGCGAAGCCGATCTCGTGCGTGACGATCACGAGCGTCGTGCCCGAGCGCGCGAGCTCCTTGATCACGTCGAGCACCTCGTTGACGAGTTCGGGATCGAGCGCCGACGTCGGCTCGTCGAACAGCAGCACCTTCGGCCGCAATGCGAGCGCCCGCGCGATCGCGACGCGTTGCTGCTGGCCGCCGGACAACTGGCGTGGATACGCATCGGCTTTATCGGCGAGGCCGACCCGCGCGAGCAGCGTGCGCGCGGCGTGCTCGGCCGCGTCGCGCGTCATGCCGGCGACGGCGACCGGCGCTTCGACCAGGTTCTCGAGCACCGTCAGGTGCGGGAACAGGTTGAAGTTCTGGAACACCATGCCGACGGCGGTGCGCCGCTTCAGCACGTCGCGTTCGTTCAGCTCGTGCAGCACGTCGCCGTCGCGGCGATAGCCGATCAATTCGCCGTCGATGTCGATGAACCCGTCGTCGACGCGTTCGAGATGGTTGATCGTGCGCAGCAACGTCGACTTGCCGGAGCCCGACGGCCCGACGATCACGGTCACGCTGCCGCGCGGCGCGACGAACGACACGTTGTCGAGCACGCGCTGCATGCCGAACTGCTTCGACACGCCGTGCACGGCCACTTCGCCGCCGGTGCGCGACACGGCGGCCGCGGTATCGGCAGGCGTGCCGCCATCGCTTCGTGCACGGGCGCTCGATGCCGCGCGGCGCGACGCGGCACG
This sequence comes from Burkholderia sp. MSMB1835, assembly GCF_001526365.1. Taxonomy (NCBI): domain Bacteria; kingdom Pseudomonadati; phylum Pseudomonadota; class Betaproteobacteria; order Burkholderiales; family Burkholderiaceae; genus Burkholderia; species Burkholderia sp. MSMB1835. The sequence goes on from NZ_LOYP01000052.1 coordinate 403,862, forward strand.
TCGCCACAGCCCGCCGATGCGCGCAAGCGCGAACGTGACCACCGACGGCGGCGGATTGCGCAACGCGCCGCGCGCATAGTGCCGCTCGACCTGCACCTGGATCGCGGACAGCACGGTCAGGATGATCAGGTACCAGACGGTCGCGACCATCAGCAGCGGAATCACTTCGAGGTTGCGGCGATAGATCACCTGCACCGTATAGAACAACTCCGGCATCGCGAGCACGTACACCATCGACGTGCCTTTGGCGAGCGTGATCAGGTCGTTGAACGCGGTCGGCAGGATCGCGCGCATCGCCTGCGGCAGCACGATCCGCGAGGTCTGCCGGCCGCGCGGCAGCCCGAGCGCGGCGGCGGCTTCGAGCTGCCCCTGGTCGACCGCGAGAATGCCGCCGCGAATCACTTCCGCGGAAAACGCCGCATGGTTCAGCGTGAGGCCGAGCACGGCCGCGAGGAACGGGCTGATGAGGTCGGTCGTCGGCGTGTCGAACCATACGATGTCGGTGAACGGCACGCCGAGCCGCACGTGCTCGTACAGGTAGCCGAGGTTGTTCAGGATCAGCAGCAGCACGATCAGCGGAATCGAGCGGAACAGCCACACGAAGGTCCACGCGCTGGCGGACAGCAGGCGCGAACGCGACAGCCGGGCCAGCGCGACGAACGCACCGAGCACGAAGCCGAACACCGCGCCGAGCAGCGTCAGCACCAGCGTGCGCGCGAGCCCCGACAGCACCGGCGGCGACAGGAACCATTCGGCGAACACCGGCCAGCCCCATTGCGGGTTGCCGAGGATCGAATGCAGCGTGAGCGCGATCAGCACGAGCGCGAGCACGGTGCCGGCCGTGCGCGACCGGTGGCGCGCGGGTACGATCCGCACGCGCGTGCCGGGCGCGCGTGCGCCGGGGGAAGAGAGCGGCGGCAGCGCGCCGCCGAGATGGGTCGTGTCGCTCATGTCGTTGGAGTCCTCGAATGGATCGATCGGCGGGCGCGCCGCGCGCGGGCGGCGCGGCGGCGTCAGGCGTGCGCTTCGGCGGCCGTTTCCCGTGCGGTGCCGGGCGTCGCGTAGCGGCTCGCCTTGCGCGGCAGACCGAGGTGATCGCGCAGCGTGACGCCGGGCAGGTCGCGGCTGTAGCGGCCGCGCGCCTCGAGCACCGGAATCACGAGTTCGACGAAATCGTCGATGCCCTGCGCCTGTACCGGAAAACCGAGGATGAAGCCGTCGCCGGCGCCGGCGTCGTGCCAGCGGATCAACTCGTCGGCGACGTGCTCGGCCGTGCCGATGAAGTTCGGGCGCGGCGTCGCGACCGCAAGCGCGGTCTCGCGCAGCGTCAGGCCTTTCTGTTTCGCATCGGCCTTGATCCGGTCGGTGGTCGAGCGGAAGCTGTTGCGGCCGAGCTCGCCGAGTTCCGGGAACGGTGCGTCGAGCGCGTACTGCGTGAAATCGTGGTGATCGAAATAGCGGCCGAGGTACGCGAGCGCCTCGTCGATCGTCAGCAGGTCGCGGATCGCCTGGTATTTGTCCTCCGCTTCGGCGGCCGTGCGGCCGACGATCGGCCCGACGCCGGGGAAGATCTTCACGTCGCCGGCTTGCCGCCCGTGCTCGATCGCGCTCCGTTTCACGCGCTGCGTGAACGCGGCCGTTTCCTCGATCGACGGCGAATGCGTGAACACGGCGTCCGCGTATTTGCCCGCGAGGCCGATCCCGGTGTCGGACGAGCCGGCCTGGAAGATCACGGGCTGCCCCTGCGGCGAGCGCTGGATGTTCAGCGGGCCCGCGACCTGGAAGAAGCGGCCGCGGTGATCGAGCGTATGGAGCTTGTCGCGATCGAAGAAGCGTCCGGTCGCGCGGTCGCGCACGAAGGCATCGTCGTCCCAACTGTCCCACAGGCCCTGCACGACCTCGAGGTATTCGTCGGCGATCTCGTAGCGCAGCTCGTGATCCGGGTGCGCCTTGCCGAAATTCTTCGCGGTGCCTTCGAGCGGCGTCGTCACGACGTTCCAGCCCGCGCGCCCGCCGCTGATCGCGTCGAGCGACGCGAGCTGGCGCGCGACCGTGAACGGCTCGCTGTACGACGTCGAGATCGTGCCCGCGAGCCCGATCTTCTTCGTCGCGACCGCGAGCGCCGACAGCACGGTCAGCGGCTCGAAGCGGTTCAGGAAGTGCGGGATCGACTTCTCGTTGATGTAGAGGCCGTCCGCGACGAACGCGAACGCGATGCCGGCGGCCTCCGCCTTGCGCGCGACGCCGATCGCGAAGTCGAGGTTGATGCTCGCGTCGGGCGGGTTGCTCGGATGCCGCCACGCGTTCATGTGGCTGCCTGCGCCTTGCAGCATCAGGCCGAAGGGGATCGATCGTCGGGTCGTCATGATGGGAGCGTCACGCGTTCTGGTCGGGGGAAAGGGAGCGGTCGGCCGCGAGGGCCGCCTGCAACGGCGTGGCCGACAGCGCGCCGCCGAGCCATTCGGCCGACGCGAGCCGGGCCGCGTAGTCGGACACCGGCGAATCGATCACGAACGCATCGACGTCGAGGCGCCGGCTCAGCGCATCGAGCGCGCGGTGCACGCGTTCGGGCGTATCGGCCAGCACCGTCGGGCGCAGCTCGTCGATCCGGTAGTCGGACGCGCCGCTTTGCCGCGCGAATTCCGCGGCCGCCTGCGCGCTGGCGAGGTTGAAGCTCTGGCCGCCCGCGAACTGCAGCCGGAAGATCTTCAGCGGCCCGATCAGTCGCTCGGCCTCGTCGCGCGTCGGGGCGGCGACGGCGTACAGCGCGACGAGCGGCTTCCGGCCGCCCGCGCTGCGGTATGCGTCGAGCGAGCGTTCGAGATTCGCGTCGTCGCCGTTGAAATGGCCCGCGTAGCAGAAGCGCCAGCCGTGGCGCGCGGCGAGCGCGCCGCTGTCCGGCGAGCCGCCGAGCAGGATCCGTTCGGGCAACTGCGGCGGCACCGGCATCGCAACCGCGCCGGCGAGCGGATGATCTTCGGCCACGCCCCAGCCGAGAAACGCATCGAGCTCCGCGAGCTGCCCCGCGAAGTCGGGCTTGCGCGCCTTGTCGTGGAACCACTGCAGCGCGCGCGTGGTCAGCGGCAGCCCGCCGGGCGCCTTGCCGATGCCGAGATCGACGCGGCCCGGCGCGAGCGCGGCCAGCAGCTTGAACGTCTCCGCCACCTTGAACGGGCTGTAGTGCTGCAGCATCACGCCGCCCGAGCCGACGCGGATGCGCGACGTGCGCGCGAGCAGATGCGCGACGACGATCTCCGGCGCCGAGCTCGCGAAGCCCGGCGTGCCGTGATGTTCGGCGACCCAGAAGCGCGCGTAGCCGAGCTGTTCGGCGCGTTGCGCGAGCGTCGTGGTGAAGCGCAGCGCGTCGGCGGCGTTCGCGCCGTCGGCGATCGGACTCTTGTCCAGCAACGAAAGCGAATAAGACATGGTGAGCGGCGTTCCTGCGTGAGCGTGGGTGGACGGTTGCGGGCGCGCGGCGCTCAGCTCTTCGGCAGCCCGGGCGGATTCGTGCGCGACTGGTCGATCGCTTCGGACGCGAGGTTCCAGCGGTCGAGCACCTGCCGGTAGCGGCCGCTCTTGATCAGCCCGTTCAGCGCGACGGTCAGCGGTTCGGCGAGACCGCTGCCGCGGCGCGTGGCGATCGCGATGTCGGCCGTGCGCGGCCAGCCGCCGCTGATCGTGCCGACGAGCCGCGTCTTGCCTTGCTGCGCGCTTTGATACGCGAGCACCGAGTTCACGCTGAACACCGCGTCCGCCCGGCCCGACTGCACGGCGACGATGCGCATCGCCTGATCGTCGTAGTACTGGATCTGCACGGGTTTGAGCCCGTGCGCGACGTTCTCGCGGTCCCACGCGAGCAGGATCTTTTCCTGGTTGGTGCCGGCATCGGTCACGATGCGCAGCCCCGCAACGTCCTTCGGCTCGTGGATCGCCTGGATCTTGCTGTCGTTGCGCACGTAGAAGCCGACCTGATCCTTGCGATAGGTCGAGAAATCGAACTTCTGCTTGCGCTCCTCGGTGACGGTCACGTTCGAGATCACCGCGTCGACTTTCCCCGATTCGAGCGCCAGCGGCCAGTCGGCCCACGCGAGCGCGACGATCTTCAGCTTGCGGCCGAGGCTGTCGGCGACGAGCTGGCCGACGTCGGCGTCGAAGCCGATCACCGTGCGTGCGTCGGTCGCATACGAGCTGATCGGCGGCAGGCTCGGCGCGATGCCGATCGTCAGCGTGCCGGGTTCGGCGAACCTGAACGACGCAGGCACCGCGCGCTCGACCGCCGCATCGGCGGCGCCACGCGGGCGGCCGCGCTGCTCGGGGCTCAGGTCGAACGTCGCGGCGGACGCGGCCGCGACGGCGGCGAAGGCGCTCAGGCCGATCAGCGCGGTGGCCAGCGTGCGCACGGCACGGAATGAAAGCGGTACGGCTCGATACATGAAAACGTCCTGTCGTGGAGGCGTGGAAGGCGGAATGGGCAACGTGAAAGGCGGGACGCCGTGCGCTCAGCGCGGCAGCACCGGTTCGGGCACGGGTGCCCACAGGTCGGCCAGCGTCGACGTGCGCGACGGATCGACGAGGTCCTTGCCGAAGCGCAGATGGAAATACGCTTCGGGATCGATCGACGAGTCGAACAGCCGCGTATAGCCGGTGCGGTCGTACAGCGCCCACGCTTCGGGCTGGCGAAAGCCGGTCGTCAGGTAGAGGCGGCGGTAGCCCTGCTGCACGGCGCGCAGTTCGAGCGCTTCGACGACGAGCCGTGCGAGGCCCTGGCGACGCAGGTCGGTGCGCGTCCAGATGCGTTTCAGTTCGGCGGTCTGCGCGTCGTAACGCTTGAACGCGCCGCCGCCGATCGTTTCGCCGTCGCGCAGCAGCAGCACGAACGCGCCGTCGGGCGGCGCGAACAGTTCGGCCGGGTAGCGCGCGAGCTCGTCGCGAGCCGACGCGCGGCTGTCGGGGCGGTACGCGTCGTAACGGGTCGAATACTCGTCGATCAGCGCGTCGATCAGCGGTTGCGCGCGGACGTCGAGCGGCGTCGTGTCGATGATGCGGTCGTTCGTGGCCATGGGCATCGCGAATGGCGCGCGATGCGGACGTTCCTGGCGGGGTGCGGGCATGCGGCCCGTCCGGTCTGTTCCGTTATCGCGACGCGGTTGTCGTGATGGCGGCCGCTGTCGTGCTTCGTGCGAGGCATCCCGGCGCGCCGCCATGTTTCGAACACGTTAGCGGCGCGGCCGGCAAAGGCGAACGAAGCAATTTCGATAAGGATTTCGCGGGACGCGGAAGAAGGCTTGCAGGCGGAGTGGGGTGGGGCGAACGCCCGTGGCCGGGCGCCGTGCCCGTTCGACGTGTGGGCGACGCGGACGAGCGCCGCGGATCGGCGGCGTGTCGTCGTTTCGATGGCCTGCCGGTCACGCCGATGCGGGGCGGGCTGTTCAGGATCGCGAGCGCCCGGCCGCGATTCGCCGCCGCCAGGGTGGCGGCGGTTCTCCTCCAATCGTCGCGTCGGCGCGAAGCCCCACCGTGGCGGGGCGACGATCCTCGACGACGACGGCGTTCAGGCCGCTTCCTGACGAGTCGCGTCCTGCCGTTCGCCGCCCAGGCTATCGACGAGACTCGCCAGCATCCGCGCCAGCTCGCCCGTCATCAGCGCGACATCCGAATCGAAGCGTTCATCGTCGTTCTGCGCGGTCGGATCCGCCGCTTCCTTGATCACGTCGAGCGGCGTGACACGCTTGATCGTCAGCGACGGGGTCAGCACGAACGAGATCCGGTCATCCCAGGTCATCGCGAGCCGCATGCATTGCTTGCCGGCTTCGATGTGCCGGCGCATGTCGTTCGCTTCCAGCGCGTGGCCGACGTATCGCACCGTGGCGCCGCCTTCGCCGCTCGAGCGCAACTCGGCGTCCTGGTCCACGGTGAATCCGCCCGGCGCGTCGCCGGACAACAGCCAGTCCGTCATCGCGGCGACCGGCGAACGCGCCACCTGCACGCCCGCGAGCGGCAGCCCGTCGATCGATTTGACGAGCAGGCTGCGAACGTCGTCGGCGAGCGCCTGGGCAGCCGCATCGATGACGAGCCAGCCGTTCGCCGTGTCGATCCACACGCGGGTATCGCGGCGAATGCTGAACGCGCGCGGCAGCAGTTCGTCGGTGACCTGTTCCTTGAGCTCGCGCAGTTGTTTGCGGCCAACCTTGAAGCCCTGCTGCTCTTCGACTTCGAGCGCACGCGCTTTGGTCACCTGATTGACGACCGACGCCGGGAGCAGCTTCTTTTCGGAACGGAACAGCAGCAGCATCTGCCGGTTGATCGAATACACGAGCGCGCCGTCGTCACGCGGCGATGCCCAGCCGACGCGCTGCATTTCGACGCTGCTGCCCGGCTGGAACGCGTGAGGCGCCAGCCATTTTTCCATCTGGTCGGGGGTAACGGCCCAAGGTGCCGGAAGACGATGAAGCTGAAGGTTCTTGAACCACATAGGCGTACGGGCAAAGCTCATCATTCTATCTGACGGCGCGATTGCCGGTCGGTTGCGGACAGTCGATGCCTCGTCCAAGATGGCGGCATTCCAGTCCGCTCCAGTCATTTCCACGACCTTGTCGCTCATGCATTGTCCCTATTGCTCCGCTGAACTCGTCATCGTCGCGGGAGGAGAGCTTCGATGTGCATCGACGGGCGCACTTTTTAGCCACTCCGTTCGAATGCAGTTCGAAGCATTGAGAACCGGCGAAACGTCCGTTCAACCTTCCCGCTCCTACACTGGGCGATGGTTTTGTCCGTGTTGTGGCGAACGGACCGACAATAGCGTTTGTTCCGGCTGCGGCATTGCGATGCCTGTCAGGTTGGCCCGAGAACTCATCGAGCTGAACCCACACGTTCCTCCGCCAATCTCGAGTTGATGGTCTGCTGGCACGAATGGGGGCCGAACGCTCGGGATCGGCATTCGGCATCGCGGCGAAGTCGGGCGGGTAGCCGGCGAGAAAGAGAGCATCGACGGTTGCTTCGAGATTAATAACAATGGAAACCATTCCAACAACAGGAAAAAAACGATGTTGACTTCCGGTGACGGCCTGACCAGCCCTGCACGGCTCCTGCGAATCGCGTCATGGGCAATCGCGATCGTCTTCGCGGTCTTTCTGAACATGCTCGGCAGCCTCGTGATCCGGGACATGGCGTTCGCTCCGAGCGGGGGGCCGCCGGCCGTCGAGCAATTCGCCGATGCGCCGGCAAAGGCGCGGCTCGACGCGGCGCGGCGCCATCTGCTGGCGCAGCGCGACGCGCTTGCCGAGAAGGTCGACACGCTGGAAGTGGCGCGCGGCCGAGCCGCGAAGGAATACGCGGCCGAGAAGGAAAGTTTCCGCAACTGGCTGGCAACCCGCGCGGTGACGGGAGACGGTGCGAGAGATCCGGATCTTCTGGCGAGAACGCGCAAGCTCGATACGCTGCAGGCCGTGGTGGTCGACTGGCAGCATCAGATCGATGCGATCGGCGACCAGCAACGGGCGCTGACGTCGCAGCAAAATCAAGTCGACATGCAAATCGCCGAAGCGGACGCAGCGGCCGAACGGCGCTTCGACGAAGCAACGCGGCGCTACGAGATGCAGGTGTTCGGGCTGCGGCTAGCGCTGACGTTACCGATCCTGCTGGTGGCGATCTGGCTGTTCATCCGCTACCGCAACGCGCGCTACTGGCCGTTCGTGTACGGTTTCGGCCTGTTTGCGCTGAGTGCGTTTTTCATTGAGCTGGTGCCGTACTTGCCGAATTTCGGCGGCTATGTCCGGGTCCTCGTCGGCATCGTGCTCACGGTATTCGCCGGTCTATACATGATGAAGGCGTTTCAGCGCTATGCCGAACGCAAACGGCTCGAATTGCAGCAGGATCGGGGCGAACGCGCACGCACGATCGGATATGAAAAAGCCGTCCGGTCACTCGAGAAAAAGCGCTGCCCGTCGTGCGACAAACAGTGGAATCTCGGCGGCGACGATTCCACGTTCTGCGTACATTGCGGCTTGAGGCTTTTCAATGTATGCGGCGAATGCGGGGGCCGGAATTTCTTCTTCTTCCCGCATTGCCATCAATGCGGCGTTGCACAGGGAACTGAGTCGCCGGTGTCGTCCGACTGACAACCGGCGCGTATGCACCGGCGTCGGCTTGCGACGGTCGCGAACGCGCCAGTCGGTTGCGTCACTCGATGACACGCGGCGGCGTCGACAACTCCGCCAGCTGAAACAGGCAATCTCCTCGCCGCACCTGCGCGGGCACGCGCTTGCACACCACCTCGCCGTCGCCGTTGAACCGGTGCAGCACCGGTTCGCGCAACGGCGTATCGGGAAAATGCACCCACGCGGCCGGCTGCCCGGCCTTTACCTGGTCGCCGAGTTCGACGAGCGGCTCGTACAGCCCGCGCTCGTACGCATAGACGAAATGGCGATCGCCGTCGACGCGCATGAAGCGCGTGACGGTCGGCGGCGCGTCGGGCACGAGCGCGCCGTGCAGCAGCCCGATATAGCCGAGGTAATGCAGCAACCCGTGCCGGCCGAGCCGGATCAGCGACGGATCGGCCATCCCGGCGCCGCCGAGCTCGGTGACGATCGAGATCGCGCCTTGCCGGCGCGCGGCCGACGCCGAATGCACGGGATTCGGCGCGTGCAGCAGCGCATTGTGCAGGCCGAACGCGTTCAGCAGCCCGTTGAGCTTCGCGGCTTCGTCCGCGTCGAGCGGATCGATCGCGAGCATGTTGCCGCCCTGGTACAGCAGCGAGCTGCCGCCCGAGTGCAGATCGACCAGGTACTGCGCGCGCGACAGCAGCGCGTGCTCGATGTAGTGGGCGATCATCTGCGTCGGCGTGCCGGTCGGGTCGCCGGGAAAGCTGCGGTTCAGGTTACCTTCGTCGAGCGGCGACACGCGCAGGCCCGCATCCGCCGCCGGGAAGTTCGCCATCGGCAGCAGGATCAACTGCCCGCTGACCATGTCGGATTCGATCTCGCGCATCAGTTGCGACACGATGATCTGGCCTTCGTACTCGTCGCCGTGGTTGCCGGCCATCACGAGCGCGACCGGGCCGTCGCCGTTGCGGATCGACGCGATCGGGATCGGCAGCCAGCCGTAGGCGGAGCGGTGCACGGAGTGCGGCAGCCGCAGGTAGCCCGCATGCTTGCCCGGCGCGTCGAGATCGATTTCGCAGTGAATGGGATTTCGGTGTGAGGAGGAAGCGGTCATGGCAGCGTCGTTCGATGCATGGAATCTGCCATCTTATAGAGGAAACGAGCGCTGCGCGCCGCACCGGGCGCGTTCGGTGCCGAACGCCTGCACGCGTCGATCGAAATACGGCTCCCATTCCCGTTTGATCCGATCGATGAATGCCCGGGCGTGCGGCCGCCCGATGCGGCTGCGGCGTCGGGCATCGCCATGCCGTGCGCGCGTTGGCGAGCGCATCGCGATCCGCCGGCGATCGATGTCGTGCTCCAACCGGATCGGGACGGCCCGCGTTCGTCTTGATCGACGACGATGCTCCGCCGGACCGACGCGGATGTTGCAGCGATGAACGCATGCCGGCGCGCCAGCCGGCCGCATGCATACGTCGGATCTCGCGCCGCCCTTGTCGCGACAGGGGCGGTGCGTGCAACCGGGTTACCGGCCGGATGTTTCAGCTTCGAGACGTCCTTCTTCCCACAGGGCCCAGAAACGGCTGCCGGCGCGATACGGATTCGCGCGCCCCGCAGCGTGATCGGCGACGCCCTGGCGAAACGCGCCGTACAGCGTGAGCGGCGGATTGTCGACGCATGCGGCTTCGTAGGCGGCCGGCATCCGGCGGTCGGACACGAGCCGGCGAATCAGCGACGCGCCGTCGATCACGGCCTGTTCGTCGATGATTTCGGTGCGTGCGAGGACGTCGACGGTATTCATATAGGCTCCCTGAAACGTGCTTTTCCCATCAAGGAGCAATAAGGGTGCCAGCCGCGAAATACCGCGCTCGGCCTCGATCGTGCAGGCTTCTGCAGTCTTCTTCGGCGTGCCGGACGGCGATGTTACGGAACACGTCACGTGACACGCGCACGCGCGGCGCCGCGTGCGAACCGGCAAAGCGTTTCGGCATCGAATCGTCGGGAGGCCGCGGCGGGTGCGCAAAAGGGATGCGCGCTGCGGCGCGCACGGCGCCGGCTCAGCTTGCGGTGGCCGGCGCCATGCGGCGGCTGCCGCTCGAATAGAAGCAGTAGATGCCTTTGCCGGCCGACTTCGCGTCGTACAGCGCGCTGTCGGCCTGCCGGATCAACTCGTCGGGCGAGCCGTGCCCGTCGTCGAGCGCGATGCCGATGCTGATGCCGATGCAGACGGTCCCGCCGATCGACAGCGCATACGGCGCCGAAATCTGCCGGATGATCCGCGCGGCGAGGATCGAGCAGGCGTGCATCGTCGTGTCGTCGATCGCGACGACGAATTCGTCGCCGCCGATGCGTGCCGCAAGCTCGCCCGGCGGCAGCGTCTTGCCCAGCCGCTCGGCGACCTGCGTGAGCACTTCGTCGCCGGCCTGGTGGCCGAAGCGGTCGTTGATCGATTTGAAACCGTCGAGGTCGAGATACATGACCGCGAACGCCGGGCTCGGCAGCCGCGGCCGGCGCGCGAGCATCCGCTCGAGCTCCGCATGCAGTTCGTGGCGATTCGGCAAACCCGTCAGCGCGTCGTGTCGCGCGAGGTGCCGGATATGCTGTTCGGTCTGTCGGCGCGCGGTGACGTCCTCGACGATGATCACCGCGTTACCGTCCGGCACGCGATGGCGCGTCAATTCGAGCTGGCGGCCGTCGGCGAGCGCGATGTCGAGCGGCCCGGGCGCGTGGCGGCTCAGCCAGTCGTCGCACTGCGCGGCGAGGCCGGCGCCGCCGGGATCGATCGCGGCATGGGCGCCGAGCGCGGCGACGACGGCCGGAAGCGGCGTATCGAGCATGATCTCGCGCGGCGAGCCGAACAGTTGCGCGGTGCGCCGGTTCGCGACGATCACGCGGCTGTCGCCGTCGATCATGCACAGTCCGTGCGGCATGTAGGTGAGCGCGGCGTCGAAGCGGGCGACGAGTTCGGCGTTGCGCTGGCGCGCGGCGATCAGCGCGACGAGCACGCGATAGTGGCGTTGCACGACCGTGCGCATCGCCGCGAGATAGATCGCGAGCGGCGGCACGAGCAGCCACGCGCCCGGCCGGGGGGCCAGCAGCGCACCGACGCCGATCGGCAGCACGCCGAGCGCGACCTGCGTCATCGCAAGCCGTGGCAGCGCGGAATTGCGCGACGCGATCCCGCCGAACACGCCGCCCGCGACCATCACGGACAGCGTGCCGAGCTCGACGTCGGCGGCCTGCACGCAGCCCATCGCGCCGAGGCCGAGCACGAAGCACGCGACCAGCGACACCGGCGCATAGCGCATCGCCCAGTATTCGGCGCGATCGTCGCCGGCGTTGCGCCGTGCCGTGTACGCCCGTGCGATCGACAGGCGCGCCACGAGCAGGCCGACGTCGGCGACGAGCCACGCGACGCACCACAGCTGCTGCAGCCGGAGCAGCGCGACGGCCGCGACGAAACCGCTCGCGAGCCCGGACAGCGCCATCGGACGCACGTCCTCGAACAGCGTCACGAGCATCGACGGACGCAGCGCGGCCGTCACGCGGTGGTTGCCGGAGGGGGGAGTGGCGAGAACGGAGTTCAGGAGAGATGCCCTGACTGCCATGGTTGTCGACCTCGACACGATGTCGCGATGGCTGGCGGCGCCCGCACGGCACGTGGCGGAAGCCCGGCCGAGCCGGATGCGCACGACATTACCATGAAAAACCGGCGGCGCGGGCCGGTCGGCGACGCCACGCGCTGCCTCGCGCGACGGTCGTCGACCATGGTTGGGGGCGGCTTGCGGATGCGTCGGCGCGAAGGCAGCATCGTTGCGAACGGAACGATGTACGGATGGTCGGCGGCCGACCGGCGACCGCGAAGCCGGCGCGACCGCATCCAGCCGCACGCAAGCGGCCAACGGGACCGCCCGCGCAGCCCGGCCGAGCTTCGTTATAAGAAATTCAATAAGTATTTCATGCGGGAAATACTATAGGCGATATATCGAAAACAATGCCAGAATGCGCGCCGCTCCGAACGCCGCGACACCCGATCGCCGTCCGAGCCGCCTCAGGAGGTTCCCCCCAATGAAAAACCACGGCCTGTCACGGCGGGGTTTTCTGAAAGCCAGCGTGCTGGCGGGCGTCGCGGTGTATGTCGCGCCCATCGGCAGCCGCGCGTTCGCGGCGCTCTTCGAAGAAAAACTCCTCACGCCCGTCAAATGGGATAGCGTCACCGGCATCCCCCAATTTCGCATCGACGGCATCGCGAAGGTCACGGGCTCGAAAGTGTTCGCCCGCGACGTGCGCGCCGCGGACATGCCGCACTGGCCGCAGCAGCAGTCGCACGCGCTGATCCTGCGCGTCACGCAGGCCGACCGCACGTACGAAGGCTTCGACCTGTCGCTGCTCGGCGACGAGCTGAAGCCGGACCGCGTGGTCACGGCCGACGATCTCGCGCGCGACGGCGTCGCATTCCCGGCGTTCTACGGCGACGACATGCTGTTGCCGGCCGGCAAGACGCCCGCGTATCTCGGCCATGCGGTCGCGATCCTGATCTATCACGACTTCGCGCGCTTTCGCTTCGCGAAGAACGCGCTGAAGTTCCGCGACGACGTGATCCGCTACGGCGCGGTCACGGGCCCGCTCGAGCGCGATCCGTGGGGCACCTTCCGTTACGTGCGCGTGGGCGGCAAGACCGCCTATGACGACGACGTCTATTCGAGCCTGAAGGACGCGCCGATCTTCCCGAGCATGATGCGCAAGCACCTGCCGGTCTGGCCGGACGGCAAGGAACACGGCAAGCTCGACGAGCAGGGCATGTTCCTCGCCGGGCAGATCGCCGGCGAGCTCGACCGTCCGCCGGCCGACTGGCTCGTGTTCGACCGCGAATACAACACGCAGTCGGTCGATACGGCCGCGCTCGAACCCGACAACGCGAACTGCTGGTACGACGCCGCGACGCAATCGCTGCATCTCGTCGTGCCGACCCAGTCGCCGCTGGAAGTGTCGGAGAACGCGGCCGCGATGGTCGCGAAATGCCGCTTCCCGGTGAAGAAGCTGTTCGTGCATCCGTGCTACACGGTCGGCTACGGCTCGAAGGATCACTTCAACGTGCCGTTCTACGGCCTCGTCTGCGCGCTGTACGCGGACGGCCGCCCGGTGCGTTTCGCGAACGACCGCTACGAGCAGTTCCAGACGTCGCTCAAACGTCACGCGTTCAAGATGCGTTACCGGATCGCGGTCGATCGCAACACGGGCCTGCTGCAGTCGTTCAAGGGCGACTTCGAGGCGAACGGCGGCGGCCGCTCGAACTTCTCGCCGTCGGTCGCGATGGTCGGCGCCACCGCCGCGCAATCGATCTACTACTTCCCGAAGAGCGACCTCGCGGCGGTCGCGATCGCGTCGCGCGCGATCGACGCCGGCTCCGCACGCGGCTACGGCACGCTGCAAAGCATGGCCGCGACCGAGATGGCGGTCGACGAGATCGCCGCGCAACTGAACATCGACCCGATCGACTTCCGTCTGCGCAACGCGCTGCGTTCGGGGATGAAGAACACGCAGGGCGCGATTCCCGCCGGCGCGCTGCGCGTCGACGAAGTACTGGAGCGTGCGAAGCAGCATCCGCTGTGGACGCGCCGCGCGGCGCGCAAGGCCGAATTCGAGGCCGCGCATCCGGGCAAGCGCTACGGCGTCGGTTTCGCGTGCGTGCAGAAGGATTTCGGCACGGGCGCGGAAGCATCGTTCGCGAAGGTCGAATTCGACGCGCACGGCAAGGTGTCGCTGCAACACACGGCCGCGGAGATCGGCACCGGGATGTCGACGTCGCAGGCCGTCGCGGTCGCGAAATGGCTCGGCCGCCCGGCGACCGACGTCCGCGTGGCCGTGACCGAATGGCCGGACCTGCCGGTCGAGACGAGCGGCGATCCGTATCTGATGTCGCAGGCCGACCAGGACCGCCTGAGCGCGAACCCGCGCTGGTCGCCCGGCTATGCGTCGCCGTCGAGCGCGACGAATTCGGCGTACTACTTCACGCACAGCACGCGCGAGGCCGCGCGCGCCGTATTCCGCTACGGGCTGTGGCCGGCCGCGATGTCGATCTGGACGCGCGGTTTGGGCGGCGGCCAGGCCGCGCCGTACACGATTCGTATCGAAGATGCGCGCTGGGTCGACGGCAAGCTGACCGCCGACGGCCTCGAGCCGTTGACGTTCGAGCAGCTCGCGAAGCAGGCGCATGCGCTCGGCCTGCCGACCGGCGCCGTCGTGCACGTGTTCAACCGCTGGCAGTGGACCGATGCCGAATTCGAGATTGGCGGCGCGCTCGAGCGTCTGCCGATCGACGGGCTGTCGCTGCGTATCGGCGCGCCGAAGACGGGCGCCGACGACGGCCCGGTGCCGGGCACCGCCGTACCGGCCGGCGCGACCGCGCTGCGCGGCACGCTGCCGCCGACCGCGAACGGCTATCGCGTGCTCGATCGCAAGCGCGTGTTCATCCCGCCGACGAGCCGCAACAACGCGGCCGTCACGTACTACACGGCGGTCGGCACGCTCGTCGAGCTGGCCGTGCACGAAGCGACCGGCAAGGTCGAACTGCTCACGCACCACTCGATCATGGAATGCGGCAACCAGATTTCGCCGCAGCTCGTGTCGGGGCAGTTGCAGGGCGGTCTCGCGATGGGCATCGGCCATGCGCTGCACGAGTACCTGCCGCTCTACGAGGACGGCCCCGGCAACGGCACGTGGAACTTCAACCGTTATCGGTTGCCGCGCGCGTCCGACGTCGCCGTCTGGACGCAGACGGGCGACGTGCTGCCGCCGCTGTCCGAAACCGATCCGCCCAAGGGTGTCGCCGAAGTGGTGATGATCCCCGTCGTCGGCGCGATCGTGAACGGCATCGCGCACGCGATCGGCCATCGTTTCACCGACCTGCCGGTGACCCCGCAAAAGATTCAGGAGGTGCTCGCATGACGACTGCCCAAACCGCGGCTTCGGCCGCGAGCGCCGGCGCGGCTGCGACCGGCGCTGCCGCCCCGGCCGCGGCTTCCGTCGCGCCGGCATCCGCGCCTGCCGCGCCGGCATCGGCACCGGCCGCCGTCGAGCGTCCGCTCGTCCGGTTTCAGCAGAAACCGCTGTCGGTGAACATCAACGGCAAGTCCGTCGGCCCGATGCAGGTGCCGGAAGGGCTGATGATGATCGAGTTCCTGCACGAGTACGTGGGCCTCACCGGTTCGCGGCTCGGCTGCGGGCAGGGGATCTGCCACGCGTGCGTCGTGATCGTCGACAAGCCGGACGGCACGAGCGAGGAGATGCGTACCTGCATTACCGGCGCGCACTTCTTCCACGGCCGTTCGATCCGCACGATCGAAGGCCACGCGAAGCGCAACGAAGCCGGCGAAGTGATCGAGCTGTCGCCGATCCAGCAGAAGTTCCTCGAGCACTTCAGCTTCCAGTGCGGCTACTGCACGCCGGGCTTCGTCAACGCGGCAACCGTGCTGATCGAGCGCCTGAAGCGCGAGCCGATCGCGAAGGCCGACGTGGAGCGCACGATCACCGACGCGCTCGACGCGCATCTTTGTCGCTGCACGGGCTATGTCCGCTACTACGAAGCCGTCAAGGACGTGATTTTGACGACGCCGGGACTCGTGAAGGACAGCGCATGAAACGCACATTCGCTCATCGTGTCGCGCGGGCCGCAGGCCTGCCCGCGCTCGCAGCGGCCTGCGCGCTGCTGCTCGCCGCCTGCGGCGGCCGCGACGCGCCGGCGTCGAGCGCGGCGTCCGGCGCCCCCGGCGCCGACCAGATCGCGCGCGGCCGCTATCTCGTCAAGGCCGCCGACTGCGCGGCGTGCCATACCGCGAAGGACGGCGCGCCGTTCGCCGGCGGCGCGGCGCTCGAATCGCCGTTCGGCACGTTCTACGGCTCGAACATCACGCCCGACAAGGATCACGGGATCGGCAACTGGAGCGCGGACGACTTCTACGCCGCGCTGCACGACGGCAAGGCGCCGGGCAAGCGCCTGTATCCGTCGATGCCGTACACGTCCTACCGGCAGCTCACGCGCGCCGACGCCGACGCGATGTACGCGTACCTGAAGACGGTCAAGCCGGTCGCGCAGGAAAACCGCGCGCATGAACTCAAATTCCCGTACAACCTGCGCTTCGGCATGGTGTTCTGGGACATGGTGTTCCTGAAGGACAGCCTGCCGGATGCGTCGGCCGGGCAATCCGCCGACTGGCAGCGCGGCCGCTATCTCGCGGGCGCGCTCGGCCACTGCGCGGAATGTCACACGCCGCGCGCGTTCACGGGGCAGCTCGACGGCGCGAAGCCGTTCGCGGGGGCCGCGCTCGGCCGCGTGGCCGCACCCGACATCACGCCGGCCGGTCTCGCCGCGCGCGGCTGGACGAGCACCGACCTGCAGACGTTCTTCGGCGTGGGCATCGCGCCGCAAGGCTCGGCGTTCGGCGAGATGTATCCGGTCGTGCACCTGAGCACGCAGTACCTGACGAAGGACGACCTGCGCGCGCTGTCGACGTACCTGCTCGGCGATACGCCGCCCGCACCGCAACCGGTGAAGCCGGTATCGGCCGATGCCGCGCAACTGGCCGCCGGCCGCTCGGTGTATCTCGCGGTCTGTGCCGGCTGTCACGGCTTCAACGGCGAAGGCAAGCCGCACGTGGCGGTGCCGATGAACGGCAACTCGACGGTGCGGCAGGGCGATCCGCGCAACCTGCTGGTCGCGATGCTCGACGGCATCGACGAGCAGAAGTTCGCCGGCTTCGAAAACCTGCAGCCGATGCCGGGCTTCGCGCACACGCTGAGCGACGACGAGCTCGCGCAGCTCGCGAACTACCTGCGCGCGACGTGGGGCGGCCAGCCCGCGAGCGTCACGCCGGCCGACGTGAAGGCGATGCGTTGAGTCGTGCCTAGAGGCGGGGCGTCACGCACGAGGCAGCCGGTTTCCGGTGCGCGTGCGCGATGCGCCGCCCGTTTTCCTGACGGTGGCGCGTCAGTAGCCGCCGCTACCGCCACCGCCTCCGCTGCCGCCCGAGCCGCCATACCGGCTCATGCCCGGTCCTTGCGACACGCCGCTGCCCGACGACGTACAGCCCGCCGACAGCACGAGCACCAGCGCCGCGATCAGTGCCGCAGCCAACGTTGCCGATTTCATTGCAATCTCCTTGCAGCGCGCAGGCCACAGGAAAGGCGGTTCGCGTGAACCGCGCGTCTGCGCGATGAGAAGACGTTTCGGCGGAGCCGTTATTCCATGCTTTTTGCGTATCGCCGCGGCGGCGACGCGTGGATCAACGATAGACGAGATCCGCGCGGCGGTTCTGCGCCCACGCTTCCTCGTCGTGGCCGAGCGCGACCGGCTTTTCCTTGCCGAGGCTGACGGCCTCGAGTTGCGTGGCCGGCACGCCGAGCGTTTCGAGCGCGCTCAGCACGGCCTGCGAACGGCGCTGGCCGAGCGCGAGGTTGTATTCGGACGTGCCGCGCTCGTCGGTGTTGCCCTGGATCAGTACGCGCCGCGCCGGGTGGCTGCGCAGGTAGTCGGCGTGCGCCTGCAGCAGCGACTGGAATTCGGGCTTCACCGAGTACTGGTCGAAATCGAAGTAGATGCTGCGCTTGGCGAGCGGGCTGTTCGGATTGTTCAGATCGTCGGCCGTCACCGTCGCGACGGCTTCACTCGAGGGCGTCGGCGCCGCGCCGGCGTTCTCGGGCGTTTTCGCCGCGTTGTGACAACCGGCCAGCAGTACGAAAGTTGCCAGGACCGCAATTCGGTTCATTTTGCTCATCGTTCGTCTCCAGCGGTTGACTGCGTTGAAAGCGTGGCGCGTGCCGTTCGCACGCAGCTGTCCGGCCGCCATGGCGCGAAAGGTCCGGCCCCGTTGCCGTGATGCAGGCTCGTAAGCCGATGGTGCGCCAGATGAAAGAATGTTGCGACCGGAACGCCGAATCGCGGCGTCGCTGCAAACAGATTAGGAAAAATGTCACAACGTGACCAGTTTCTTCGCATTTTTTGCGCAAACGCGACAGTCGGGAGGCATTCTTGCTGCCGCGAACGGTGTGCGGCATGCGTCGCATGCCACAGCGAAAAAGGCCGCGCACGAGGCGCGGCCTTGTCGGTACGGCAACGGGAAGCGGGTGATGCGGGAAGCACTCGCCGGACGCCGTCGACCGTCCGCGTGACGCCGCAGCGCACGCGGCCTCGTCAGAACTTGTGCCGCAGCCCCAGCGCGACGACGGCCTGGTTGCCGTTCGCGGAAGGCGTCAGGGTCCAGACGGTCGCGTTGAACGCCGGATGGCCGTTGCCGCCGGTCACGCTCTGGTATGTGCCTTCGAGATACGCGTCCGTGCGCTTGGACAGCGCATAGTCGGCCTGCGCGACGACCTGGTTCCATTTCGGGCGCGTCTGGCCCGTGCGGGTGTCGAAGCGGCCCATCGTGTACGTGTACGCGGCGGCGACGCTCAGCGCAGGCGTAACGAAGTAGCGTCCGTCGATCGTGACGTTGTCGAACACCAGCGATTCGCCCTTGAGCGGCACGATGTTGCCGCCCTGGAGCACGCCCGTCACGCCGTCGGTGGCCGAATGCGACCACGCGGCGCCGACCGAGTGCGGCCCGAACGCATAACGCCCGGCCATCGCCCAGATCTGCTGGTTGCCGCCCGTGATCGTCGCCGAGCCGTCGACCGTGCCGAGCGCGCCGTCCGGGTTCGGCGCGTTGCGGTCCCGGCTGATCTTCAGGTAGCCGGCGCCGAGCTTCAGCGGCCCGTTCGCATACGACACCCCCGTGCTCCACACCGCGTTGTTGGAGAACTGGCCGGCCGTGTTCGAGAACCCGACCATCGCGCCGAACCTCAGCCCGCGAACCGTCGGGCTCGTGTACTTCACCGCGTGGTTGATGCGCAGGTTGCGGTTCG
Source organism: Burkholderia sp. MSMB1835 (assembly GCF_001526365.1). Lineage (NCBI taxonomy): Bacteria > Pseudomonadati > Pseudomonadota > Betaproteobacteria > Burkholderiales > Burkholderiaceae > Burkholderia > Burkholderia sp. MSMB1835. Next base: position 422,860 of record NZ_LOYP01000052.1, read on the forward strand.
AATCGTCGTTGTCGTACGGGTGGACCGCGAGGTTGCCGCCCCAGCCGGGGCCGGACGCGCCGAGCGGCGTCACGAAATCGAGGATCAGGTCGTACTGGCGGCCGAACGACAGTGTGCCGGCCGTCCGCGAACTCACGCCGATCCATGCCTGGCGGCCGAACAGGGCGACGCCTTTCTGCGACAGCTTGCCGGTGGTGCCCGAGAAGCCGTTTTCGAGCGCGAAGACCGCGGCCATTCCGCCGCCGAGATCCTCGCGGCCGCGCAGCCCCCAGCGCGACGCGTTCAGTGCGCCGCTCGTCATCGCGACGCTGTCGCCGCCGGGGGAGCCGGCACCGCGCGTGCGCTGGTTGGTCGAGAAGGTGATCGACGTGTCGATCAGGCCGTACAGCGTCACGCTGCTCTGGGCAAGCGCGAGATCCGGCACGAAGCCGGTCAGGCAGGCGGCGATGACGGTCCCCGCGACGCGTGCGCCGGCGTACTGGTTCGTGTGGAAGGAATGCATGGGTGTTTGTTGTTGTTGGACCGGCCTGGCGGCCGATTGAATCGGGCGGCCATTATTGGAGATCTTTCGGCGGCCGATTAAGGCGTTGCACAGGAAAGGTCCTCTGCGGAATCGCTCGGAATCGCGATGCGTCGACTGCGGGGAAGCGGTCGGGAAGGGGGGGCGTGCGTGGCGGTGCGTGCGGTTCGGCGTGCCGTCGCGTGAGGGTGTGCCGAGCGCCTAGCGGCGGGCGATCGGCAGCGCAGCGTTGGCGCCGCCGCTTCGATAGGCAGCACGAACGGCATTTGTCCTTGCTTCGAGCGCTTCCGGCGAAATCCCGGGTCTCAGCCGCACGACGACGCGCGGCAACTCGGCCAGTTGATTGCGCAATTGCACGATCGACCGGCAGCAACGGCAGGCCGCCGATTGCGCATTTGCGGCCGATGCCGCTTCGGCAAGCTCGGCGGTCCATTCGACGCCGCGGTGGCGCCTGACCTCGTCGAGATGCGGCAGATAACGCGCGTCGCCCGACAACGCAATCAGCAGTGCGGCCCAGTGCGCGCCACGCCAGCCATGCCGCATATCGCGTGTCAGGTCGGCCAGCAGCGCGTCGTCCAGCGCGGACAGGCTTTGCTGGCAGAGATAGTGGAAGTCGAGCGGCCGATAGCGGACATGCGGGTAGTCGCGCAGCACCTGTCGGAGTTCGACGCCGGTATCGACGGCGGCGGCGAGAAACCGTTCGGCAGGCGCCGGCCGGTTCAACTGCAGCGTCGGCACGCCGAGGAAAAGCCGGCCGATGTCGTCGGGGTGGTAGTGCATCGCGGAAGTCGGGGTGATCGCTCGGGTATGCCGTCCGGATTGCTTACTGATCGCCGGACATCAGCGCCGTGTAACGCCGCTGCATTTCGTCGGGTTCGACCGCTTCGATCGTATGCCCGATCAGCCAATCGTAACCGAACGGATCGCGGATCCTGCCCGAACGCTCGCCGTAGAACTGGTCTTGGGGTGCGCGCGTCACGCGCGCGCCGGCCGCGACGGCGGCGGCGATCGTCGCATCGGCATCGTCGACATGAAGATGGAGCGCCATCGGCGCGTTGCCGTCCGGGTCGAGGGCGAAGAGATCGTATTCCGGGAACTCGTCCGAGATCATCAACGTGCACGGCCCGAGCTGCAATTCCGCGTGGCCGATGCGCCCCGACGGCTCGACGAGCCGGAATTTCTCCTGCGCGCCGAATGCCTTCGCATAGAACGCGATGGCGTCCTCCGCGCGTTTGGCGCGCAGATACGGAAAGACTTCGCGAATCGCCATGGTGCCCTCCGGTGGTGGTGTGGGTATGGCTCGATCCTATCGCGCATTCGGCGGCCGGTCTTGAACGAAATTGACCGCCGCCAGATGGCCGAGAACGCCGCGATGCACGCGGCAAACCGCCTGCCTGGGCCGAATCCGCTGGACTCGATCGTTCCGCGGACCGGGTTGCCGTATCCGCTGCCGCAACAGATTCGCTCCGTGGGTTACCGCTCCCGTCGAATCAGTTCAAGACCCTCTCGGTAAGTTGTCGCCTCGAACCCGGGAAATCAGTTGCGGACCGCGCTTCGTCACGAATCTTGACGTGCAAGGCGTCACAAAACAACGATTATTGTCTGCACTACACTGCACCGAGTCCCTGTCGACGGTCAGTATCCACCATGCCCGCCACCGCCTTGCAATTCGCGCTGCTCGCCAAGCATCAGGAAATCGCGTCCCTGCGCCACCTGGCCGAGCAAATCGAATTGGTCGACCTGCTTGGCCGCCTGATCCATGCGCTGCAGCGCGAGCGCGGCGCCACCAGCATCTATTTGGCGTCGAGCGGCAAGCGCTTTGTCGCCGAACGCGCGGCTTCGCGCGGCGAATCGGCGCCGCTCGTCGCGCAGTTGCGCGCGCGCCTGGATCTGGAGCTGACGCCCGCGCGCGGCTCGACGTCGCGCCTGCTGTCGCTGATCGCCTGGGTGCTGCTCGACCTGGAATCGCTGGATGTGCTGCGCGAACAGGTCGACCATCTTGCGCTGTCGGCGCCGGATTCCGTCCAGGCGTTCAGTACCGTGATCGGCGGCCTGGTGGAGCTGATTTTCCAGTTTGCCGACAGCGCGGCGGATCCGTCGGTGTCGCGCATGCTGATTGCTCTCGTCCATGTCGTCGAGGGCAAGGAGGAGGCGGGACAGGAACGCGCCGTCGGCGCGCACATGTTCGCGGCGGGCACGTTTTCGGCGGACCAGCAGCAGCGCCTGCTGTATCTGATCGCCGCTCAGGAGCGCAGTCTCGAAGTCTTCGCGAGCTTCGCATGCGCGGCGCAAAACGCATGGTGGGAAAACCGCATGACGGAGCCGCACATGGCGGCGCTCGAGAAGCTGCGCCGCGTACTGTGCACGGCGCACGCCGGCGATGCACTCGATACCGCCCTGAGTGAAGCATGGTTCGACGCCGCGAGCGCCCGCATCGACGATCTCTGGCACCTTCAGATTGCGCTGACGCTGCAGGTGCAGGAAACGTGCAACGCGCGAATCGACGACGCGCACCGAACGCTGCGCGACTCCGAGCGCCTGATGGCGCATTTGCGAAACAATCCGCCCCCGCATATCCAGGCGCTCGCCCAGTTCTTCGCCGGCGATCCGTTGTCGGCGCGCGCGGCGGTTCACGAACTGCCGGGACGCCTCTCCGGCTCCGACCAGTGGACGCTCGCCAGCCTGAAATCCCTGCTGGAGTCGCAATCGGCGCGATTGGCCGGCGCGGAGGTCGAGCTCGACGCGGCACGTCGTGCACTCTACGAACGAAAGCTGGTGCAGCGCGCGAAAAATACGCTGATGACGCGCTTCAGCCTGCGGGAGGACGAAGCGTATCGGATGCTGCAGAAAGCGTCGATGGACGGCAATCGGCCGCTTGCCGATATCGCGGAAGACGCGCTGACGTCGCCCGAGCGATTCATCGACGAGCACGCGCAGCCTTCTGCGCGACGCCGTACGCAGCGAAGCGCGTCGCGGACACAGCACGACGACGGCACGACCTGACAGGAATGCACCGCGCTTCACGCACCGCGGCGGCGCCCGAAGCGCATGCACGAAGTGCAGTTTGCACCGCGCGAGTGCGATTCACTGCGTTCGGCTGCGGCATGCTCCCGCGGGCATTTCGCGCTTGGCCAGCCTGCATCGAGATATCTCCGTCACTGGTATGGAAATTGCGAACATTTCGGTCGTCGGGCTAATGGCGGCCTGACGATCGCGCCATGTCCAACCGTGGCGGCCGATTACGTGGATAACAGCGTCCGCGCCAGGCACTCGCATGTCGAGCGAGTGCCTGGCGCGTTTTTTTTCGTCCAACTTTACGAGCGCACACCATGGCCTACCTCACGCCCAACGAATTCGTCACCAGGATGGTCGACGCCGGTGAATCGAAGTTGTCGATGTCGACCCGCGATACGCTGATTCGCGCGTACATGGCTGGCGCGATCCTCGCGCTCGCGGCCGCCTTCGCGGTCAGCATCACGATCAACACCGGCAACGCACTGGCCGGTTCGCTGCTGTTTCCGGTCGGATTCTGCATGCTGTACCTGCTCGGCTTCGATCTGCTCACGGGCGTCTTCACGCTCGCGCCGCTCGCGGTGATCGATCGCCGGCCCGGCGCGACCTGGGGAGGCGTGTTTCGCAACTGGACGCTGGTGTTCTTCGGCAATTTCGCGGGCGCGCTGACGGTCGCGCTGTTCATGGCGATCATCTTCACATTCGGCTTTTCGGAAGCGCCGAACGCAATCGGACAGAAGATCGGCGGTATCGGCGAAGCACGCACGCTCGGTTATGCGGCGCACGGCGCCGCCGGCATGCTCACGCTGTTCGTGCGCGGCGTGATGTGCAACTGGATGGTGTCGACCGGCGTGGTCGCGGCGATGATGTCGACGTCCGTACCCGGCAAGGTGATCGCGATGTGGATGCCGATCCTCGTGTTCTTCTACATGGGCTTCGAGCACTCGGTCGTGAACATGTTCCTGTTCCCGTCCGGCCTGATGCTCGGCGCCCACTTCACGATCGTCGACTATCTGCTGTGGAACGAGATCCCGACGGTACTCGGCAACTTGGTCGGCGGGCTGGTGTTCGTCGGCGCGGCGCTGTACAGCACGCACTACAAGACCGCACCGAAACGCGCGCCAGCTTCGCCGGTGGGTGTTGTTGCGCGCAAGGCCTGATCGCGCTGCGCAAGCCGCAACCGAATGCCGGCGAGGCACGGCGCCTGAACGGGCAGGGCGCTCACGTTTGGTTCACCAGCTTTGGCAGACCGACGGCCAGGTTTGTTTGGCGGCGTTCACCGGAGCCTGCTTTCGACGTGCTCGGGAATGTTTTCCGGCGTCACGACGACGACAGGCGACGACGACGGGGTGACCGAAGCAGGCAGTAGCCGGTGAAAGCGCATCACATGCTGGCACGCCGAGCGCATATCCATTCGGAGATCGTGATGCAGCACTGCCTGTAGCCTGCCGGCTCGTAGCAGACGCACGTTGTCGCGGTCCAGATCGTGGCCGATGAAGCAGCGCGGCGACTGTCGCTGGGCGTCGAGAGCGCGGAGTATCGCGACGTTGCCGCCACCCATCGAGTAGACGGCGGCGATGTCGCCGTGCGAGTCGAGCACGCGATGCACGCGTTCCCACGTAAGTGAGTCGAGCCCACCGCCACCGCTCGCATCCACGAGCGCGAGTTCCGGATGTCGGCTGCGCAACGCACGCCGAAAGCTGATTTCGCGTTCCTCCTCGCCCCGGAAACGTTCGTCGCTCATGGTAATCAGCACATTGCCGGGCCTGTTACCGAGCCACTGGCCGATCAGATAAGCGGCCGTGGCGCCAGCGATGCGATTATCGGGCCCTGCGTAAGCGATGCGCGCCGACAGCGGAATGTCGGTAAAGATTGTGACGACCGGAATGCCGCGCCGCTGCAATTCGGCAATTGAATCGACAACTTCCGGGACGTCGCGCGCTTTCAGGAACACGCCGTGACTCCCCCTGCGGCCGATTGCATGTAGCGCGTCGACGATTTCGACTACCGTCATCTTCTCGCGCGTCAGGAAGCGTGGCCGGAAGACGGCCGGGTGGAGCCCGGGCAATTCCGTTTCCAGGCCATGCCGGATTTCGTCGGCGAAGCGTGCGGGCGCCTCCACCACGATGTCGATGATGAGCTTGCGTCCCGCGACTGCCAGTTGCAGTTCCTGCCGTTCCAACTCGAGGATGGCCTGCTCGACGCGTTTTCGCGTATGTTCGCGAACGTGCGCGCGCCTGTTGAGGACGCGGTCGACCGTTGCTGTGCCGAGCCCCGCCTGAAGGGCGATTTCCTTGACGAGAAAGCGATGGGCCATGGTCGGCGCGTGAGTTTGATGGTTTTTTGATGTGTTTATGATACCTGCTCGCCATCGGCTGCCGCTATCCTCGATTCCGGATCGATACGCAATGGAGGAGACACGTGAAAGCCGGAGACGACCGAGCACGAGCTGACGAGCGGCCGTGGTATACCGAACGGGCATGTACCGTGAGCGCATTGGCTGCGCAATTGGCGCGACCCGACCATAGCGATCCGCGATTTGCGGCCGACATCCGCGAGCGCATTCCGGTGTACGACTGCCGGCAACTCGAGGGCGCCGTGTTCGATGCGCCTCGGCGCGCTGCGTTACAGGCCGAATGGGCGCGCGTCCTTCACGACGGTGCCGGGGTACTGGTGCTTCGGCATGCATGGGGCGATACGCGCACGATCGATGATGCAACCGCCGTCTTCGAGTCGATCATCGACACGGAGCGCGCGCGCGGTGCCGGCGGCGACCATTTCGCGAAGGCGGGGGCGAACGACCGGATCTGGAATGCGCACGAAAAGCTCTGCACGAGCGCACCTATGGTATTCGCGGCGTACTTTTCGAATCCGGTGCTGATGGCGGTGTGCGAGGCGTGGCTGGGCCCCTGCTACCAGATGACGACCCAGGTCAACGTGGTGCGTCCGGGCGGCGACGCTCAGCAGGCGCATCGTGATTACCATCTCGGCTTCCAGACGGTCGAGCAAGCCGAGCGCTATCCTGCCCACGTTCATCGCATGTCGCCGTTTCTGACTCTGCAGGGCGCGGTCGCGCACGGCGACATGCCGGTGGAAAGCGGCCCGACGAAATTTCTTCCGTACTCGCAGCGCTACGATGAAGGCTATCTCGCATGGCGACGCGCGGACTTTCGCGAGTATTTCGAAGCAAACTTCGTCCAGTTGCCGCTCGCCAAGGGCGACGCGGTGTTCTTCAATCCGGCCGTCTTCCACGCGGCTGGCGCGAATCGAACTGCCGACATTCAGCGAATGGCGAATCTGCTGCAGGTATCGTCGGCGTACGGCCGCGCGATGGAAACGCTCGATCGCACGCGGATGTGCGATACGCTCTATCCGATACTGCGCGAGCGACGCGCAGCCGGCCGAGTGAGCGATGCCGAGGCTGCAGCCGCAGTGGCGGCCTGTGCTGAAGGCTATCCGTTTCCGACCAACCTCGATCGCGATCCGCCCGTCGCCGGGCTTGCACCGGAAAGCCAGCAGGCGCTGATGCTGCGTGCGCTGCGCGAAAATTGGGCGCCGGCGCGCTTTGCGCAAGCGCTCGCGGAACATGCGTGGCGGTGTGGGGCGGGGTGAGCTGGCATGAGGTAGTGTCGAGGGGCGGTAATGGGCGATGAATGACGAATGCTGTCAATGATTCGTATTCCTTAGTCATTGTGAAAAATTTCATATATCCCGGACGAGACCGTATCGTTCGGTCCATCCGGTCGACGGGAGGGGTGAATGAAACAGTTCGAAGGAAAGGTGGCCGTCGTGACGGGCGGCACGCAGGGTCTCGGTGCGGCGATTGCGACGCTGTTCGCACAACGCGGCGCGCGCGGCATCGTGATTTGCGGCAGATCGGTGGAACGAGGAGAGGCGAAGGCGCGCGCGATCGAACGCGAATTCGGCACGGAGGTGACATTCGTCGCTGCGGATCTCTCGCGTGTCGACGATTGCCGCGCCGTCATCGCGGCAGCGGCCGGGACGTTTGGCCGGGTCGACACGCTCGTGAACGCGGCGGCGATGACGGATCGCGGCACCATCCTCGACACTACGCCCGAGCGCTTCGACGAAATCTTTGCCACCAACGTGCGAGCGCCGTTTTTTCTGATGCAAGACGCGATCAGGCTCATGCGCGAGACCAGGACGCAAGGTACGATCGTCAATATCTGCTCGATGTCGAGCAAGGCCGGGCAGCCGTTCATTGTGGCCTATTGCGCGTCCAAGGGAGCGCTCGCCACGCTCACGCGAAATACGGCGTTCGCGCTGCTGAAGAACCGGATTCGCGTGAACGCGCTTAACGTCGGGTGGATGGCTTCCGAGGGCGAGGACCGAATCATGCGCACCTATCACGACGCGAAGGACGGATGGCTCGACGAGGCCGCTGCGCGCCTGCCGTTCGGCCGACTCATCGACCCGTGCGAGGTGGCCCGTGCTGTCGCCTTTCTTGCGACGGACGAGTCAGGTCTGATGACCGGCTCCGTCGTCGACTACGATCAATCGGTGTGGGGCGGGTACGAAGAAGCGCCGATGCCGTCCGCGCTGCTCTGAGCAATCGCGCCGAAAAACGCTTCGTCGGGCGCTGTCACAGCGTTGATCGCGGTGGTGAGCGATGTATGGGCAAAACGATATCGCAAAGCCCGACAGGCGTATTCGTGGGGGCTCCAGGTGGCCTGCCAAACGCGCTTGAATACCGGGAGAGCCTCGGGCTGACGACATAAACCAGTCCAAGAATTCCGCCGCACCCCCAAAGCGGACATTTCCATCTAGCCACTACAACACATGTCATACCCGGATTCAGATGTCCACCTTCCAGCCATTTAAAAATGTCCGGTTTCAAGGTTGGTTTTGCAGCGTTTCTTT
>NZ_LOYP01000053.1:0-734 GCF_001526365.1 Burkholderia sp. MSMB1835
TTGGCACGGTAACCGGTGCTCTGGGTGGTGTCGGCGGTGGCGGGACGGGTGGTCTCGGTGGCGTTGTTGGCACGGTCGCGAACACGGCGACGGGTGCAGTTGGGACTCTGACTGGCGCACTGGGCGGCATCGGTGGCGGCGGGACTGGTGGCCTCGGCGGTGTTGTTGGCACGGTCGCGAATACGGCCACCGGTGCAGTCGGAACGTTGACTGGCGCGCTGGGTGGTGTTGGCGGCGGGACTGGCGGTCTCGGCGGCGTTGTTGGCACGGTAGCGAATACGGCCACGGGTGCGGTCGGAACGCTGACTGGCGCGTTGGGTGGTGTTGGCGGCGGGACCGGTGGTCTGGGCGGCGTTGTCGGAACGGTGGGCAACGCGGCAAGCGGCGCAGTCGGTACGGTGACGGGCGCCTTGGGTGGTGTCGGCGATCCGGCCGGTGGTCTTGGTGGTGTGGTCGGTACGGTGACCGGTGCGCTGGGTGGTATCGGCGGCGGGACGGGCGGCCTTGGCGGTGTCGTTGGAACGGTAGCTAACACGGCCACGGGTGCAGTCGGAACGCTGACTGGCTCGTTGGGTGGTGTTGGCGGTGGGTCAGGTGGTCTCGGTGGCGTCGTCGGAACGGTGGGCAACGCGGCAAGTGGCGCAGTCGGTACGGTGACGGGTGCTTTGGGTGGAGTGGGTGACCCGACCGGTGGGCTTGGTGGCGTGGTTGGCACGGTAACCGGCGTGCTGCGT